>NZ_JBYTCM010000022.1:0-107610 GCF_058790275.1 Mycobacterium sp. FW102-FHT13B02
CTTGGCCACCAACACATTCTGCCGAAACGCCAGGTCAAAACACCCAGACACGCTCAATCAAAACGCAACAACCACTGGCCGTGGAAAATCGTGCACAAATCACGCAAAAGATTCGACGATCGACTCTCTGGGGTCGCGCCAGCTCAGGTTCAGGTCGGACAAGGTCGCGCAGTCATCGGTGGGTACCGCGGCCGTCAGGAGCAGGGCCGCTTCATAGCTCAGGCCCTCTGCCAGCGGCAGCCAGCGTCCGGCGAAATCCGAAACCCGGCCGATACCGCGAAACAGGCCGGGTGACAGTGGAATCCGGCGGATCGGCCGCCCCAGCGCGGACTGTAGTGCGTCGACCATCTGGTCGAACGTCAGCATCACACCGCCGCAGACATAGCGCTTCGGTCCGCGACCGGGCTGCATGAGTGCCGTGTGCACCCGCGCCACATCGCCGACATCGACCATCTGCATGCCGCCACGCAGGCGCGGGGCGACGCGGTACCGCACGATGGGGTCCCAACCCCGTTGCGTCACACCGACTGCCGTGTGGAAGGCCGGCCCGACCACCGATGACGGATACGTGACGACGACGGGCGCGCCCCGGGACTGCAGCCGCCGCGCCGCGTGGTCGGCGTAGGCCTTGGTGCGGGCGTAGTCGCTGCGGCCGGGCGCCGGGGGAGTGTCGGGTCCGATGACGCCGTCGGTCGGCGGGAACAGAGAACTGTAGGACGACACCGACACGATCGGGTCGAGGCCCAACTCGGCGGCCTCGGTCAGCAGGGCCTCCGTGGCATACGCGTTGATGTCCCACATCAGCTGGGTCCGGCGGCTGTCGGTGCCGACGACGCCGGCCGCGTGCAGCGTGGCGTCACAGCCGGCCAGCAGTTCGGAAAGAGTTGCGGCATCACGGATGTCGCCGGTCAGGACCTCGAGCGGCCCCAGCCGGCCCAGCGCCTCGAGCGCGGCGTCGTCGCTGCCACCGGGGACCACCAGCAGCCGGACGGTGTGCCCGGCCGCCAGTAAGGCGCGGACGGTGTGGGCGCCGACGTAGCCGGTGCCACCCGTCACTGCGATGTGCATCAGCGCATCTTGAACTGCGGCGCGCGCTTCTCCTTGAACGCCAGCGGGCCCTCCTTGGCGTCCTCGGACAGGAACACCGGGATGCCGTTGGCCGTGTCGGGCTTGAAGGCGTCGAGCTCGTGCATGCCTTCGGTCTCGCGGATGGTCTTGAGGATGGCCTGCACCGCCAGCGGACCGTTGTTGTTGATCACCTCGGCGATCTCCAGGGCCTTGTCCAGCGCCGTGCCGTCGGGCACCACATAGCCGATCAGCCCATAGTCCAGCGCCTGCTGGGCGGTGATGTGCCGCCCGGTCAGCAGCATGTCGCACGCGATGGTGTACGGAATCTGGCGCACCAGGCGCACCGCCGAGCCGCCCATCGGGTAGAGGCTCCACTTGGCCTCGGAGATGCCGAACTTGGCGCTCTCCCCGGCGACGCGGATGTCGGTGCCCTGCAGGATCTCGGTGCCGCCGGCGATGGCCGGGCCCTCGACCGCCGCGATCAGCGGCTTGGTCAGGCGGCGGCCCTTGAGTAGACCGTCGATGCGCGACGGGTCGTAGCTGCCGTCCTTGAACGAGTCGCCCGGCGGCTTCTTGGTGGCGCCCTTGAGGTCCATACCGGCGCAGAAGTAGCCGCCGGCGCCGGTGAGGATGCAGGTGCGGATCTCGGGATCGCTGTCGACGCGGTCCCACGCTTCGACCATTATCGAGAGCATCTCGCCCGAAAGGGCATTGCGGGCCTCGGGCCGGTTCAAAGTGACGATCAGCGTGTGTCCGCGCTGCTCAATGAGGGCGTCGGGGCCTTTTTCGGGTTCGCTCACGGGTACCAACTTCCGGTCTCGAGATCGTTAGACTTGTCACAAAATGTAACACGTTCTAGTTTATGTAACGTGGCTCTGAACATCGCAGATCTTGCCGAGCACGCCATCGATGCTGTGCCGGACCGTGTCGCACTCATCTGTGGCGACGAAAAGCTGACCTACGCCGAGTTGGAGGAGAAGGCCAACCGCCTGGCCCATTACCTCCAGTCCCAGGGCGTCAAGAAGGACGACAAGGTTGGGCTGTATTGCCGCAACCGTATCGAGATCGTGATCGGCATGCTCGGCATCATCAAAGCCGGCGCCATCCTGGTCAACGTCAACTTCAGGTACGTCGAGGGTGAGCTGAAGTACCTGTTCGACAACTCGGACATGGTCGCCCTGATCCATGAGCGCCAGTACTCGGACCGCGTTGCCAACGTGCTGCCAGAGCTGCCGCTGCTGAAGACCATCCTGGTCGTGGAGGACGGCACGGAAGGTCCAGCCGACGACTACCTCAGGTACGGCGGCGTCGAGTTCTACTCCGCCATCGCCGACAGCTCGCCCGAGCGCGACTTCGGCCCACGCAGCGAGGACGACATCTACCTGCTGTACACCGGCGGCACCACCGGATTCCCCAAGGGCGTCATGTGGCGGCACGAGGACATCTACCGAGTCCTGTTCGGCGGCACCGACTTCGCCACCGGCGAGCCGGTCGCCGATGAGTACGACCTGTCCAAGCAGGCCGCCGCCAACCCTCCGATGATCCGGCTTCCCATCCCGCCGATGATCCACGGCGCGACGCAGTCGGCCACCTGGATGGCTCTGTTCACCGGCCACACCGTGGTGCTGATGCCGGAGTTCGACGCCGACGCGGCATGGCGAATGATCCACGAGCACAAGGTGAATCTGCTGTTCTTCACCGGCGACGCGATGGCCCGGCCGCTGCTGGACGCGCTGCTGGCGCACCAGGAAGCCGGCAACGAGTACGACCTGTCGTCGCTGTTCCTGCTCGCCAGCACCGCCGCACTGTTCTCGACCAGCCTCAAGGAAAAGTTCCTCGAGCTGCTGCCGAACCGCGTGATCACCGACTCCATCGGTTCTTCGGAGACCGGCTTCGGTGGTACCAGCATCGTGGCGAAGGGCCAGTCGCACACCGGTGGCCCGCGCGTGACCATCGACAAGAACACCAAGGTCCTCGACGAGGACGGCAACGAGGTGGTTCCGGGTTCGGGCGTGCGCGGCATCATCGCCAAGTGCGGCCACATCCCGGTCGGCTACTTCAAGGACGAGAAGAAGACCGCCGAGACCTTCCGCACCTACAACGGGGTCCGGTACGCGATCCCCGGTGACTACGCCGAGGTCGAGGCCGACGGCAGCGTGACCATGCTGGGCCGCGGCTCGGTGTCGATCAACTCCGGTGGCGAGAAGATCTACCCCGAAGAGGTCGAGGCCGCGCTGAAGGGGCACCCGGACGTGTTTGACGCGTTGGTCGTCGGCGTCCCGGACCCGCGCTTCGGTCAGCATGTCGCCGCCGTCGTGCACCCGCGTGAGGGCAGCAAACCGTCGCTGGCCGACCTGGATGCGTTCGTGCGCAGCGAGATCGCCGGCTACAAGGTGCCGCGCAGCCTCTGGTTGGTCGACGAGGTCAAGCGCTCCCCGGCCGGCAAGCCCGACTACCGCTGGGCCAAGGAGCAGACCGAGGCGCGTCCTGCCGATGAGGTGCACGCGAAACACGCAGGCGCACAAGCCTAGTTAGGGATATGAGAATGAAAACCGAACTCTGCGAACGCTTCGGGATCGAATACCCGATCTTCGTGTTCACGCCGTCGGAGAAGGTGGCTGCGGCGGTGACCCGCGCCGGCGGCATGGGGGTGCTGGGTTGCGTCCGGTTCAACGACGCCGACGACCTCGAGAACGTCCTGCAGTGGATGGATGCCAACACTCTCGGCAAGCCCTACGGCGTCGATATCGTGATGCCGGCCAAGGTCCCCACCGAGGGCACCAGCGTCGACATCAACAAGCTGATCCCGCAGGGGCACAAGGACTTCGTCGAGAAGACCCTCGCCGATCTCGGGGTGGCGCCGCTGCCGGCGGACGAAGAGAAGAACGAGGGCGTGCTGGGCTGGCTGCACTCGGTGGCCCGCAGCCACGTCGAGGTGGCACTCAAGCACCCGATCAAGCTGATCGCCAACGCGCTCGGTTCACCGCCGAAGGACGTCATCGATCAGGCGCACGCCGCCGGTGTCCCGGTCGCGGCCCTGGCCGGCTCGGCCAAGCACGCGGTGCGGCACGTGGAGAACGGCGTCGACATCGTCGTCGCGCAGGGGCACGAGGCCGGTGGCCACACCGGGGAGATCGGTTCCATCGTGCTGTGGCCGGAAATCGTTGACGCGCTTGGTGGTTCGGCCCCGGTACTGGCCGCCGGGGGTATCGGCACCGGGCGGCAGCTCGCCGCCGCGCTGGCGCTCGGCGCGCAGGGTGTCTGGATGGGGTCGGCGTTCCTGACCTCGGCCGAATACGACCTGGGTGTACGCCTGGAGTCGGGCGTTTCCGTTGTGCAGCAGGCGATGCTGAACGCGACCTCGGCCGACACCGTCCGCCGCAAGATCTACACCGGCAAGCCGGCCCGGCTGCTCAAGAGCCGCTGGACCGACGCCTGGGACGCCGAAGGCGCGCCCGATCCGCTGCCGATGCCGTTGCAGAACATCCTGGTCAGCGAGGCCCACCAGCGGATGAACGAGTCCGGTGACCCGACCGCCGTCGCGATGCCGGTCGGTCAGATCGTCGGCCGGATGAACGAAATCCGCCCGGTCGAGGTGATCATCGCCGAGCTGGTCGCCGAGTTCGAGGCCGCCACCAAGCGTCTGGACGCCATCCGCGACAACTGACGTCCTGTCGATGATCCCGTGTTCCCCGCGCCCGAAAGCGCAGGGGACACGGGATCATTCGTCACGGGGTGATGGTGACCTGCTTGGCGACCGCGTCGGTGGCCGCCTGGATGATCGGCGTCTGGTCCGCCGAGCCATCCGAATTCAGTTGCAGCACATAGGTGGCGCCGTTCGACGGGAAGATCACCGTCTGCTGGGCCACGAACTTGGTCTTGCCGTCGGACACCCAGGTACCGGCGATCCGGTAGGCGGGGTAGTCGCGGATCGTGGTTTCCGTACCGGGACCGGACGGCGTGAAGCCCGGCAGGTTCTGAATCTCTCCGGGCGCGGTGGCCATCAGCGCTTTGGCGTCGACGTCACCGGTCAGCTTCGACAGCAGCGCGACCACGCTGGGCGCGTAGTCCTTCGGATCGACAGTGCCGTTGTAGATGATCGAGTCGTACGCCCATGCCGGGTTGTCGTCACCGGTGGACTTCCAGCCGTCCGGCTTCGGCAGTTCGACCTTCGGTTCGCCGGTGTCGGTGCGGTGCACCTGCAGCTCGGTGATCTTGTGGTCCTTGATGTAGCTGGCGATGGTCGGGTTGGGGCCGTCAGTTGCCTTGTCGCCGGCCGCATCCGGACCGGTGGCCGCCGCTGTCGCCGCGGCGCTGGTCGCGTTGACGGTCGACGCGCTCGCGTCTTTGCCGGAGTCGCACCCGGCCAGCACCACAGACAGTGCGGTCGCTGCCGCGACGAGGCCGGTGATCGCGGACGTTCTCATACGGCCGAGACTAATCGACAGGGCTCGCGGTGTTCCTGTGAGCCGGACTCGGGCGGCGCCGATCAGGTCTGGCGTAGGGATTAGCTGTGGCGTTACTGTGTGCACCGTGGCAATCGCGCAAAAACCACCGCCCGGCTGGCTTGTCGACGGCATCAGCCGGGTTCGCGGCGGCTTGAGCCAGCTGCGCCAAGCCGTGGTGCCGGCCAATCTGACCGTGCTCGAGATGGTGCAGGGCAGCTGGCTCACCCAGGCCATGTACGTGGCGTCCAAACTCGGCATCTTCGATGCCCTCGCCGGCGGTCCGGCAACGGCCGACGACGTCGCTCGCCGCGTGGGCTCCGATCCTGGAGCCACTTTCCGGTTGATGCGGGCGTTGGCCAGTAACGCGCTGCTCAAGCAGGACCGCGACGGCCGGTTCGCGCTGACCCGGCTCGGGGAGGCGCTGCGGTCCGATGCGCCCGGTTCCATGGCGCCCATGCTGCAGTTCGTCGGCCACCCGAAGCACTGGGAGCACTGGGGCCAGCTGCTCTACTCGGTGCAGACCGGCAAGACCTCCGCGGAGATGCTCCGCGGCATGCCCATCTTCGAATACCTGGAGACCGATCGCGACCTGGCGGAGGTGTTCAACAACGCCATGACTGCGGTATCCGCCATGGCGATCGAAACCCTGGTGCCCGCCTACGATTTCGGTCGTTTCCGCACGATCGTCGACGTCGGTGGCGGCCACGGGGCGCTGCTGGCCGCGGTGCTGCAGCAGGCCACTGAAGCCCGTGGCGTGCTGTTCGACCTGCCGTCCGTCGTCGCCGGAGCCGGTCCGGTGCTGGATGCGGCCGGGGTGGCCGACCGGATCACCGTCACCGGTGGCTCGTTCTTCGACGCGGTCCCCGAGGGTGGGGATGCCTACCTGCTCAAGACGATCATCCACGACTGGGATGAGGACAGCGCGCTCGTGATCCTGCGGAACATCCGCAAAGCGATCGACCCGGCCGGGACCGTGGCCCTCATCGAAATGGTGCTGCCGGACGGCGCGCCGCACCACCCCGGCATGCTCCTCGATCTGGAGATGCTGGTGGCTGCCGGCGGCCGGGAACGTACCGGTTCGGAGTACGCGGACCTGCTGGCGCACGCCGGTTTTCGGCAGACCCGGGTGGTCTCGACGGCCGGGCCGGTGTCGCTCGTCGAGGCCATCCCGGTCCACGACGGCTAGCGGGCGATCGCGAAAACCGGGTCGGCACAGTCGGTACCCTCGGCCGACAGCTGCCGCTTGATGACCTTGAAGGTCTCGGTGCGCGGCAGCGTCGTGGCGACGCGGACGAACCGGGGCCACTGTTTGGGGCCCAGATCCTCCTGGGCGGCCAGGAAGGCGCTGAAGTCGTCCGCGGAGAACTCGGCGTGGTCGAGCAGGACAAGCGCCGACATCACCTGGTCGCCGACCGCGGGATCGGGTATCGGGTACACCGCCGCCTCGACCACGTCGGGATGCCGCAGCAGCACCTGCTCGATGGGTGCGGTGCCGAGGTTCTCGCCGTCGACTCGCATCCAATCACCAAGGCGCCCAGCGAAATAGATGAACCCCGCGTCGTCCCGGTAGGCCAGGTCGCCGGTGTGATAGATGCCGCCGGCCATGCGCTCGGCCTCGGCGGCCTCGTTGTTGTAGTAGCCGCGGAACCAGCCGCGGCCGGTCGGGTTCACCAGTTCGCCGACAACACCGGGCGGGCACGGCAGTCCCGTCTCCACGTCGACGATGGCCACCTCGTCCGTCAGCGGGCCCAGTGCGCCGGGCGGGGTGTCCGGGGTGCGGGCGACAGCGACACCGCCTTCGGTGGAACCGAAACCGTCGACGACGATGACGCCGAAACGCTGTGCGAACCGGTCCAGGTCCCGCGGGGCGCCCTCGTTGCCGTACATGAATTTCAGTGGATTGTCGGTGTCGTCAGGTTTCGCCGGAGTGGCCAGGATGTACGACAGCGGTTTGCCGACGTAGTTGGCATAGGTAGCGCCGTAGCGACGGACGTCCCGGAGGAACCCCGAGGCGGAGAACTTGCGGCGTAACGCGATCGATCCCTGGGCCGCCAGCGCCACCGCCCAGCCAGCCATCACCGCGTTGGAGTGGAACAGCGGCATGGACAGATAGAACGTGTCGTCGCGGCCGAGGCCGAACCGGCCGGCCAGCATCCGGCCCGGGAATGCCACCTTGTCGTGGGTGACCCGGACGGCCTTCGGGTCACCGCTGGTGCCCGAGGTGAAGATCAGCATGAACAGGTCGTCGGGGCCGACGTCGGCGAACTGCACCGGCGCGCCGGCGAATCCTGCGAGTTCGGTTGCCCATGAAGCAGATTCGACATCGATGACATCGATACCCGCGGCGTCGAGACCGGCCGGGACCAGCTCTGGGTTGTCGGCCAGTACCAGCTGGCAGTCGGACCGCTCGGCATCGCCGACCAGCGCGGCACCGCGGCGCGTGGGGTTCAGGCCCACGGGTACCAGGCCCGCCAACGCGGCGGCCACCAGCAGCGACGAGAAGAACGTCGTATTACTCAGCAGCACACCGATATGCGGCGGTTTGGCCGGATCCAGTCGAGCCTTCAACGCCGCGGCCAGCTGGGCCCCGGCGGCGATGTGGTCGGCCCAGCTGATCAGATCAGCCGGGCCGCCATCATCCTCTTGCGAGGCACCGTCTGGCGCCGTAGCGCAGTCGTACAACCCGCGGTCGGTGACGTCGACGAGTGGGCGCAGCAGGTCGCTGACGGTGGGACGAGCGGACATCAATCAGACAGGCGTTTCGGCCAGTTCGCGCCCGATGCGCAGCAGCTGCCCGGTGGCACTGCCGATCGCGAACTCGGTCTGCTTGGCCGCCAGGAAGTACCGGTGCACCGGGTGATCCATGTCGATGCCGACACCACCGTGCACGTGCACCGCGGTGTGCGCCACCCGGTGTCCGGCCTCGGCGGCCCAGAATGCCGCGGTGTTGACGTCCACCTCGGCGGGCAGCCCCTCGGACACCCGCCAGGAGGCCTGGGTCAGCGTCAGGCGCAGCGCCTTGACGTCGATGTAGCCGTCGGCCAAGCGGGACGACACGGCCTGGAAGCTGCCGATCGGGCGGTCGAACTGCTCGCGCTCACGGGCGTACAGCGCGGTGAGCTCCAGCGCGCGTTCCACCACACCGAGCTGGAATGCGCTGCGGCCCAAGACGTTGTGCAGCTGGAGCCACTCGCGCACCGTCGCGTCACCCACGACACGAGAACCGGGAATGGCCGTGCCCTGCAGGTCCAGGTGCGCGACGCTGCCGTGGCCGGTGGTGTCCAGCGACGTGACGGTGACGCCCGGATCGGCCGCGGTGACCAGGAAAACCTTGACACCGGAATCGGTTTCGGCCGGGACCAGGAAGGCGTCGGCGACGGGACCGTAGGCGACCTGGGTGCGGGTTCCGGTCAATGTGTACCCGGATTCGCCGGACCCGGTGGCCTGCACCGGGCCCTGGCCCATCTCGCCGTCCAGCGCGGGCACGACGATCTTGCTGCCGGCCACCGCCGGGGCGGCCCACTCGGATTGCAGTTCGGCGGAACCGAATTCGGCGATGGCGCCAGCGCCCAGGATGGTCGACTCGAGGTACGGCACCGCCGAGAGCTGACGGCCCAGGGCGACCAGCACGGCCGACTGCTCCAGGGCGCCGAAACCGCCGCCGCCCACCGACTCGGGTGCGGTGGTGGACAGGATGTCGGAGTCGATCAGCTTGGCCCACAGCTCACGGTCGAACCGCTCATCGAGCTTGTCCAGCTCCTTCTGGCGCTCCGGGGTCACCACCGCTTCGGTGATGGACCGGACCAGGCCGCCGAGGTCGTCAGATGCTTCGGTTGTCTTGAAGTCCATTTCTCGCCGCTCTCTCTTAGCGATTCACTCGGGGCAGGCCGAGCGCGACCATGCCGATGATGTCGCGCTGAATCTCGTTGGTGCCGCCGCCGAAGGTCAGGATCAGGCACGACCGGTGCCAGCGTTCGATGCGGCCGCGCAGCAGTGCACCCGGGGTGTCCCGGCGCAGGGTGGCCGAGGTGCCGAGCACCTCCATGAGCAGCCGGTAGGCCTCGGTGGCCAGTTCGGTTCCGTACACCTTGGCCGCCGACGCGTCGGCGGGGGAGGGGGCGGAATCGGTGGCCGAGGCCAGCTCCCAGTTGATCAGCTTCAGCACTTCGGCCTTCGCATGCACCCGGGCCAGGTTCAGCTGCACCCACTCGGAGTCGATCAGCCGCTTGCCGTGGTGGTCCTTGGTGTTCTGGGCCCATTCCCGGACCCCGTCCAGCGCAACGTAGATCGGCTGCGCCGAGACCAGTGCGACACGCTCGTGGTTGAGCTGGTTGGTGACCAGCTTCCAGCCGCCGTGCTCCTCGCCGACCAGGCTGGAGGTCGGGACGCGGACGTCCTGGTAGTAGGTGGCGCTGGTGTCGACGCCGGACATGGTGTGCACCGGGGTCCAGGAGAAGCCCTCCGCGGTGGTGGGCACGATCAGCATCGAGATGCCGCGGTGCTTCTTGGCCTCGGGGTTGGTGCGGGCCGCCAGCCAGACGTAGTCGGCGTAGGCGATCAGCGACGTCCACATCTTCTGGCCGTTGATGACGTAGTCGTCGCCGTCGCGGACCGCGGTGGTGCGCAGCGAGGCCAGGTCGGTGCCGGCGCCGGGCTCGGAGTAGCCGATGGAGAAGTGCAGCTGGCCCGCGGCGATCTTGGGCAGGAAGAACTTCTTCTGCTCCTCGGTGCCGAAGTGCATGATCGTCGGCGCCACCGAGTTGATGGTCAGGAACGGCACGGGGACGTTGGCGATGGCGGCTTCGTCGTTGAAGATCAGGCCGTCCATGGGGGGCCGGGCCTGGCCGCCGTACTCCTTCGGCCAGCTCAGCGTCAGCCAGCCGTCCTTGCCCATCTGTTCGACGGTCTCGCGGTAGACGTTGCCGCGACCCATCTCGCCGTCATTGGATGCCAATGCCTCCGCGCGCTCGGGGGTCATGAGTTTGGTGAAGTACGAGCGCAGTTCGCGCCGCAACTCCTCCTGCTCGGGGGTGTAGCCGATCCGCATCGAAGTCATCCTTACCAGTGGCTATTGGGATATTTCGGTCATGTGCACGGGCGGCTTTCGGCAACCCATGCCTACTCAAACTTGTAACACGTTCTAGTCTTGGGGTCCAGAGCGTGCCACACTGGCATCGCCATGGCGGGGTCGTTATGTTGGCCTCACCGTCGAAATCCGGGCTGTCAGGAGGGTGTCATGCGGGTTGAAGTCGATCACGACCGCTGTGAAGGAAACGCGGTTTGCGTGGGAATTGCGCCGGACCTTTTCGATCTGGACGACAACGACTATGCGGTAGTCAAGGCCGATCCGGTGCCCGCCGACCAGGAAGCGCTCGCTGAGCAGGCCATCGCCGAATGCCCCCGCGCCGCCCTGATCCGTAAAGACTAGAGGTATTCGTAAATTGACTAGCCAAATCGACTCCACCGACCTCTCGGGCAAGGTGGCCGTGGTCACCGGCGCCGCCGCGGGCCTCGGCCGTGCCGAGGCCATCGGCCTGGCGCAGGCAGGCGCCACCGTCGTGGTCAACGACATGGCCGGCGCGCTCGACAAGTCGGACGTGCTCGCCGAGATCGAGGCCGCCGGCTCGAAGGGCATCGCGGTGGCGGGGGATATCAGCGCCCGCAGCACCGCCGACGAACTCGTCGAGACCGCCGACAAGCTCGGCGGGCTGAGCATCGTGGTCAACAACGCGGGTATCACCCGCGACAAGATGCTGTTCAATATGACCGACGAGGACTGGGACGCGGTCATCGCGGTCCACCTGCGCGGCCACTTCCTGCTGACCCGCAACGCCGCGACCTACTGGCGCGCCAAGGCGAAGGAGTCGGCCGACGGCACGGTGTACGGCCGGATCGTCAACACCTCGTCCGAGGCCGGACTGGCCGGTCCGGTGGGACAGGCGAACTACGGTGCCGCCAAGGCCGGCATCACCGCGTTGACCCTGACCGCGGCCCGCGGTCTGGAGCGCTACGGCGTGCGCGCGAACGCCATCGCCCCGCGGGCCCGCACCGCGATGACGGCCGATGTGTTCGGTGCGGCTCCCGGTGAGGGTGAGGTCGACCCGCTCTCTCCCGAACACGTGGTGAAATTGGTGCGCTTCCTTTCCTCACCGGCGTCGGAAAACGTCAATGGGCAGCTTTTCATCGTTTATGGTCCGACTGTGACCCTGGTAGCAGCGCCCACCGTGGAGAGTCACTTCACAGCGCCGTCCGCTGAGTGGGATATGACCCAACTGAGTTCCACGCTGCGCGGATATTTTGCTGACCGCGATCCGGAGCGGAATTTCTCTGCGACTGCCTTGATGGAGTCGAGGGACTGAACGTCCCGGATCTCGTGCCGACGCGGCGTAGAAAGCGCCGTGTCGGAACTAGAACCTGTTGCAATGACGGTAACGTCAAAATTTACTCTGAGCTGCGATTATATGTCGTTTCCCAGTGATTTTGCTGTTCTTTTGCCACTGCGAACATGTTCTAGCTACTATGAGCCGGCTCACAAGAGCCATGCGTTACTACGTGGTGAGCAGGCCGCTGCGGAAGAGGGAAACCCCACTCTTCGCCGTGACTGCTCGACCCGGACCGAGAATGGAGTCGAAGGTTGATCGAACAGCTTGCGGCTCCGGCCCGGGCCGTCGGCGGGTTCTTCGAGATGGCCCTCGACACCTTCACAAAGATGTGGCGTCGGCCTTTTCAGTTCCGGGAGTTCTTCGAACAAACCTGGATGATCGCCCGCGTATCGCTCGTGCCGACCCTGCTCGTCGCCATTCCGTTCACCGTCCTGGTGGCCTTCACGCTGAACATCCTGCTGCGTGAGATCGGTGCCGCCGACCTCTCCGGCGCAGGCACCGCGTTCGGAACGGTCACCCAGCTGGGCCCCGTCGTCACCGTGCTGGTGGTCGCCGGCGCCGGTGCCACCGCAATCTGCGCCGACCTCGGCGCCCGCACCATCCGCGAAGAGATCGACGCCATGCGCGTGCTCGGCATCGATCCGATCCAGCGGCTGGTGGTGCCCCGCGTCCTCGCGTCGACCTTCGTCGCGGTGCTGCTGAACAACCTGGTGTGTGCCATCGGCATCTCGGGCGGCTACGTCTTCTCGGTCTTCCTGCAGGGCGTCAACCCGGGTTCGTTCATCAACGGCCTGACGGTGCTGACCGGCCTGGGTGAGCTGATGCTCGCCGAGATCAAGGCCGTGCTGTTCGGTCTGCTCGCCGGCATGGTGGGCTGCTACCGCGGACTCACCGTCAAGGGCGGCCCCAAGGGCGTCGGCATCGCGGTGAACGAGACCGTGGTCTACGCCTTCATCTGCTTGTTCGTCATCAACGTGATCATGACCGCCATCGGCGTCCGAGTACTGGTGAGGTGATTCGGCCATGAGTTACGACGCAACGCTCCGCTTCAAACGAATGTTCAGGGCAGTGCCAGCCGTCTTCGACGGCATCGGTGAGCAGGCGCTGTTCTACGGGGAGTCCTTCCGATACATCCCCAACGCGCTGACCCGCTACCGCCGCGAGACCATCCGGCTCATCGCCGAGATGACCATGGGTACCGGCGCGCTGGTGATGATCGGCGGCACCGTCGGTGTCGCGGCGTTCATGACGCTGGCCTCCGGCGGCGTGATCGCGGTCCAGGGCTACTCCTCGCTGGGCAACATCGGTATCGAGGCCCTCACCGGCTTCCTGTCGGCCTTCCTCAACGTGCGCATCGTTGCGCCGATCATCGCGGGTATCGCACTGGCCGCCACCATCGGCGCCGGTTGTACCGCCCAGTTGGGTGCCATGCGCGTGGCCGAGGAGATCGACGCCGTCGAATCGATGGCGGTGCACTCGGTGTCGTATCTGGTATCCACCCGCATCATCGCGGGCCTGATCGCCGTCATCCCGCTGTACGCTCTGGCCGTCCTGGCATCGTTCTTCGCGGCGCGGGCCACCACCGTCTACATCAACGGCCAGTCGGCCGGTCTGTACGACCACTACTTCAGCACTTTCATGGTGCCCACCGACCTCTTGTGGTCATTCCTGCAGGCCATCGTCATGTCCGTCGCGGTCATGCTGGTGCACACCTATTACGGCTACAACGCCAGTGGCGGACCCGTCGGCGTGGGTATCGCCGTCGGTCAGGCCGTGCGGACCTCGCTGATCGTGGTCGTCACCATCGTCCTGCTCATCTCCCTGGCCGTGTACGGCGCGTCCGGCAACTTCAACCTCTCCGGATAGGGGGTGCGCGTCGATGTCTTCCGGTGGTCCTAAACGCAGCCACGTCAGAATCGCGGCAGCGGTGCTGATCAGCGTCATTCTGGCCGCCGTGGTGTTCACCTATTTGTCGTACACCGCGGCATTCACGCCCACCGACACCGTCTCGGTCCTGGCGCCCCGCGCCGGTCTGGTCATGGATCCCGATGCCAAGGTCAAGTATCGCGGCATCCAGGTCGGCAAGGTCGAGCAGATCGACTACGCCGGTGACCAGGCGAAGCTGAAGCTGGCCGTCCTGAGCGACCAGATGCGCTACATCCCGTCCAACGCCCGGGTCCGGCTCGGCAGCACGACGGTGTTCGGCGCCAAGTCGGTCGAATTCCTGCCGCCGGAGCACCCGTCGAAGGAATCACTGCGTCCCGGGGCCCAGGTGCAGGCCAAGGACGTCCAGCTGGAGATGAACACCGTCTTCCAGACGCTGACCGACCTGCTCGACAAGATCGACCCGGTCAGCCTGAACGCCACGGTGACCGCGCTCGGTGAGGGCCTGCGGGGCCACGGCGACGACGCCGGTGCCGCGGTGGCTGGGTTGAGCAAGTACCTGGAGTACTTCAACCCCAAGCTGCCGACGCTGCAGCAGGACCTCAAGGACACTTCGACGGTCGCCGGCATCTACGGCGACGCCGGGCCCGACCTGGCGAAGGTCCTGGACAACGCGCCGGCTGTCAGCAAGACGCTGATCGACGAGAAGGACGACCTGAACGCCGCGCTGCTCGCGTCCACCGGGTTCGCCAACAACGCGTATGCGACCATCTCCCCGGCCGCCGACGACTACATCGCCGCCATCCAGCGGCTGCGGGCCCCGCTGAAGGTCCTGGGTGACTACTCACCGGAATTCCCATGCCTCATCCAGGGCTTGTCGAAGGCCGTGGACCGCTTCGGCCCGGTGTTCGGTGGCGTCAAGCCGGGCTTGTTCGTCTCCTCGAACTTCTTCCCGGGGGCGCCCAACTACACCTACCCCGAGAGCCTCCCGATGGTGAACGCCTCGGGTGGCCCGAACTGCCGTGGCCTTCCGGACGTCCCGTCCAAGCAGTTCGGTGGTTCCTGGTACCACACGCCATTCCTGGTGACGGACAACGCCTACATCCCGTTCCAGCCGAACACCGAGTTGCAGTTCGACGCGCCCTCGACGCTGCAGTTCCTGTTCTCCGGTGCCTACGCAGAGAGGGACCGCTACTGATGTCCGCGAGTGAGTGGGGCCGCCCATGAGACACAGGCGCGAAATGATCAACGTCACGGTGTTCACCGTCGTGATGTTGCTGGTCGCCGCGGGCCTGGTGGTGGTGTTCGGCCAGTTCCGCTTCGCCTCGTCGAACACCTATCACGCCAACTTCACCGACGCGTCCCGGCTCAAGGCCGGCGAGGACGTCCGCATCGCGGGTGTCGCGGTGGGCTCGGTGAAGAGCGTGAAGCTCAAGAGCGACAACACCGTCGACGTCAAGTTCACGCTGAACGAGCGCTACCAGCTGTACAGCTCGAGCCGCGCCGTCATCCGCTACCAGAACCTGGTCGGCGACCGGTACATGGAGATCACCTCCGGCCCCGGCGAGCTGCGCAAGCTGCCCGCCGGCGGCACCGTTGCCCTCGCCAACACTCAGCCCGCGCTCGACCTCGACGCGCTGCTCGGCGGTCTGCGCCCGGTCGTGAAGGGCCTGGACGGCAAGAAGGTCAACGAGATCACCGCCGCCATGATCGAGGCCCTGCAGGGGCAGGGCGGCGCGTTGAACGACCTGCTGTCCAACACCGGTTCGTTCAGCCAGACGCTGGCCGACCGCGACCAGCTGATCGGCGACACGATCACCAACCTCAATACGGTGCTCGGCACGGTCGACGCCAAGGGCGCCCAGTTCAACACCAGCATCGACCAGCTGCAGCAGCTCATCACCGGCCTGGCCGAGGGGCGCGACCCGATCGCCGGTGCCATCGGCCCGCTGGCCTCGGCCGAGAACGACCTGACCGAGATGCTGCAGAAGTCGCGGCGCCCGGTGCAGGGCGTCATCGAGAACGCCCGTCCGTTCGCACAGCGCATGTACGAGCGCCGGGGCGACGTGAACCCGGTCATCGAGAACCTCGCGGAGGACTATCTGCGACTCAACGCCCTCGGTGCCTATGGTGCGTTCTTCAACATCTACTACTGCTCGGTGAAGATCAAGATGAGTGGCCCCGCGGGTAGCGATCTGATCGTGCCGTTCGGTGGTCCCGCGGATCCGTCGAAGGGCAGGTGCTCCGAAAGTGGCTAAGCCGGAAAAAGATCCACTCCGCACCGGCATTCTCGGTGTGTTCATCGTGGTGTGCCTGGTGCTGATCTCGTTCGGCTACACCGGGCTGCCGTTCTGGCCGCAGGGCAAGAACTACTCCGCGTACTTCGGCGACGCCGGTGGTATCACGCCGGGCAGTGACGTCCGCGTCGCGGGCATCAAGGTCGGCAAGGTCGGGGACGTGGAGCTCTCCGGGACCTCGGCGAAGGTGAACTTCACCGTCGACCGTCAGATCGTGGTGGGCGACCAGTCGCTGGCATCGATCAAGACCGACACCGTGCTGGGGCAGAAGTCTCTCTGGGTCACCCCGAAGGGCACGAAGGAAGCCACGGTTATCCCGTTGGGCCGCACCACGACTCCGTACACCATCAACACCGCGCTGCAGGATTTGGGCCAGAACACCAGTGAGCTGGACAAGCCGCAGATGGAGCAGGCCCTCAAGGTGCTGACCGACACGCTGCATGACGCGACGCCGCAGCTGCGTGGCGCGCTCGACGGTGTGGCGGCCCTGTCGCGCAGCCTGAACACCCGCGACCAGGCGCTCGAACAGCTACTCGGGCACGCCAAGAAGGTGTCCGACACCCTGGCGCAGCGCGCCGACCAGGTGAACAAATTGGTCATCGACGGCAATCAGCTGTTCGCCGCGCTGGACGAGCGGCGTCAGTCGCTGGGCACGCTGATTTCCGGTATTCGCGGTGTCTCACAACAGCTTTCAGGGTTTGTGGCGGACAACAAGCGGGAGTTCGGTCCGGCCCTCAAGCAGCTGAACCTGGTGCTGGACGAATTGCTGAAGCGCAAGGAGCACATCAGCGAGGCGCTCAAGCGGCTGCCGGGTTACGCCACCGCGCTCGGTGAGGTGGTCGGTAACGGCCCGGGCTTCAACATCAACCTGTACGGCCTACCGCCGGCCACGATGTCGGAAGTCTTGCTCGACACCTACTTCCAGCCGGGCAAGCTGCCGGCCAGCCTCGGCGACATGCTGAAGGGCTACATCTCTGAACGGATCGTCGTGAGGCCGAAGTCGCCATGATGAAGAACCTGAAGTCGCGCGGCGTGATCATCGCGCTCGTGGTTGCGCTGGTGGCGCTCGTCGCCGGCGGCGCCTACCTGCTGTGGCCGTCGCGTGGTGGCCACAATGTGGTCGCCTACTTCACCAACGCTGTCGGCCTGTACGCCGGTGACGATGTGCGGGTGCTCGGGGTGCCGGTCGGCACCATCGATGCGGTTGAGCCGCAGCCCAATTCGGTCAAGGTCTCCATGACCGTGAAGGACGGCGTGAAGATCCCGGGCGATGCGCGGGCGATCATCATCTCGCCGAACCTGGTGGCAGCCCGGTTCGTGCAGTTCACCCCGGCCTACAGCGGTGGTGCCGCGCTGGCGGACGGCGCCGAGGTGCCGCTGAGCCGGACCGGTGTCCCGGTCGAGTGGGACGACGTGAAGAAGCAGCTGACTCAGCTCAGCGCGCAGCTCGGTCCGCAGGACGGCGCGCCGCAGGGCCCGCTCGGTGCGTTCATCAACCAAGCGGCCGACACCCTGGACGGTAAGGGCGACTCGTTCCGTAATGCCTTGCGTGAACTATCGCAAACCGCTGGGCGCCTTGGTGATTCGCGTGGTGACCTGTTCGGCACCATCAAGAACCTGCAAATCCTGGTCAATGCGCTGTCGAACAGCAACGAACAGATCGTGCAGTTCACCGACCACGTGGCGTCGGTCTCGCAGGTGCTGGCCGAGAGCTCGGCCGGATTGGACCAGACCCTCGGCGCCCTGAACCAGGCCCTGGTCGACGTCAAGGGCCTGCTGAAAGACAACAACACGGCCCTGATCGATCAGGTCGGCAAGCTGGCCGAATTCACCCAGGTGCTGGCGGACAACAGCGACAACATCGAGCAGGTCCTGCACGTGACGCCGAACGGCCTGGCCAACTTCTACAACATCTACAACCCGGCGCAGGGCTCGCTGGACGGTCTGTTGTCGCTGCCGAACTTCTCCAACCCGGTGCAGTTCCTGTGCGGCGGTAACTTCGACGTCGGCGCCACCCCGGACAACTACAAGCGCGCGGAGATCTGCCGTCAGCGCATGGGCCCGGTGCTGCGCCGGATCGCGATGAACTATCCGCCGGTGCTGTTCCACCCGATCAACAGCATCACCGCGTACAAGGGTCAGCTCATCTACGACACCCCGCAGACCGAGGCCAAGGCGCAGACTCCGGTGCCGTACCTGCAGTGGAATGCCGCACCTGGCGTCATCCCGCCGAAGGTCCAGCCGGACGGATCGCTCAGCGACCTGATCCTGCCGCCGCCCGCCATCCCGGGCCAGATTTCGCCGGCCACGCCGCCGGTGGGACCCGGCCCGACGCCGCTGAACGGTTCGGGCCCGCTACCCGGACCTGCCCCGGCGCCCGCCGCGCCCGTGGGTGCACCGCTGCCCGCCGAAGCTGGAGGTGGCAACTGATGAAGGCGGTTGTGAAGGCCCTGGCCCTCGGATCGAGTGCCGCGGTGCTCGCCGGTTGTCAGTTCGGTGGCTTGAACTCGCTGGACATGCCCGGTACCAAGGGCCACGGCGCCGGCTCCTACACCATCACGGTGCAGCTGCCCGACGTCGCGACGTTGCCGCAGAACTCACCGGTGATGGTCAACGACGTCACCGTCGGCAGCGTGTCGGGCCTGGACGCGGTCCAGCGCCCCGACGGCACGTTCTATGCCGCGGTGAAGCTGTCGATCAACGGCGATGTGAAGCTGCCGGCGAACGCCAGAGCGAAGGTCGCCCAGACGTCGCTGTTGGGTTCGCAGCACGTGCAGCTGTCGGAACCGGTCGGGGAGGCTCCGCAGGGCCGGCTCAAGCAGGGCTCGGAGATTCCACTGGCGCACACCGGCCGGTACCCGACCACCGAAGAGGTGCTGTCGTCGCTGGGCCTCGTCGTGAACAAGGGCAATCTCGGTGCGCTGCAGGACATCACCGATGAGGCCTATGCCGCCGTCGCGGGCCGGGCCGGGCAGTTCGTCGACTTCATTCCGCGACTGGCCGAACTCACCCAGTCCCTGGACAAGCAGACCACCGACATCATCGGGGCCATGGACGGGCTGAACCGCTTCGCCTCGATCCTGGCCAAGAGCAAGGACGGCCTGGGCCGCACGCTCGAGACCCTGCCGGGGGCGATCAAAGTCCTCAATGACAACCGCAAGAACATCGTGGATGCGTTCACCGCGCTGCGGAAGCTCGCGGTCGTCGGTGCCAAGGTCATGGCCGCAACCAAGGATGACTTCGCGGCCGACTTCAAGGACCTCTTCCCGATCATCAAAGCGCTCAACGACAACGCCGACGACTTCATCCACGACCAGGATCTGATGGCGACGTTCCCGTTCTCCAACAAGTACTTCAAGAACGCGGTGCGCGGTGACTACCTGAACGTGTACGTGACGTTCGATCTGACGCTGCGCCGCCTGGGTGAGACCGTCTTCCCCACCTCCGGCGCTTTCGACCCGAACATGAGGCACCTGGACGAAGTGATCAACCCGCCGGACTTCCTGTTGGGCGCACTGGCGAACCTGTCCGGACAGGCTGCCGATCCGTTCAAGATTCCAGCAGGCACAGCGACGCAACATGGAGGGGTGAAGCCGTAATGTTGTTGACCCGTCTTGCGCGGTTCCAGCTGGCGATCTTCGGTGTCGTCACCATCATCTGCCTTGCCCTGATCACGACGTCCTACCTGCACCTGCCGGCGGCGGTCGGCCTGGGGGTCTACAAGGTGGACGCCAAGTTCGTCGTCGGCGGCGGTATCTACCAGAACGCCAACGTCACCTACCGCGGCGTGACGATCGGTCGGGTGATGAACGTCGGTCTGAACGACAATGGCGTGACGGCCCAGATGCGGCTGAACTCCGATACCCCGGTGCCGGACAACGTCACGGCCACGGTCAAGAGCGTGTCCGCGATCGGTGAGCAGTACATCGACCTGGTGCCGCCGGCCAGCCCCTCGAAGAACGTGCTGAAGAACGGCGCCACCATCGGTGTCGACCGGACTGCGGTCGGCCAGGACATCGTGGACCTGCTCAACCAGGCCCAGTCCCTGGTCAGCAGCATCAGCAACACGCGCTTGCAGGACCTGCTCCGCGAGTCGTTCAAGGCGTTCAACGGATCCGGTCCGGAACTGGCGCGCATGATCCAGTCGTCGCGGCTGCTGGTGGACGAGGCCAACGCCAACACGAACGAGATCGACAAGCTGATCGACCAGGCCGGCCCGCTGTTGAAGGCACAGATTCGTGCCGGTGCCGACATCAAGACCATGGCGAGCAGTCTCGCGACGCTGACCGGTGAGGCCGCCCATGCCGACCCGCAGCTCCGGTCGGTGCTCAAGACCGTCCCGGGCGCTGTCCAGACCGTCAACGAGACCTTCGACGGCATCCGCCCGACGTTCCCGATGCTGGCAGCCAACTTGGCCAGCTTCGGCCGGATCGGCGTCATCTACCACAAGTCGATCGAGCAGGCGCTGGTGATCTTCCCGGCGCTGATCGCGGCACTGCTGACCGACGCCGGTGGGTTGCCCATCGACGAAGGCGCGAAGCTGGACTTCAAGATCAGCCTCGGCCAGCCGCCATGCGTGACGGGCTTCATCCCGGCTCCGGAGATCCGCACGCCGGCTGACACCACCGTGCGCGATCTGCCGAAGGACCTGTACTGCAAGACCGCGCAAAGCGACCCGAGCACCGTCCGCGGTGCCCGCAACTACCCCTGCATGGAGTACCCGGGCAAGCGCGCCCCTACGGTTCAGCTGTGCCGTGACCCCCGCGGTTACGTGCCGATCGGCAGCAACCCGTGGCGCGGTCCGCCAGTGCCGTACGACACCCCGGTCAACGACCCGCGGAACATCACCCCGCCGAACATGTTCCCCATGATTCCGCCGGGTGCCGACTACGACCCGGGCCCGCCGTCGGTGCAGTTGCCGCCGGGGGTGCCCGCCGGGCCGGGACCCGCACCCAACGCGCCGTTCCCGCTGCCGTACCCGCCGAGCGACCGGGGCCCGCAGCCGCTGCCCTGGCCGTTCTTCGCGCCGCCGGATCAGGTGACTCCGCCGTACGCGATCAACAACCCGCCGGCGCCGGGCCCCGACGGGCAGCCGCAGGCGAGCGGACCCAAGGGACCGCAGAGCACGACGTACGATGCGAACAGCGGGGTCTTCGCCGACCCTGCCGGCGGTACAGGAGTGTTCAACGCC
Source organism: Mycobacterium sp. FW102-FHT13B02 (assembly GCF_058790275.1). Lineage (NCBI taxonomy): Bacteria > Bacillati > Actinomycetota > Actinomycetes > Mycobacteriales > Mycobacteriaceae > Mycobacterium > Mycobacterium sp. FW102-FHT13B02. The sequence continues at coordinate 21,272 of NZ_JBYTCM010000022.1, forward strand.
GGCTCGAACAATGGTGACTCAGGCGAGTCCTGGGTCGACCTCATGAAGGATCCAAGGCAGGTTTGATGAGTGACCAACCGGCTGCGACGGACGAGACGTCGCAGCCGCCGGTGAGCCGCGTGCGTCGGCGGGCTTCACGGCCCGCCGGCAGCGCCGGTTCCGCAGAGGCTTCGACGGTGCTCGACGTGGCGATTCCGTCGACCACGAGCAAGGCGGCACCACCGTCGGGAACCACCACGTCGGCACGGCCGGCGATCCAGGCCCCGCGGCGACAGCCGCACCGGTCCCTGGTCGCGGCCATCGGTCTGGCGGTCGTCGCCGTGCTGGTGGCGGCGCTGGCCGGCGGTACGTGGTTCCTCTGGCATGGCAATGGGCAGGTCGAGGCGACGCAGGACCGCGATCAGCGGTTCGTGGACACCGCGAAGCAGACCGTGGTCAACATGTTCAGTTACACCCAGAACACGGTCGACGAGAGCGTGAACCGCTTCCTGGGCGGCATCGGCCCCGGCCCGCTGCGCGACATGATGAACCAGAGCAACAATGCCGAGAACCTGAAGTACCTGTTCAAGCAGACGCAGGCCAACTCGGAAGCGGTTATCACCGCGGCGGCGCTGGAGAGCGTCGACAACACCTCGAACATCGCGAAGGTGCTGGTGACGGTCCGCGTGACCCTGGCCGACATGAACGGGGTGAACCAGCCGTCGACGCCGTACCGGCAACGGGTGTTCATCCGGGAGGACGACAGCGGTCATATGAGCGCGTACGACATCAAGTACCCGGACGGGGGCAACTGATGAACCGATTGCTGGCAGCGCTCGGCGCACTGTTGGCGGTCGCCGTGGTGGCGCTCGGAGCGCTCGGCGGCTCGGAGTACTGGAAGCACGTGCAGCTCGCGGGCGAGCAGGCGACGGCGGAGGAACTGCCGGACCTGGCCAAGTCCCAGATCCCACAGATTCTCGGCTACGAGTACAGCAGCGTGCAGCGCAGCACCACGCAGGCGCTGACGTTGATGACGCCGGCATTCCGCAAGCGGTACGAAGAACTGACGGCGAAGAACAACATCTTCAACGACGCGGTGAAGCGCAAGCTGATCAGCCAGGTGAATGTGGTTGGTGCGGGCATGATCTCGTCGCACCGGGACTCCGGCTCGGTGCTGGCGTTCGTCAACCGGGTCATCACCGATGAGCGCAAGCAACCCAACTATGAGGGCAGCAGGCTGAAGGTCGACTACCGCAAGATCGACGGCAAGTGGTTGATCGACGAGATGACGCCGATCTTCTGACGCACCGATTTTCAAGCACCCCAACATGATTCAGGCCCCACAGCGAACGCTGCGGGGCCTGAATCGGTTGTCGGGTCGCGTCGTCAGTCGCGGGTATGCGCCAGGGCGTCGAGGAACGCCCGGGCCCAGCGGTCGACGTCGTGAGCCAGCACCTGGCGGCGCAGCGCGCGCATGCGGCGTCGCCCCTCTTCGGGCGACTGGGTCAGGGCGTCGGCGATCGCATCCTTGACCCCGTCCAGATGGTGCGGGTTGGTGAGGTACGCCTGCCGCAATTCCTCTGCGGCGCCGGTGAATTCGCTGAGCACAAGCGCGCCGCCGAGATCGCTGCGGCAGGCCACGTACTCCTTGGCGACCAGGTTCATGCCGTCGCGCAACGGCGTCACCAACATGACGTCGGCGGCGACGAAGAAGGCGATGAGCTCTTCCCGGCCGATCGCCCGGTGCATGTAGTGCACCACCGCGTGGCCGACTTCGCTGTACTCGCCGTTGATGTGCCCGACCTGGCGCTCGATGTCCTCGCGCATGATCTTGTAGCTGTTCACCCGCTCACGGCTCGGCGTGGCGAGCTGAACCAGCACGGTGTCGTGCCGGTTCGCGCGGCCCTCGGCGAGCAGCTCGGAGAACGCGCGCAGCCGCACGTCGATGCCCTTGGTGTAGTCCAGCCGGTCCACGCCGAGCATGATCTTGCGCGGGTTGCCCAGCTCATCGCGGATCTGGCGGGCCCGCTGCCGGATGGTGCGGCTACGGGCCTGGGCGTCCAATGCGGCCGAGTCGATCGAAATGGGGAAGGCGCCGACCTTGACGGTGCGGTTGCCGTAGGTCACCTCGCCGAGGCGGGACCGGACGCCGATGGTGTGCCGGGACGTGTTGGCGTTGAGCAGCCGGCGGGCGAGCACCAGGAAGTTCTGTGCGCCGCCGGGCAGGTGGAAGCCGACCAGGTCGGCGCCCAGCAGTCCCTCGATGATCTCGGTGCGCCACGGCATCTGCATGAACAGCTCGACGGGCGGGAACGGGATGTGCAGGAAGAATCCGATGGTGAGGTCGGGCCGCAGCTCACGGAGCATCTTCGGCACCAGCTGCAGCTGGTAGTCCTGCACCCAGACGGTCGCGCCCTTGGCCGCGGTACGGGCTGTGGCCTCGGCGAAGCGCTGATTCACCGCGACGTAGCTGTCCCACCAGTGGCGGTGGTAGGTGGGTTTGACGATGACGTCGTGGTACAGCGGCCAGAGGGTTGCGTTGGAGAAGCCCTCGTAGTAGTCGGCGATCTCGTCGGCCGACATCTTGACCGGGCACAGCGTCAGGTCGTCCTGGGCGACTGGCTCTTCGTCGCTGTCGGCGACGCCGGCCCAGCCGATCCACGCGCCGCGCTGCTTACGCAGCAGCGGTTCCAGTGCGGTGACGAGGCCGCCCGGGCTGCGTTTCCAGGTGATGGAACCGTCGGGAAGGCGCTCCATGTCGACGGGCAGCCGGTTGGCGACCACGACGAAGTCGGAGTTGCCGACGGGGTTCGTGGCGGACTTGCCGCCCGTGGCGGTCTCGGGGCTCGCGGTGGACGCCGCAGAAGCGTCGTTGCCTCCGCGGGCCGTCACGCGTCGAGCTTCGTGGGCCCGATACCCAGCATGGACAGGAACATGCGACATTCGTCAGCATCGCTGGCGTACGCGGCGACGACCCGGCGGGCCTGACGGGCAGTGCTGTCGGCCAGGGGCTCCACGTCGCCGATATCGGCGGCATCAGTTTTTGCAGGCATTACACAACCTTAGGCGACTGTTGTTACGGGCTGGAACTCACCGACGAGTGTGGGTGCATTCCGGGTACTTGCTCCTCCGAGAGACCGATGCATTGGCCGGTATTGCGGCCGGTGCAGGGAATGCCGTCGATTTGGCCGAGCTGGTTCGGAGCGGCGTTGACCGGTGCGGGGCCCTGGTCGGTACTGCTCCCGGAACACGAACCGCTGACCGGATTTTCGGTCATTCCCGGCGGGCAGCTGGTGTCCCCGAGTAGTGCGGTGGATGCCGGGCTGCCGAGGGCGAGAACGGCGGGTGAGGCGAGCGTCGCGATGGTGAAGCCGCCGGCGACGAAGAGCCGTCGGCAGATCGGGTGGATCGTCATGGCGTCACGCTTTCGTCAAGGAAAATTTCAGCGTACGCCCAGCTGCTGTGTGGCGGAACGGCGAATCCGACCGTATTCGGGGGTCCGACCAGCATTGTTTACAACTTTCGAAAAGTGTATACAAGACGTGTTCCCGTCGATCTGTCCAAAGGAGTACATCGGTGCAGTTTTCAGTCCAGGGTTGGCTGACGGATCGAACCGTGTTGATCACCGGCGGTGGCAGCGGCATCGGAAAGGCCATCGCGCAGGGAGTTGTGGCGGCCGGCGGCAACGCGCTCATCGTGGGCCGCACCGAAGCTACGCTGCAGTCCGCTGTCGACGAGATTTCAGCCGCCGGGGGACCGGGCGTCATCCGCTTCCAGACCGCCGACGTCACCGACGAGGACGACGTCGCCCGCGCCGTCGCGACCGCCGCCGCATGGAACGGGAAGCTCTCCGGCGCCGTGCACTGTGCCGGTGGCTCGCTGACCGTCGGGCCCGTGACCCACATCGATTCGGAGATGTGGCGGCAGACCGTCGATCTGAACGTCAACGGCAGCATGTACGTCGTCAAGCACACCGGGCGGGAAATGGTCCGTGGCGGCGGCGGATCGTTCGTCGGTATCTCGTCGATCGCCGCGAGCAACACCCACCGCTGGTTCGGGCCGTACGGCGTCACCAAGTCCGCGCTGGATCACCTGGTGCAGCTGGCGGCCGACGAACTCGGGGCCTCCTGGGTGCGTGCGAACAGCATCCGCCCCGGCTTGATCCGCACCGACCTGGTGGCGGCCAGCATCTTCGAATTCGAGCCGCTGCGTGAGGATTACCGGAAGTGCACCCCGCTGCCCCGGGCCGGCGAGGTCGAGGACGTCGCCAACCTGGCGCTGTTCCTGCTCAGTGACGCGTCGCAATGGATCACCGGCCAGCTGATCAACGTCGACGGCGGTCAGAAACTGCGTCGCGGCCCGGACTTCTCGGCCATGATGGAGCCCATGTTCGGCGCCGACGCCATGCGCGGGGTGTTCGCCGACTGAGGCTATTTCGGGGCGACCACGCCGTGGTCGTAGGCGTAGACGATCGCGGCCGCGCGGTCCCGTAGGTCGAGCTTGGTGAAGATGCGCCCGATGTGGCTCTTGACCGTCACCTCCGAGATGACCAGCCGGCCGGCGATCTCGGCGTTGGTCGCGCCCGATCCGATCAGCTGCAGGACGTCGAGTTCGCGGGCGGTCAGTCGGTCGGCGACGTCGTCGGACGGGGCGCCGGGCGCGCGCCGGTAGCCGCTCAGCACACGGGCGGTGACGGCCGGGTCCAGATACGCCTCACCGCGTGCGACGGCGTGCACGGCCCGGATCAGTTCCTCGGCCGGTGAATCCTTGAGGACGAAGCCCGACGCTCCGGCGCGCAGGGCCGCGGATAACAGATCATCGTCGTCGAAAGTGGTGAGCGCCAAGGCCGGTGGGCCGCCGCCGGTGCGAAGGGCGCGGATCGCGTCGACGCCACTGACGCGCTTCATCCGCAGGTCCATCACCACCACATCGGGGCGGCACCGGAGCACTTCGCGCGGTACCTCGTCGCCGTCGGCGCATTCGCCGACGATGCTGAAGCCGTCCTTGCGCCGCAGGATCCGGCGCAGGCCCGAGCGGACGAGTTCCTGATCGTCGACCAGCAGGACGTCGACGGTTGAACCGTCTTTTGGGATGGCGCCCTCAGTCATTGTGGGTCCCGTTGCGTGACAGCCGGATTCGCTGCATCGCACAATGCGCGGATGCCGTCGGGGTGACCGGCACCCGAGCCTGCACCGTCCACCCGTCCGGTCCGGGGCCGGCCTGGAATTCGCCGCCGAGGGTTTCGATGCGCTGGCGCATCCCGGGCAGCCCGGCGCCTGGCTTGATGTCAGACGCCGGGGTGGACAGCTCGTTGCAGACCGAGAGGGTGGCGATGCCGTTGTCCTGACGGAGTCGCAGCTGCACGGGCGACGTAGGGGCGTGTTTGGCGATGTTGGCCAACGATTCCTGCGTCACCCGGAACAGCGCCAGCCCGATTCCCGCGCTGAGGTCCGCGGGATCCGCCTCGATGCGGGAGTCCACCTGCAGCCCGGCCGAGGCGAAACTCGCGACGAGGTCGGGGATATCGGACATGCCGGGTTCGGGGGTCGCGCGCAACGGCTTGACTTCGCCTGCGCTGAGCAGCCCGACGGTGTGCCGGATGTCGGACATGGCCTGCCGGCCCAGCCGCTCTGCGTCGAGCAGGGCGTCGACCGCGTCGTCGACATCGTTGTCCTCCTGGAGCGCCCGCCGAGCACCGGTCAGGTGCAGCATGGTCACTGACAGCGAGTGCGCGATCACGTCGTGCACCTCGCGGGCGATGCGGCGTCGTTCGTCGGCGGCGGCTTGTTCAGCGAGGGCGGCCTGCCGCGCGCGCTCCTCGATGACTAGACGTTGCTGCAACTGCAGGATGCGGCCGATCATCGCGGCCAGTGGGAGGAAAGCCAAGTACAGCAGTGGCGTGACGAGGTGCCCGGTCCGCGCGGCGACCAGCAGCAGTACCGCTGACGCTGCGGCGGCGATGAGCCCGTCGCGCCATCTACCAAGGGCGAAGACCTCTCCGAGCACGAACAGGATCAAGCACGGCGCAGTGTCGTTGCTGACTGCTGGCCACGACAACAACACGGCTGCCGCGGCCAATCCGAAGGTTGCGGCGACCAATGGGACGGGTTTCACGCCGGCGACGACGAACGTCATGATCGGCGTTAGGGCCAGCACAGTGGCGGCGATCAGCAACCACGGTCTGGTGAAGTCGCGCTGTACCGCGGCGGCTCCGATCGTCAGTACGGTGCCGCCGTACATCACGGCCGGCACGGTGAACGGGAAGTCGTAGGCCATCAAACCGCGACGACGCAGTGCGAAGTCGCGGAGCCAGTCCATACCGCCAGCGTAGAGCCGGTGCCGGGATTTACACATCATTCGCGGGACGGCTCGGGCCTCCTACCACGGTAGGAGGCCCGGTCTCGTCCGCAGCACGACGCTTCCGGACCCCGGTCGCTCGTAGTTTCGGATTCATGTGGGACGTCATCGCCAGATTCTGCAGCCGCTTCGCGGTCCTGATCATCGGACTGTGGGTGCTGGCCGCGGCGGCGGGCAATCTCCTTGTGCCGCAGGTGGAAAGCACCGCCCACAACCACGCGCGGGGTTTCCTGCCCGCGGACGCCCCGGTGAACCTGGCCGGGGTACAGATGGACCAGCAGTTCCACGACGGAGCGGGTGGCAACCTCAACTACCTGGTGCTGGAGGGCGATCGTCCGCTCGGCGCGCCCGAGCGGGCCTACTACGACCGCCTGCTGAGCACATTGCGCGCGGACACCGAGGACGTGGATTCGGTGATGGACCTGTGGTCCGACCCGGTCACGGCAGCCGGCGCGCAGAGCACCGACGGCAGGGCCGTCTACACGATGCTGCGGATTCGCGGCGAGCTCGGCGCGGCCAAGGCGAACGCCGCCCTGGATGCGGTCCGGCGGATCGTGGCCGCCGCGCCGGCACCAGCGGGCCTGCACGCCTACGTGACCGGGCCCGGCGCCACCATCGCCGACGAGCTGAGCGCCATCGACAAGCAGATGCTGATGATCACCGGCGTGACCGTGGTCCTGATCGCGGTGTTGCTCTTCGTCGTGTACCGGTCGGTGATCACGGCGGCCATCCCGCTGCTGACCGTCGGCCTGGGGCTCGGGGTGGCGCGGGGAATCGTGGCGTTCCTGGGGGAGCGGGATTTGATCGAGGTGTCGATCTTCTCGGTCTCGCTGTTGGCGGCGATGGTGCTCGGCGCGGCAACGGATTACGGCATCTTCCTGCTGGGCCGCTACCACGAACAGCGGCGCACTGATGTCGACCACGAGGACGCGCTGGTGATCGCAAACCGCAGCGTGGCTCCGGTGATCGCCGCGTCCGGCCTGACCATCGCGGCGGCGCTGTCGTGTCTGCTGTTCGCGCAGGTCGGCATGCTCCGAAGTGCCGGATTGCCCTGCGCCATCGGCATTCTCACCGGGATGTTCGCCTCACTCACGCTGCTGCCGGCGTTCGTCGGGCTGGCCGGCCGGCATGGGCTGGCGCAACCGCGCCGTCGGGTTGCCGCCAAGGCGCTCGGCCGGAGCTGGCGCCGGGTGGGCACCGTCGTCGCCCGGTGGCCGGGGCCGGTGCTGGTGGCCTCGGCGCTGGTGCTGGTGATCTGCGCGTTCCCGGTCGCCGGTGTGCGCTTGGACTTCGATGAGCTTGCCGCACAACCGGACACCACGCACGCCAACCGCGGATATCAGGCCATGGACCGGCATTTCCCGCCCAACCGGCTGCTGCCCGAGATCGTCTCCATCCAGACCGATCACGACCTGCGCAACCCGGCAGGCGTCATCGCGGTCGAACGGGTGACGCGCAAGATCATGGAGATTCCGGGCATCCGCATGGTGCAGTCGGCGTCGCGGCCGGCTGGTTCGCTGCCCGAGCAGGCGGCGCTGACCGATCAGGCCGGCGCCATCGCCGACCAGCTCGATGACGGGGTGGCGCAGCTGAGCAAGCGGCTGGGCGCGGTCAACCAGCTATCCGCGACGTTGGACCAGTTCTCCTCGGCGATAACGCAATTGCAGAACGGCCTCGGTGGCAGCGTCCGGGGACTCGGGCAGCTCGGGTCCGGCATCGATGCCATGCACGGTGGCATGCAGCAGTTGCGCGACAACGTCACCCAGGTATCGCAGTACCTGGACCCGTTGCGCGGCTTCACAGGCGCCAACCCGAATTGCGCGAACGACGCCATCTGCTCGCTGGCGCTCAAGGTCGTCGAGCCCATGGACTCGGTGGTGGCGGCCGCCGGCACTTTGACCGACAGCACCCGGCAGTTCGGTGCCGGCACCACGGACATGGCCCGGTCGCTCACCGGTGCGCAGGCGTCGGTGCGTTCGATGCGGGCGGCCGTCGACCAACTCGGCTCGGTGACAACACAGTTGACCAAGACCGTCGGTGAGACCCGGGGCATGTTCTCCGGACTGACGGATTATCTGCGCGGCGTCCGGGCGGATTTCCAGGACAGCGGTGCCGGTGGCTTCTATCTGCCGCAACGCGCGTGGCAGGACCCGCGCTTCCAGCGTGCGGCCGGGTTGTACTTCGCGCCCGACGGCCGGTCGACGCGGCTGCTCGTCTACGGCGACGGCAAGGTATTCGGCACCGACGGTGCGCTGCGCTCGCCCGAAATCCTCGCCGCCGTGCGTGAATCGACGAAAGAGGGCACGCTGGTCCGGAACACCGTGAACGTCACCGGCTTTGGCACCGGCACCGCAGAACTTCGTGGCTATGTCTCTGACGACTTCCTGCTGCTGGCCGCCGTCGCGCTCGCGCTGGTTTTCCTGATCATCCTCATCATGCTGCGCAGTCCGGTGGCGGCCGCGGTGGTGATCGGCACCGTCGTGGTGTCGTATGCGTCGGCGCTCGGCGTCAGCTCCTTCATCTGGCAGGACCTGTTGGGCAGGGACCTGCACTGGGCGGTGCCATCGATCGCGTTGATCGCCTTGGTGGCCGTCGGCGCGGACTACAACCTGCTGCTGACCATGCGGCTGCGCGAGGAGGTGACGCGACCGGATGCGGGTGTGAAGACCGGCATGATCCGGACGTTCGGCGGCACCGGCGGGGTGGTGACCACCGCCGGAATCGTCTTCGGCATCACCATGTTCGCGATGCTGTCCAGCGACGTACTGAGCATCGAACAGGTCGGCACCACCATCGGCGTCGGACTGCTGATCGACACCCTCATCGTGCGGACGTTCGTGGTGCCGGGCATCGCCGGGCTGCTCGGCCGGTGGTTCTGGTGGTCACCGGTGCCGCTGGTGCGCGGCGTGCTGGCCCGGGTGGTGCGGCGTCGCCCGTCGCGGCGGCCGGACCTGCCGCTGATCGCCGGCGCGACGCCGGGTCGGGAAGCGCTGCAGGGTGCCGCTGGTTGAGCTCAGTGGCCGGTCAGGCAATCACCTTCGCGGTCAACGTGATCAGCTGATCGAACAGTGTCGTCAGTTCGCCCGTGCGCCGTTCCAGCGGGGTGAGTCCGTCAGCGCCGAACTCGGTGAACAGGGACAATGACACCTGGGCGCGGACGTCGAGCATCTGGAAGTTGGCGACGATCTGGCGCCACTGCTCCACTGCGCGTACGCCACCGTCAGCGCCGTACGATACGAAACCGACTGTCTTGCCGAACCATTCAGAACCGAGACTGTCCACGGCGTTCTTGAACGCTCCGGGCACGCCATGGTTGTACTCGGGTGTGACGAAAATGAATCCGTCGCAAGCGTCGATGGCCGCGCTCCAGCGCTGCACGTTCTCGGACTCGTACTGTTTGTTGGCCGCGGCGGGGACCGTCGCAGAGGTGAGCAGAGGCACGTCGAAGGTCACCAGGTCGATGAGCTCGAACTGTGCATCGCCACGTTGCGCTGCTTGCTCGGCCACCCAGGCCCCGACGCCGGCGCCGGCACGCCCGTCTCTGATCGATCCAACGATGATGCCGATCTTCATGAAACGCTCCTCTTCTGCGTGATCCCGATAGCGGCTGCTGACAGCCTGCCCAACTCGGTGATACCCGCGCGGAAGAATCGCCACCATCGAACCGAGTTGGACACCACGCATCAGCCGAACGGCGTGATCGACTCCCTAATCGAGCTGGACCGTCAGCTCGGCGCCGGTGGCCGCGATGACGTCGTCGACGCTCACCCCGGGGGCGGTTTCACGCAGGATCAGCGTGCCGTCGCCGGGCACGTCGATGACGGCGAGGTTGGTGATGATCCGGTCGACGACACCCTGACCGGTCAACGGCAGTGTGCAGACCGGCACAATCTTCGGATTGCCGGCCTTGTCGGTGTGCTCCATGAGCACGATGACCCGCGACGCGCCATGCACCAGGTCCATGGCGCCGCCCATGCCCTTGACCATCTTGCCGGGCACCATCCAGTTGGCCAGGTCGCCGGTGCGGGACACCTCCATGCCGCCGAGCACCGCGGTGTCGATGTGGCCGCCCCGGATCATCCCGAACGACAGCGACGAATCGAAGTACGCCGCACCGGGATTGACCGTCACGGTCTCCTTGCCGGCATTGATCAAATCAGCGTCCACCTCATCCTCACGGGGATAGGGACCCGTGCCCAGGATGCCGTTCTCCGAGTGCAGCGTGACGTGCACGTCGCCCGTCAGGAAGCCGGGGATCAGGGTTGGCAGGCCGATGCCGAGGTTGACGTACTCGCCGTCGATCATGTCGGCGGCGGCACGGGCGGCCATCTGGTCACGGTTCCAACCGGTCATCTAGCGGGCTCCTTCGCTCGTGCTCATGCGCGATCCGCTGCGCTCCTCGCTGACAGTGCGCTTCTCGATCTGCTTGTCCTGCGGTCCGGTGTGCACGATGCGCTGCACGAACACGCCGGCGAGGTGGACGTCGTCGGGGTCGATCTCGCCCGCCTGCACCAGCTCCTCGACCTGGACGATGGTGATCCGTCCCGCCATCGCGGCCAGTGGGTTGAAGTTGCGTGCGGTCTTGTTGAAGACCAGGTTGCCCGCGGTGTCGGCGCGCAGCGCGTGCACCAGTGCGAAGTCGGCGTTGATCGACTCCTCCAGCACATAGCGCTTGCCGTCGAATTCGCGAATCTCCTTGGGCGGCGAGGCAACCGCGACCGAACCGTCGGCCGCGTAGCGCCACGGCAGACCGCCGTCGGAGACGGGCGTGCCGACACCCGCCGGCGTGTAGAACGCCGGGATGCCGGCGCCGCCGGCGCGCATGCGCTCGGCCAGGGTGCCCTGCGGGGTGAGTTCCACTTCTAGCTCGCCGGACAGGTACTGGCGGGCGAACTCCTTGTTCTCCCCGACGTACGACGCGGTGACCCGACGGACCTTGCCGAGGCCGAGCAGCACGCCGAGGCCGACACCGTCGACACCGCAGTTGTTCGAGAACACCTCGAGGTCGGTGGCACTCGATGCCGCGATGGCAGCGATGAGTTGGTCGGGGATGCCGCACAAACCGAATCCACCGACGGCCAGCGTGGCGCCGTCACCGACATCGGCAACCGCTTCGGCGGCCGAGGCATACACCTTCGAGGTCATGACACTCCGTTCATCCAGTAAACGCGGGACCCACTTTTCACGGCAGGGCGCTGACATGGCAAGTCTCTGCTCAAAGCGGGTGAAAAGTGTTCGCAGAATGAGCATTGGTGGGAGCAGCGTTCAGTCAATGAACGTCTAATATGAGCCGATGACCGGTCCGAACGTCGTCGCCCGAGTCGGGGCGATGCTGCGGGCCGTTGCGACAACCGAACCCGCCGGCGCCTCCACCACCGAGCTCGGCAAGTTGGCGGGGCTGGCCCGTCCCACCGCGCACCGGCTGCTGACGGCGCTGGCCGACGAACATCTCGTCAGCCGGGACCAGAAAACCGGGCGCTGGTCACTCGGGCCCGAGCTGTACCTACTGGGCGTCGGCGCGGCACAGCACCACGACGTCACCGACCGGGCGCGGGCGGTGGTGACCCGACTGGCCCGCGAGACCGGCGAGAGTGCGTTCTTCTCCGCGCGGCGCGGCGATCAGACGGTATGCGTGCTCAGCGAGGAGGGCAGCTTCCCGTTGCGGTCACACGTCTTGCAGGTCGGCATCCGGTTCCCGCTCGGCGTGGCCAGTGCCGGCTTGGCGATCCTGAGCCATCTGCCGGCCGCCGATGTGGACGACTACTTCTCCCGGGAACGGCCCGAAACATCCTGGGGGACAGCGCATTCCGAGGCGGCCATCCGCAAGCGCATCGAGCAGACCCGGCGTGCCGGTTACGCGACCAATCCCGCGCTGCTGGTCGAGGGCAGCTGGGGCATGGCGGCAGCGGTGTTCGACCGGCGCGGCCTGCCGGGCTGGGCGTTGAGCCTGACGGGCGTCGAGACCCGGTTCCGCGCCGGCCGCCGACGGGAACTCGGGCGGCTGCTGCTGGAACAGGCGCATGAGTTGTCGGGTCGGCTGCAGGCCTGACCCCGCGTCGCGGCGGGGGTGGCGGTAGGCGATTGTGGACGGATGACCAGTCAGCGCGCTCGTATCGACTTTCCGTCCCGCATCGGCGTCTGGTGGGCCAGCGACAGCTGGGCCATGCCTGATGCTCAGGCGGTCGCCCGCGACATCGAAGCCATGGGCTATGGGTCGCTGTTCCTGCCCGAGACCGTCGGCAAGGAGTGCCTGACGGAGTCGGCAGCGTTCCTGGCGGCGACCGAGCGAATGGTGGTCGGTACCGGGATCGCCAACATTCATGTGCGGATTCCATCGGCTGCCGAGGCCGGTGCTCGCACGTTGACCGCGCTGTACCCGGGACGGTTCGTCCTGGGCCTGGGTGTCAGCCACGGCCCGCTGGTGGAGCGCGGCATGGGCGGCACGTATCAGAAGCCGCTCGCCACCATGCGCGGCTACCTGGAGAAGATGGCCGCGGTGCCGGACGCCATCGAACCCGGCATCGGCCGCCCGCCCCGGCTGCTCGCGGCCCTGGGGCCCAAGATGATCGAGTTGTCGGGCAGCCACGCCGACGGCGCACACCCGTACCTGGTGCTGCCGTCCGCTACCGCCACAACGCGCGAAATTCTCGGGCCGGACAAGTGGATCGTCTCTGAGCAGGCGGTGGCGATCGGTGGCGATGACGCCGATCAACTGCGCCGTGCGCACGACCACCTCAACGTCTACAGCGGCCTGCCCAACTACCGGAATTCGTGGCTGCGGCAGGGCTTCAACGAGTCGGACCTGGTGCGCGGCGGTTCCGAGCGGCTGGCGCGTGCACTTGTCGGGATGGGCAGCGTCGACGATGCGGCAGCCGCCGTGCGGGCGCACCTGGACGCCGGTGCCGACCACGTGGTCGTGCAGGTGCTCGCAGAACATCCGACTGCCGACCCACGTCCGGCCCTGCGAGAGTTGGCAGTCCTGGGGCTGTAGCTCCAGCCGCCGAGCGGGCCGCCTAGCTCTCGGAAGCAGCCTTACGCCGCTTGTACCACTCCCAGATCATCGGCGTGATGGACGCGACCAGGATCAGGACGAAGATCGGCTCGAGCAGCTTCTGGACGATGGGGAATTGCCCCAGCCAATAGCCCAGCAGAGTGATGCCGCAGCCCCACACGACCGCACCGATCACGTTGTACAACGTGAAAGCGGCGTAGCCCATTCGGGCCGCGCCGGCCGTGATCGGCGCCAGGGTGCGCACGATCGGCACGAAGCGGGCCAGCAGGATCGCGAACGGCCCGCGTTCCTCGAAGAACGTGTGTGCTTCGTCCAGGTACTTCTGCTTCAAGACGCGGGCGTCGGGCTTGAACATCTCGACACCGATGAACCGTCCGATGAAGTAGCCGGCCTGCCCACCGAGGATGGCCGCGACCGGGATGGTCAGCAGCAGCAGCCAGATGTTGAAGTTGGCCTGCGCGGCGACCTCGGCCTGGGCGGCGGTGCCGGCCGCCAGCATGCCCGCGACGAACAGCAGGGTGTCGCCGGGCAGGATCGGGAACAGGACGCCCGACTCGACGAAGATGACGACCAGCAATCCGACCAGGGCCCAGGTACCGAAGTATCCGATGAGCTTCACCGGATCCATGAAGTCCGGCATGAGCGACAGGGTGCTGATCATGGGGTCAACATACCGGTGTCAGTTGGCTGTTCCCTTAACTGCACATCGCTCATAGGGTCGGACCATGGCTACTCACAGGGCAGTTCACGTCGCACAAGCCAACGCTCCGCTCCAACTTGCGGATGTCGACACCGTTTCGCCGCCGCGTGACCACGTCCGCATCGCCGTCGCCGCATGCGGCGTGTGCGGCACCGACCGTGAGTTCTACGCCGGGCACTTCCCCGGACTGTCGTGGCCGATCACCCTCGGCCACGAGATCGCGGGCACCATCGCCGAACTGGGCGATGGCGTCGAGGGCTTCGTCGTCGGTGATCGCGTCGCGGTCGGCTGGTTCGGCGGCAACTGCAACCGCTGTGAGCCCTGCCGCCGGGGCTACTTCATGCAGTGCGTACGCATGCAAGTACCGAGTTGGCACTATCCCGGCGGATACGCCGAATCGGTCACCGTGCCCGTGACTGCGCTGGCCCGGATACCGGAGGAGTTCTCGTTCGCCGAGGCCGCGCCGATGGGTTGTGCGGGCGTGACGACGTTCAACGGGTTGCGTAAGACGCGCGCCAAGGCCGGTGATCTGGTCGCGGTGATCGGCATCGGCGGCCTGGGCCATCTCGGGGTGCAGTTCTCCAGGGCAATGGGCTTCGAAACCGTCGCGATCGCCCGGGGCCCGCAGCGCGAAGCCGCGGCCAAGGAACTCGGCGCGCATCACTACATCGATTCGAACGCCGCGGATGTCGCCGCCGAACTGCAGCGCCTCGGCGGGGCGGCCGTCGTGCTCGCGACCGCCGCGAGCTCGACGGCAATGGCCGCCACCGTCGGCGGGCTGGGGCCGGAGGGCCAGCTCGTGACGGTTGGCGTCACCCCTGAGCCGTTGCCGATCAGCCCGCTCGACCTCATCAACGGCGGCTTCTCGGTCACCGGGCATCCGTCGGGCACCTCGCGCGACATCGAGGAGACGTTGCGTTTTGCCGCGCTGACAGGCGTGCGGGCCGTCATCGAGGAACGACCTCTCGCGCAGGCCGCGGAGGCCTTCGAACGGATGAACAGCGGCCACGCGCACTACCGGGTGGTCTTGACCATCTGACCGGGTGTCCCCCGGTGCCGCACTTCAGCTTCACGTGACTGACATACTGGCCCAGACTGCAGGTTCGCCGAGAGGAAAAACATGCCCATCGCCACGCCCGAGGTCTACGCGGAGATGCTGGCCCGCGCCAAGGAACACTCTTTCGCGTTCCCGGCCATCAACTGCACGTCGTCGGAAACCGTCAACGCGGCGATCAAGGGCTTCGCCGACGCGGGTAGCGACGGCATCATCCAATTCTCCACCGGCGGTGCCGAATTCGCTTCGGGCCTCGGCGTCAAGGACATGGTCACCGGGTCGGTCGCACTGGCCGAGTTCGCCCACGTCGTCGCCGCCAAGTACGACATCACCGTCGCGCTGCACACCGACCACTGCCCCAAGGACAAGCTCGACGGCTTCGTCCGCCCGCTGCTGGCCATCTCGGCCGAGCGCGTCGCCCGTGGCGAGAACCCGCTGTTCCAGTCGCACATGTGGGACGGCTCCGCGGTGCCCATCGACGAGAACCTGCAGATCGCGCAGGAGTTGCTGAAGCTGACGTCGGCCGCGAACATCATCCTCGAGGTCGAGATCGGCGTCGTCGGCGGTGAAGAGGACGGTGTCGAGGCCGAGATCAACGAGAAGCTGTACACCAGCTCCGCGGACTTCGAGAAGACCATCGACGCGCTCGGCTCCGGCGAGCACGGCAAGTACCTGCTGGCCGCCACCTTCGGCAACGTGCACGGCGTGTACAAGCCGGGCAACGTCAAGCTCAAGCCCGAGGTGCTCGCCGAAGGCCAGAAGGTGGCTACCGCCAAGCTGGGTCTGCCGGCTGGTTCCAAGCCGTTCGACTTCGTCTTCCACGGTGGTTCGGGCTCGCTGAAGTCCGAGATCGAGGACTCACTGCGCTACGGCGTCGTGAAGATGAACGTCGACACCGACACCCAGTACGCGTTCACCCGGCCGATCGCCGCGCACATGTTCACCAACTACGACGGTGTGCTCAAGATCGACGGCGAGGTCGGCAACAAGAAGGTCTACGACCCGCGCAGCTACCTGAAGAAGGCTGAGGCTTCGATGACCCAGCGCGTCATCGAAGCGTGCAACGACCTGCACAGCACGGGCCGCAGCGTTTCCGCGGGTATGTCCAGCTAGACAGCGCCGCCGAGTGGCCGGTCACGGCGCAGGGATTGCGAAATCCTGTGTCGTAGTCCCCCACAAGTGGGAGGTGCGCCCCGGCCATTCGGCGTTCATGGCCGAATGGCCGCGGGTCAGGAGCACCGTGCCCAGGACGGCGAGGGCGGCGATGGCGGCGATCACCAGCACCAGTGCGATGACCCACCCCCAGCTGCGCCGGTCTTTCGGGGATTTGACGGTGCCGGGAATCTGCTGCGGTGCGGCCGGCGGCATCAGCTCGGTTTCCGGGTCCGGCAGCGGCGCGATGATCTGGGTCTTGCCGTCGAAGCTCGACGGCGCGGTGAAGCGCCGCACCGGGATGGTCGGGTCGGTCGCTGGATCCGCCGGCTCGAAGATCTCGGTTGCCGCTGCGGCGTCGTCGCCTGTCGTGGCAGCGCGCTGATTCGCGTCGCGACGGTCGTCCGGGCCCGTCGGATTCGACATGGCGGCTGGGTTCGACATGGGGGTGTCTGTCCTCCCGATCAAAGTCGCGCACTGGGGCCGATGCGTCCGTTGCCGGCCGCGACGTCCTGCCTGGAGCTTAATCGCCCGCCTGCGGTATTCCCGCGAGCGCCCGCACGGCACAATGGCGGCCATGACGCGAATGGGTGATCTGCTGGGTCCGGAGCCGGTGCTGCTGCCTGCCAACTTCGAGGCTGAGGACGCTCTGGCCGCGGGCAAATCCGCGACCGACGTTGCTGCGGCGCACCCGACGGCCTCGGTGGCGTGGGCCGCCCTGGCCGAGGCTGCGCTGGCCGACGGTCAGACGATCACCGCCTACGCCTACGCCCGTACCGGTTACCACCGCGGGCTGGACCAGCTGCGCCGCAACGGCTGGAAGGGCTTCGGCCCGGTGCCGTTCGCGCACGAACCGAACCAGGGCTTCCTGCGCTGCGTGGCCGTGCTGGCCAAGGCTGCGGAATCCATCGGCGAGCGGGACGAGTACCTGCGCTGCCTGGACCTACTGGAGGACTGCGATCCGGCGGCCCGCGGCGAGTTGGGTCTGTAGCGCTCAGTCCGCTTCGCAGTGGCAGTCGCCGGCGGCGGGCGGTTCCACCTGCACGGTGGCGTGGTCCAGGCCGCGGGCGGCCAGCACGGCGCGGGCGGACTCGAGGACGCGCGCCGAATCCGCGGCGGACGTCAGATGCGCGGTGGCCATGTCCTTGCCGGGCACCAGCGTCCACACGTGCAGGTCGTGCACATCGGTGACGCCGTCGACGGCGGCCAGTGCCGTGCGCAGTTCCTCGACGTCGATATGACTGGGGGAGGATTCCGAGAGGATGCGCAGCGCGGCGCGGGCCAGCGCGATGGCGCGCGGCAGCACCCACAGCGCGACCAGGACGGCGACGACGACGTCGGCGTACGGCCAGCCGGTGGTGACGTTCACGATGCCCGCGATCAGGACGCCGACGCTGCCGACGGTGTCGGCGATGACCTCCATATAGGCGCCTTTGACCGCGAGGCTGCTGTCGGCGTCGGAGCGCAGCAGCAGCACGACGACCAGGTTGGCCAGCAGGCCCGCGAGGGCGACGACGATCATCGGCACACCGGGAATCTCGGGCGCGTTGCCGAGTCGTTCAAAGGCCTCGTAGAGGATGAACACCGCGACACCCATCAGCAGCACGGCATTGGCCACCGCGGTGAAGACTTCGGCGCGGTGCCAGCCGTAGGTGCGGGCCGCAGACGACGATCCGCGGCGGGCGAGCAGGACGGCGCCCAGGCCCATGAACATCGCGACCAGGTCGGTCAGCATGTGACCCGCGTCGGCCAGCAGCGCGATCGAGTTGATCAGCAGCGCGGTGGTCAGCTCGATGACGAAGAAGACGCTGAGTACGGCTGCGGCCATGATCATGCGGCTGGCGCGCGCGTTCGAGCCATGGTTGTGGTCGTGTCCGGCACCCATGCCAGAAATATATGCAGAACTACGCATATGTTGCAAGGCCTACGCCTTGCGACGTGCTACCAGGCGGACCAGAACCGGGTCAGTGCGCTGCCGATCATCGCCAGGCGCGGCGGCACGCCGGCCAGACTGACGGCCGAATAGACGACGTTGAAGAACAGCCGGTTCAGCTCGGGGACGATCAGCAGCAGCATCAGCACCAGGAAGCCCCATTGCCGGACGGGCAGCAGCGCGCGCTGCGTGTCGGGGCTCAGGTGTGGTTCGAGCGCGCCGTAGCCGTCGAGGCCCGGGATGGGCAGCAGGTTCAGGAACAGTGCGGTGACCTGCAGGAATCCCAGGAACGCCAGGCCTGCCCAGAACACCGGATGGTCGGCGTCGAACAGCATCGCGGTGGCGAGCAGAAGGACGATGGCCAACACCAGATTCGCGAACGGGCCGGCCAGGCTGACCACAGTGCGCTGCCGCGGCGTCATGTATTCGGTGCGCACGTACACGGCACCGCCGGGCAGACCGATGCCGCCGAGGGCGATGAACAGCGCCGGCAGGCCCAGCGACAGCAGCGGGCTGGCGTACTTCGCGGGGTTCAGCGTGAGGTAGCCGCGCAGCTCGACGTCGCGGTCCCCGAAGCGCCAGGCGGTGTAGGCGTGGCCGAACTCGTGCAGGCAGAGCGACACCGTCCACCCCGCGATGACGAACACGAAGACGCCGGCGTAGGCCAGGGGCCGGACCTCGGCGCCGCAGAACCAGGCCACCGCGCCACCGGCGGCGGTCAGGGCCACGATCGCCCAGAAGATGGGACTGGGACGGACTCCGCGCCGCAGGGGCAAGCTCATGCCAAGAAACTAGCCGACCCGCAGCCAACCCTGGATGTGACGGTAGAACGCCGACCGCCGCGCCGGACGCGCGGCCGGCACGCCGTCGCGTTCCACCAAAACTCCGGTGCTGCCGAGTTGCGCGGCGCGGCCCGTGACCCAGCCCCGGCCCAGCCCTGGCGCGGCCCCGAGAGCCCGCGCGCGCAGCCCCGGCATGCCGGGCAGCGGTTCGATGACGACGCCGGTGGACTCGCCGTCGAACAGCACCGTGTCGTCGACGACGGCCTCTCCGGTGATGGCGTCGCCGGCCGACGGCAGCCAGCGCGCGGACCGGACGATCACCGCTCCGGTCTCGTCGCGGATCAGCGGAACCCGTTGGGCAACACCGTCTCTGGCGCGGCGTGCGGCACCCGGCCCGCCGCGGGGCAGGGGCGGGACGAAGCCGACCTCGACGTCGAGCCGGTCGTCGCGCAGCAGCCGGGCCAGGGTGGCGGACAGGTCGGCGTGGCCGCCGACGACGATGACCCGGACGGCGTCGTCGGGGATCGTCGGAACACTGGCCGAGGGCACCGTGACGGCCGTCAGATCCGTCAGCGCACGGGGGATCCGGCGGTCGCCGAAGACCAGCACCACGACTGCCCCGGGAACGCTGCCGGAGACTTGTCTGGCGGTCAAGGCCTCTCCTCTCCTCGTGCTGGGATAAGGTTGCTCACCGGCTGCCACTGTATTCAGGCAGGTAATGCGGGAGGCAAAACGATGCCGGCAATCGTGCTCATCGGGGCCCAATGGGGTGACGAGGGCAAAGGTAAGGCCACTGATCTACTCGGTGGACGTGTGCAATGGGTGGTTCGCTACCAGGGCGGCAACAACGCCGGGCACACGGTGGTACTGCCCACGGGGGAGAACTTCGCGCTCCACCTCATCCCGTCGGGCATCCTGACACCCGGGGTCACCAACGTCATCGGCAATGGTGTCGTGGTCGATCCGGGAGTCCTGCTCAGCGAGCTCTCGGGGCTCGAGGACCGCGGTGTGGACACCAGCAAGCTCATGATCTCGGCTGACGCGCACCTGCTGATGCCGTATCACGTGGCCATCGACAAGGTCACCGAGCGATACGCGGGCAGCAAGAAGATCGGTACCACCGGTCGCGGCATCGGGCCCTGCTACCAGGACAAGATCGCGCGCATCGGCATCCGGGTGGCCGACGTCCTCGACGAGGACCAGCTCGCGGCCAAGGTCGAGGCCGCACTGGAGTTCAAGAACCAGGTGCTGGTCAAGATCTACAACCGCAAGGCGCTCGAACCGGCTGAGGTCGTCGAGAGCCTGCTGGAACAGGCCGAAGGCTTCAAGCACCGCATCGCCGACGCCCGGCTGCTGCTCAACCAGGCGCTGGAGCGCGGCGAGACGGTCCTGCTGGAGGGCTCTCAGGGCACCCTGCTGGACGTCGACCACGGCACCTACCCGTTCGTGACGTCGTCCAACCCGACTGCGGGCGGCGCGGCGGTCGGCTCGGGCATCGGCCCGACCCGGATCACCACGGTGCTGGGCATCCTGAAGGCCTACACGACTCGGGTGGGCTCGGGCCCGTTCCCGACGGAGCTGTTCGACGAACACGGCGCCTACCTGTCCAAGACCGGCGGCGAGGTCGGCGTGACCACCGGTCGGGCCCGCCGTTGCGGCTGGTTCGACGCCGTCATCGCCCGGTACGCGACCCGGGTCAACGGCATCACCGACTACTTCCTGACCAAGCTCGACGTGCTGTCCAGCCTGGAGACGGTGCCGATCTGCGTCGGTTACACCGTCGACGGCAAGCGCACTGACGAGATGCCGATGACGCAGGCCGACATCGCCCGTGCCGAGCCGATCTATGAGGAACTGCCGGGCTGGTGGGAGGACATCTCCACCGCGCGCGAGTTCTCTGATCTGCCCGCCAAGGCGCAGGACTACGTGCTGCGGCTGGAGGAGCTCGCCGGCGCCCCCATGTCATGCATCGGCGTCGGTCCCGGCCGGGATCAGACGATCGTGCGCCGGGACATCCTCGGGTGACGGAAGGGGCGAGCGAAGCGACGGGGCAATCCCAAGGGGCGAGCGAAGCGACGGGGAAACCCGGGGGTTTCATCGACCAGCACGGCGGCTTCCCGAGATTTGAGCCGGCCGACCCGGGCCCGGGGTTCGGCCGCTTCATCGAGGGGATGCGGCGGCTGCAGGACCTGGCGGTGTCGGCCAATCCGGACAGCGACACCTGGGACGAGGCCGCCGACCGCGTCGAAGAACTGGTCAAGCTGTTGGGGCCCTTTCAGGCCGCGGAAGGCGTCGGCCCCGCCAACCGGATGCCGTCGCTGCCCGGTGTCGGCAGTCTGCTGATGCCACCGTGGACAGTCACGAAGTTCTCGCCGAAGGGCGTCGAACTCCAGGTCGAGTTCAGCCGCTACCACGTGGGCGGCAACTACGCCGTCCACGGCGGGGTGCTGCCGCTGCTGTTCGACCAGGCCTTCGGCATCCTGATCCACGCGGTCAATCGGCCGATGAGTCGCACCGCGTATCTGCACGTCGACTACCGCAAGGTCACCCCGATCGACACGCCGCTGACGGCCAAGGCACACGTCACCGAGATCGAGGGCCGCAAGACGTTCGTGGCGGCCGAACTGTTCGACCCCGAGGGCAATCTGCTGGCCGAGGCCAACGGCCTGATGGTCAGCCTGCTGCCCGGCCAGCCCTAGCGTTCGGCACGTAGCGCCGGCCACCAGATGCGGGGGCCGATGAGGGTGAACAGCGCCGGGATGATCACGGTGCGCACCACGAAGGTGTCCAGCAGGATGCCGAGGCCGACGATGATGCCCAGCTGGGTGAGCACGATCAGCGGCAGCACGCCGAGCACGCAGAACACCGCCGCCAGGACGATGCCGGCGCTGGTGATCACCGCGCCCGTCGCCGAGACCGCGCGCACGATGCCCTGCCGGTTACCGAATTCGGGTGTCTCTTCGCGGGCGCGGGTCACCAGGAAGATGGTGTAGTCGACGCCGAGCGCGACGAGGAACAGGAACGCGAACAGCGGAGTCCCGTTGTCCAGCGCGGGAAACCCGAACAGGTGCACGCTGGCCCAGCCGCCCACTCCCAGCGCGGCCAGGGCGCTGAGCACCGTCACCGCCACCAGGATCACCGGTGCCAGCGCCGAACGCAGCAGGGCGTACAGCACGACCAGTACTACCAGCAGGATCGCGGGGATGACGATCTTCCGGTCGTGCTGCGCCGCTGCTGCGGCGTCGCGGGCCTGTGCGTCGGGGCCCCCGACGACCGCGCCGGCGTCGCGTTGGTGCACCGAATCACGAAGGGCATCAATGGTTGTGAATGCCTGCGGGGAGGCTGGCGCGGCTGCCAGGACCACCGACCACTGGGTCAGGCCCGACGCCGACCTTCCGGCCGGCGTCGCCGACACCACGCCGGGAGTGCGGGTGATGACCGGACCCAGGTCTGGTGCGGAGGCGATGACGGTGGTGGGGTTGGTCAGTCCGCTGGGGAAGTGCGCGGCGAGGGTGTCGTAGCCGGCGACGGACTCCGCCTGCACCCGGAACTGCTGGGTCTGCGACAGCCCGATGGGCAGGTTGACCAGGCCGACGCACAGCGCGGCCAAACCGGCCAATGCCACAGTGGCGACGCGGCCCGGCCTGCGAGCCACGCCGGCGGCGACGCGGTGCCAGACGCCGCTTTCGGTGAGCGACTTGGCGTGCGAGCCGGTTTCAGGGATGAAGGGCCAGAACAGGCGGCGGCCGAACAATCCCAGCAGCGGGGGCAGCACCAGCAACACGAACACCGCGGCGACGACGAGGCCGGCCGCGGCCTGCACGCCCAGGCTGCGGTTGCTGGGGGCGGAGGCGAGCAGCAGGGTCAGCAGAGCCAGCACCACGGTGGCGTTGCTGGCGACGATCGCCGGGGCGGCGGCGCGCCACGCCACCCGCAGGGCGTCCCGATGGTCACTGCGCCGGGACAGTTCCTCCCGGTAGCGGGAGATGAGCAGCAGTGCGTAATTGGTGCCGGCACCGAAGACCAGCACGCTGGTGATGCCCGCCGTGGAACCGTCGGGGTTCAGCCCCGTCGCCGCGGCCACCGCGGTGCCGACGACTGCGCCTACCTGATCGGCGAACCCGATCACCAGCAGCGGGATCAGCCAGAGGACGGGGGAGCGGTAGGTGACGATCAGCAGCAGCGCCACGACCGTTGCGGTCACCGCGAGCAGTGTGAAGTTCGCTCCGGCAAAGGAATTCGCGATGTCGGCGCCGAACGCGGGTCCACCGGTGACCTGTGCGCGTAATCCGTCGGGGAGCGCTGCCGAGACCTGTGCTCGCAGGTCGTGCACCGCGTCGCGGAGGTGGAAGCCGGACAGGTCCGCTGCCAGTGGTGCGATCCGCAGCGCGGCTTTGCCGTCGGCGGAGACCTGGGCGCCAGGGCCTGCGGCAGCGACGTCGGCCGGCGTCAACGGGGCATCGTCGGTACGGGTCACCACGATGATCGCCGGCGCGGTATCGCCGCCGGGGAACTGCGCGCGCAGCGCGTCGGCGCGGGCGGATTCGGCGCCGACGGGCACGGCTACCGGCGACTGCGATGCGGAATCTCCGGCACCCAGCAGCGCCATGGCCGCACCGGAGAGGAGCAGGACGATCAGGGCCGATGCCCAGGCGACTCGTGTGGACACCCAGAAAATATTTCAGATACTTAACTATTAATCAAATGAACTTTGTGAACGGTATGCTCTGCGCGTGCCGACGCCGCCAGACCGCGCTGCTCTGGAGGCGCAGATCTCTGCCGATGTGCGGGCGCTGACGGCCGAATCCGAGCAGATCGGCCGCACCTTCGCGGTGCAGAACGATCTGGGCGCCAATGATTTTCGGGCACTGCTGCACATCATGGTTGCGGAATCGGCGGGGGCACCGTTGACCGCGGGCGAGCTGCGCAAGCTCATGGGCACCTCCGGCGCGGCCATCACCTACCTCGTGGAGCGGATGATCAGCTCCGGACATCTGCGCCGCGACACCGACCCCGCCGACCGACGCAAGGTCATCCTGCGATACGACGACAAAGGGCTGGCCGTGGGCCGAGAGTTCTTCAGTCCGTTGGCTCGGCTCAACACAGAGGCGCTTGCCGAGCTGCCCGATGCGGACCTCAAGGCCGCGCACCGGGTGTTCGTGGCCCTCGCCGGTGCGATGCGGGCGTTCCGTGCGGAACCCGGTCCCGGCGAGCGGTGATCACGCGGACGAAGTGGCCTTGAGGGCGTAGACGTCCGCTCTGAGTGCGGCGACCGCGTCCACCATCGTCAGGTTCTGGCCGGTCGCATTCTGGCCGAGCTGAGGCCAACCGTTCAGGTTCGGCCCGCGCAACTGGGTCTGGATGTCCTGCACGATGGCCAGGATCTGGTTGAGGGTCGCGGTGGTCGGGTCGGGCTGAGTCACGTTGCCTCCGTTCAGCAGAGAGATCAGTTGATCCAGGGTGCCCTGGAATGCGTTGCAGTCCACCGATAAATTCCCGATCACCGCGGCATCGGTGAATTGCAGGATCTGCGGCGTGGCGCCGCCGTAGGGGAACCAGTACCGCTGATTGTCGTTGCCGGGATACAGGTTTGACGCGAAGCCGGTGCCGTTGACGTAATTCGACGCGATCAGCCCGGGTACCTGAGAGATGTCGGGTGAACCGATCTGTTGCCAGTACCAGTGCGGGAGGTATGACAGCGAGATGGTCACGCCGGCGGCGTTGAACGCATCGACCACGGCCCAGAAATTCTGGATGTCACCGGAATTCGCCTCGAAGTCCAGCATCGCAAATTTGCCACCGTTGTTGCTGAGCCACGTTTGGGCCTGCGCCGCGGGGCTGTCGGTGGTGACGTAGTGATAGCCGATATGCGGAAAGTGGTTGTCCTGGCACCACTGTGCGATCACGGGCCAATACGGGTCCCGGTAGTAGCTGCCTTCGGATACCTTCTGCTCGATCCAGGAGAAACCCTGGCCGGGTAGCAGAGAGACGAACGCAATGGCATCGCCGGCCGAGCGAAAATTGTTGTTCGACGTGTCCGGTCCGTACAAGGTCATGGCGCCGCCCCCTTGGGTACCGGCGTCCAGCTCGTTGTACTCGCCAATGCCTTTGTGTCGCCGCTGAATCCGTCACTCGACCGCACTGTCCATTGCAATTGGCCGGCGGCGTCGTGAGTTGCCGTGGCGATGGCGCCGGCTTGTTCATACATCTCGCCCAGGGCTTCGGGTCTGCCCGCGGTGTTCAAAGCAAATCCTCGCCTTCTGCCGTGGAGGCCTTGTCCCGCTTCGATTCTCGTTTGTCCGTTTCGTGTTGACTCTCGTTGTCGAAGGGCACTTTCCACGATAGCGCGATCTGCGTGGCCGGGTTTGTTCAGGCGTTCTCCAACTCGGCGATCACGATCTTCTTCTGCCGCATCATCGTCTGGACCTGTTCGGGCCGGCCCAGCAGTTGGTCCATGTTGTCCGGGATGATCTGCCAGCTGATCCCGAATCGATCCTTGCACCAACCGCATTGCTCGGATTCGGGCACGTGCGAGAGCTTGGACCAGTACCGGTCGATCTCGTCCTGGTCGGCGCACTGGATCACGAACGAGATGGATTCGTTGAAGGTGAACATCGGTCCGCCGTCGAGGCAGACGAAATCGACGCCGTTCAGGCTGAACCGGCCGTTCAGTACCTTGCCCGACATGCCCGCAAAATGTTCGTCGAGGGCTGCGTCGGGGTACTCCTCGACCGAGATGATCCGCGAATCCGGAAACACCTCGACGTAATACTCCATGGCTTCACGCGCCTGGTTGTTGAACCAGAGGCAGGGCTGGATGGCTTTCGGCATGTCGTCTCCTTGTCTTTCAGTGGTTTTCGTCTGGTCAGGCCACGAGTGCGTCGATCTGCCCGAGGGCGCCGGTCATGCCCTCGACCATGCCCATCGCGGTCACCTTCTCGAGCTGTTCCAGATCGGTGAACCGGGCGACGATCGTCATCCGGGTACCGCTGTCGATCGCGTCGAAGGACACCTCGAGGCGCATGGTGGGCATCTCGGGGTCGGGCTCGCCGTCGGGCTTCGAGAAGCCGTCTTCGATGAGAAGCCGCGACGGTGCGTCGACTTCGAGCGTGGTCCACCAGCCCGGTGCGATCTCGCCCTCGGGGCCCGTCATGTGGTACCGCGACTGACCGCTCGGCGCGATCTCGTGCCGAGTGAAGGTGGCCGGCCAGGTCGGCGGACCCCACCAGCGTTCCAGCTGCCGCGGGTCTTCCCACACCTGCCAGACCCGCGCAGGCGGAGCGGCGAACTCCGCCACGAACGTCATGGTGAGAGCCTGCGGGTCGGCGGCGCTGCTGATCACCGTCATCGGTGGTCCTTTCGTTTTGTGGCGCTTCGGGTTTCGTGTGGGGGATAGCCGTCTTCGGCGAGAATCGCCTCGATGGTCGCGGCGCGGTCGTGCCAGAGCGCCGCGTAGCGCTCCAAGAGCACGCCCGCCCGGTGCAGCGTCTCGGGCACCGCACGGACGAGTTGTTCCCGGCCGCGGCGCTCTTTATGCACCAATGCGGCTCCGGCAAGAACCGCGACGTGTTTCTGCACCGCGGCGAAGCTCATGTCGTAGCCGCGGGCGAGTGCGCTCACCGACTGGTCACTGCGCATCGTGCGGGCCACGATGTCGCGGCGCGTGGCGTCCGCCAATGCATGGAAGATTCGGTCGATCTCCGCATCGGTGAACGCCTCGGGAAAAGTATCTACAACCATTTGGTTGTAGATTAGGGCAACCTGGCGACGGCGTCAAGAGCCGACGGTTCGGAAGCGCGCGCAGAAGCGTTGACTCTGAAGCTATGGCGCACTTGTGCGAGTAGGTTGTGCCGTCGCTACAGGCTCGACGCCCGTTCGGCGCGCCTACTGCACTGACCCTGACTGGGTGGCGGGAAGACAGCGAGAAATTCGCCGTGTGGTCAGGTTCGCTGCGCGAACCTCGGGCCAGGCTCGCCCAGATTGACGAAATGGTCGCTGCCCGGCCGTTTTTGCAGCCATTTGGTCCTTCTCGGCGCGGGACCCGACCACCTATTCGCGGTTGAGCGCCGCTTCTTCCAGATCCAGCCCGTGCAACACCGACCGCAGCACTTCGTCATCGATGTTTCCGGCGTCGCGTTCGGCGATGAACGTCGCGCGCTCGGCCGCCAGCATTTCCAGCCGCAGCCGCCGCATGGCCGCCGCCGGGCTTTCGCCGATGTCGTCGTCACTGCGGCCCAGACGTTCCCACACGGCATTGCGGCGACGGTCGTTCCAGTTCTGCAGGATCTCTCCGACGTGCTGCTGGGCACTGGAATTGCTACTGCGGGCCAGTAATTCGTCGAGTCGGTCGGCGGCGGCTGCGGCCGCGCGGCTCGATGCCGCGGCCTGCTCCAGCGCATCCTGATGCGCTTCGGCTTCGCTGCGGACGTCCAGCATGCGGATCAGCCACGGCAGCGTGAGGCCGTGCAACAGCAGCGTCCCGACGACGACGACGAACGTCAGGAACACCAGCTGCGGCCGCCCCGGAAACGGAGTGTCGCTCAGTGTCGTCATGGGCACACCGAACGCGGCGGCCAGCGACACGACGCCGCGCATGCCCGCCCAGGCCACGATGAACACCTGCGACGGCGTCGGTCGGGGTTCACGTTCCCGGATGCCGCGGAACAGGACCCGCGGGGTGTAGGCCATGACGTATACCCAGACGATGCGGACGCCGATCACCGAGGCCAGCACCGCGGCCGACGCCACGGCCAGGGTGACCGCGCGGATGCCGGTCAGCTCATCGACGACCGTCGGCAGCTGCAGGCCGATCATCAGGAAGGCGAAGGACTCCAGCACCAGCTGGATCGACTTCCACACCGCGTCGTCCTGCAGGCGGGTGGCGTAGGACGCGCGGGTGGCGCGCTGGCCGAGCAGCAGTGCGGCGACCACCACCGCGATCACCCCGGAGCCGTGCACCTCTTCGGCCAGCCAGTAGATGAAATATGGTGCGACGAGCCCGATGGCGCTCTCCACCAGCGGATCGTCCAGCCAGGTCCGGATGAACTCGATAAACCAGCCGATCAGTCCACCGATCACGACCCCGCCCGCCGCGGCGAGCGCGAAGGTGCCCAGCGCGCCCTGCCACGTCGCCGCCGCGCCGACGGCCGCGGCCAGGGCGACCTTGTATGCGGTGAGCGCCGTAGCGTCGTTCAGCAGGCTCTCGCCGCCGAGCAAAGTCATGATCTGGCGGGGCAGTCCCAGCCGGCGGCCGATGGCCGCGGCGGACACCGCGTCGGGCGGCGCCACGATCGCGCCCAAAGTGAGGGCTGCGGCCACCGTGAGCTCCGGGACGGTGTGGAAGGCGACGAACCCGACGACCAGCGTGGTGGCCAACGGCAGCCCGACCGCGAGCATCCCGATGGGACGGACGTTCTTGCGCAAGGCCAGATAGCTGCTCTCCAGCCCGGCCGACCACAGCAACGGCGGCAGCACCACGAACATGACCAACTGCGGCTGCATCTCGATGGCGGGCACGCCGGGAATCAGCCCGACGGCGAGTCCCGCGACGACGAGTCCCAGCGGCGCGGAGACGTCGAATCGACGGGCCAGCGCGGCCAACAACACCGAGGCCACCAGCACTGCCAGCAGTGGGGCACCCACGTCCTCAAACCTCCTCGGTCAGCCGGCCCTATCCTTGTTCAACATGCTGGGGAAATGGATGCAGTCACGGGCAACGCGTCCGCGTGAAGAAAATTCCCCGACCACCTGCACGCACCTCGCCGACGCGGTCGGGCAAGCTGAACCGGAGCCGCAGACGCCCGGGCGCTGTGGTGACTGTGCGGCACTTGGGGAGGATACGTGGGCGCACCTTCGGATGTGCCTGACCTGCGGACAGGTCGGTTGTTGTGATTCCAGTCCGCATCAACACGCGAATGAGCATTACCGCCGCACCGGGCATCCGGTGATGCGGTCGGTCGAGCCGGGGGAGAGCTGGCGATGGTGCTACGTCGACATCAGATTGGGTTGACTAGGCGAGCGAAGCGACGGGGGACGTTGAAGGGGCGAGCGAAGCGACGGAAAGGCAGATGAGTTGGTGGACCGCATGACTGTTCTCGTCCTCGGCACCGGTGAGCTGAGCAGTGAACTGGTGCAGTCCTTCCAGCGGCTGGGGGTGCGGGCGACCGCGGTGGCCGTGCCCACCGCGGCGGCGGCGCTGCGGGACTTGATCGACCGGCACATGCCGCAGTTGGTGGTGGTCCAGTGCCCGGCCGCGGATCTCGGCGCCGATGTCGTGGAGGGGTTGGCCGCGCTCGACGAAGTCGCCGTGTTCCCGACGCCGGGCGCCCTGCGCCTGGCGTCCGACCGCGAGGCGCTGCGCACCTTGGCGGCCCACGAGCTGGGGCTGCCGACCGCGCCGTTCTGGTTCGCCGGATCGGTTGACGAACTCACCGCGGTCGCCGAGCACGCCGGACTGCCGCTCACGGTGACACCGGCCGCGAACACCGACGGTGCCGGCCGTTCGGTGCTGTCCCGTCTCGAGGACGTCGACGTCGCCTGGCACCGTGCGGTGGCCGCGGGCGGAGAGCGGGTGATGGCAGAGACAGCCGTCGACGTGGCCGCCGAGTTCACCATGCTGACCGTGCGGACTCAGGGCCCGGCGGGTCCGGTGGTGCAGTTCTGCGAACCGATCGGCCACCGCCGCGAGAACGGCGGCCCGCTGGAGTTGTGGCAGCCGCATCAGCTGTCGGACTCGGCGCTGGACGCGGCCCGCTCCATCGCCGCCCGCATCGCGGGCAAGCTTGGTGGCACGGGGCTGTTCACGGTCGACCTGCTGCTGGGCACCGATGCGGATCCGGCCGCGGGCGCTGCCGAGGAGGTGTACTTCGCGACGGTCCACTCGGTGCTGACCGGCGCCGGCTTCGTGACGACACGGTCGCAGCGCCTGTCGCAGTTCGATCTGCATGCCCGCGCGATCCTCGGCCTGCCGGTCGACACCATCATGATTTCACCGGCGGCCGGCGAGGTCAGCCGCCCGTCGTCGGACAGGGCCGCGGTCGCGCGCGCACTGCCCGACGCGCTGGCCGTCGCCGAGAGCGATGTCCGGCTCTCCGGCGAGGTGTGCGTGGCACTGGCGACGGCGCCGGACGTGGTGCGGGCCCGCGACCGCGCGCATCAGGTGGCCGCTGCGCTCAACCAAACAGCGGCGCTCCACCAAACAGGGAAGTGACCATGACCGAATCGGAATCGCACCCCCGCCAGACGCTGGGCCCGTTCCTGGCCGCGCTTGCGGTCATCGTGGTCCTTGTGGTGATCGTCGCAGTGCTAAATGCGATCGGGGTGTTCGGCCGCAATGATCCGACGCCGGAGCAGCTGGTGCGCACCGCTGTCGTCGGCCAGAACGACGGACTGCAGCGCAAGGACTACGCGCGCTTTTCGACGTACACCTGCAAGGCGCAGGCCGGTACCCAAGCGGATGTGCTTGCCAAACAAGAAGTTTCGGCGGCCAAGAATGGGCAGCGCTACGTCGACGAGGTACGGGACATCAAGTTCGACGGACAGAAGGCCACCGCTGTGCTGGT
This sequence comes from Mycobacterium sp. FW102-FHT13B02, assembly GCF_058790275.1. NCBI lineage: Bacteria > Bacillati > Actinomycetota > Actinomycetes > Mycobacteriales > Mycobacteriaceae > Mycobacterium > Mycobacterium sp. FW102-FHT13B02. The sequence goes on from NZ_JBYTCM010000022.1 coordinate 51,802, forward strand.
GTATCACTTCGACAAGACGCCGGACCAGAAGCCCACGGCGCCGGTGGTGCTGGTGAACGAGGACGGCGCATGGAAGGTGTGCTCGCCGGTCCCGAGCTAGTTTGTGACAGACTCGCACCCGTGAGCTACGCGGGAGATATCACGCCGCAGCAGGCCTGGGACCTGCTCAGCGAGAACCCCGAGGCGGTGCTCGTCGACTGCCGGACCGACGCCGAATGGCGCTGGGTGGGAGTGCCTGACATCTCCAGCCTCGGACGTGACGTTGTGTACATCGAATGGGTGTCGGGCGACGGTAAGCGCAACACCGGGTTCGTCGACGACCTGAAGGCGGCCGGCGTGACGCCGGGCGACCGGCCGGTGGTGTTCCTGTGCCGTTCGGGCAACCGGTCCATCGGCGCCGCCGAGGCGGCGACGGCGGCGGGCATCGGGCCGTCGTACAACATGCTCGACGGCTTCGAGGGGAACCTCGATGAGCAGGGCCATCGCGGTGGCAGCGGTTGGCGCGCCATCGGATTGCCGTGGGTGCAGTCATGAGGGGCCTGAACGCCGACGGCGTGCCGTCGGTCCGGGTCCCGGCACCGCTGCCCGACGGCGTCAGCCAGGCGACCATCGGCGTGCGTGGCGGTCTGCTGCGGTCCGAGTTCGAGGAAACCTCTGAGGCGATGTTCCTGACCTCGGGCTACGTCTACGAGTCGGCAGCTGCCGCGGAGCAGGCGTTCACCGGCGAGATCGACCGGTACGTGTACTCGCGCTACGGCAACCCGACCATCCAGATGTTCGAGGACCGGCTGCGGCTCATCGAAGGGGCGCCCGCCTGTTTCGCGACGGCGACCGGCATGGCCGCGGTGTTCACCGCGCTGGGCGCGCTGCTCGGCGCCGGTGACCGGCTGGTCGCGGCGCGCAGCCTGTTCGGGTCGTGCTTCGTGGTCTGCAACGAGATTCTCCCGCGCTGGGGTGTCGAGACCGTCTTCGTCGACGGCGACGATCTGTCCCAGTGGGAGGAGGCGCTGTCGGTGCCGACCACCGCGGTGTTCTTCGAGACGCCGTCCAACCCGATGCAGTCGCTGGTGGACATCGCCGCGGTAGCGGAGCTGGCCCATGCCGCCGGGGCAAAGGTGGTGCTGGACAACGTCTTCGCGACCCCACTGTTGCAGCAGGGCCTGCAGCTGGGTGCCGACGTCGTCGTGTACTCGGGCACCAAGCACATCGACGGCCAGGGCCGGGTGCTGGGCGGTGCGATCCTCGGCGACAAGGAGTACATCTCCGGGCCCGTGCAGCAATTGATGCGGCACACGGGTCCGGCGATGAGCGCGTTCAACGCCTGGACGATGCTGAAAGGGCTTGAGACGCTGGCTATTCGGGTTGACTACTCGAACCGCTCCGCGCAGCGGGTGGCCGAGTTCCTGGAAGGCGTACGCGGGGTGAACTGGGTGAAATACCCGTTCCTGCAGTCACATCCGCAGCATGACCTGGCCAAGCGGCAGATGCGTGGCGGTGGCACCGTCGTCACCTTCGAGCTCGATGGCGGCAAGGACCGGGCGTTCGAGGTGCTCGACAAGCTGCAGATCATCGACATCTCCAACAACCTGGGTGATTCCAAGACACTGATCACCCACCCGGCCACCACCACGCACCGCGCGATGGGGCCCGAGGGTCGGGCCGCGATCGGCCTGGGCGACGGTGTGGTGCGGATTTCCGTCGGGCTCGAGGGCACTGAAGATCTTGTGGCTGACCTCGACCAGGCGCTGAGCTAGGGAGCTGGGATGTCCAAGCAGACCGCGGCCAAGAAGGCCCGGCGCAAGAAGCGGCAGGCCACGCGCGATGCCAACTGGCTGCCTGACGAGGTGCATGCCGAAGTGGAGGCTGTCGGGCGGATCGCGGGCGAAATCCTGCCGCGCGGTTGGGTATTCGATTCGGACTACTCCAACGACGAGTATCTGATCTGGTACTACCCGCCGTCGGGTTTCGAGTCCACCGAGGACGACCCGCGGGAACTGGTCACCAGGATCTGGGTCGCCGATCCGGACCAGCCGCAACTGATCCTCGTCGGCACCGAAGAGGACGGCGCGATCTACAGCTTCACCCTCGAGCAGTTGATGGCGAATCTGGATGTGATCGAGGCATACCGCGTCGGGGACCCCACGCCGCAGTTCTGAGGTCATCCGTCAGCTGACGGGCGACACCTGGTAGTGCGCGATCTGCCAGCCGTCGCTGCCTTGTGTGACAAGGACACCGAGGTTCAGGCTGAGCACCGCCCCGTCGGGACGGGTGAAGTCGGCCCGGGTGTAGGCCAGCACCACGCCCGCGGCGGGTTCGCGGATCTCGTCGATGCGGTAGTCGACGGTCAGGCCGACGGGCTGGGCGTCGTAGTAGTCGAACACCCCTTGCCGTCCGACGCTGTAGGGCCGAAGGCCTTGGAATATCACGTCTTCTGTGAAGACCGCGGCCACCTGGTCCGGCCGGTGGGCGGCGATGCCGGCCTGCCACCGATCCAGAATCGTGCGGACCACGTCGGTCGCTTCAATGCCCTGCACTCTGACCACCGTCCACATGCAGGATTTCACCGGTGACGAACGTGGCGCTCTCCAGGTACAGCACCGCGTCGACGACGTCGGAGATGTCGCCCATGTGGCCGACCGGGTGCAGCGCCGACAGAAATTCGTGCGTCTCCGGTGCGTGCATCGGGGTGCCGATGATGCCGAGAGCGACTGCGTTGGCGCGGATTCCGCGGGAGGCGTACTCGACGGCGAGGGCCTTGGTTGCCGCGTTGAGGCCGCCCTTGGTCAGCGACGCCAGGGCCGACGGCACCTGTGAGTTGGCATGGTCGACGAGGCTGGTGGAGATGGTGACGACGTGGCCGCCGTCGCCCTGCGCCGCCATGGTCCTGATGCCGGCCCGGGTCAGCTCGAAGAACCCGCGGGAATTCACCCCGGTGACGGCGTCGTAGTCCGCGTCGGTGTAGTCGGTGAACGGCTTGGCGATGAAGATGCCGGCGTTGTTGACGACGGTGTCGAGCCGCCCGAACCGCTCGACCGCGGCGTCGACCAAGCGCTGGCCGACACCGGGCTCGGCGATGTCGCCGGCGACGGTGAGGACCATCGGGTCATCGCTCGCGGAGATGGTGCGGGAGTTGGCGACGACGGCGTAGCCCAGCTTGCGGTAGCCGGCCACCAGGGCTTCGCCGATGCCCTGGGAGGCGCCGGTGACGATCGCGACGCGAGGTGTGGTGCTCATCGGAGTGTTCCTTTCGGTTGAGGTCGATGCACTCCACAACCTCGGTCGGACCGCGGCCATGCCCCTGCCGCGCGACTTATTGGCTTCTTGCTGAGAGGCTCTGCCTACTACGCTGCTGCCATGGAACTACGGCAGCTACGGTACTTCGTCGCCGTTGCCGATGAGCTGAACTTCGGCCGCGCCGCCGAACGTCTGCGCATCGCCGGGCCGTCCCTGTCCCAGCAGATCAAGGCGCTCGAGCGCGATCTCAAGGTGGATCTGTTCGACCGGGACCGCCGGTCGGTGCGCCTCACTGCGGCGGGCGCGTCGCTGTTGCCCCACGCGCGGTCCCTGGTGGCCGAGGCTGACGAATTGCGCAGGCGGGCAATCGGTTTGTCGAACTCGGAGCCCATTCGCATCGGCTATGTCAACTGGTGCCCGACCGATCTGGCGGAACGGGCGGCCGGCGTCGCGCAGTTGCGCGTCGACACCTGGGTGATGCCGTCGCACGCGCAGGCGGCGCGGGTGGCCGAGGGCATCCTCGATCTGGCCATCTGCTGGGTGCAGACCGCCGATCTGGAGGCGTTGTCGCTCCAGGCGCGGCTCATGGGGGTGGACCGGCTGTTCGCGTTGTGTGTCGGTCCTGACGACTCGCCGGTGCCGGCCAAAGACACTCTGGTGCTCGTGGATTCGGATACGGCGAGTTGGGAGTCGTGGAACCGCTACGGTGAGCAGTTCGCTGCGGACACCGGCGCCCGGGTGATGCGCACCGACGACGGTGGCGTCACGGGGCCGACGTTCTTCGAGCACGTCCGGCAGCTGGGGCGGCCGGTGCTCAACAATCCCCGAGGGCAGTCCGATGTCCTACCGCGAGACCTGGTGCGCCGTGCGGTGATTCAGCCGGTACCGCTGTGGACGTGGTCACTCGTGTGGCGACGGGGAGAAGACAACCCGGCCGTTCATGCCGTCGTCGACGCGCTCACCCGTGACGTCGCCGCTGTCGGTGCTGACGATGCGTGGCTGCCGCCCACTGATCCACATCAGCAGCGCGGCCAGGGCGGCGAGTAGCACGACGGCCGCACCGGCGAGCAAGGCCTGCTGGAAACCGTTGTGCAGCAAGGGTGCCACTGCGACCGGTCCGATGATCTGGCCCACCGAATAGCCCGTTGTCAGCAGCGCGACGGCGCCCGGGAACTGCAACGCCCGCCCGGCGGCCAGGGCCAGGGTGCTGATGCCGATGAAGGTACCGCCGAACAGCACCGCCCCGGCGAGTGCCGCGATGCTGTTCCCGGTTCCCGCCCCGGCAATTCCGGCGGCCTGCAGTAGTAATGCGGCGACGAGGAGCGCCGGATAGGAGAAGCGGCCGGTGAATCGCGCCCACAAAGCCGCAGATGGCGCCGCGGCCAGGCCGACCAACAGCCACACACCGCTGCCGAGTGCGCCCGGCGATTGCTGTGCGACGGCGGCCACCAGGAATGTGCCCGCGATGATGTAGCCGACGCCTTCGAGGGTGTAGCTGGTCATCAACGTGATCAGTGGTCCGCGCGCATTGATCTGCCCGGCAGGTGCTTTCGACGTCTCGTCGGTGCCGCCGGGCCGCATGAACCAGGCGCACGCAGTGAGCAGTGCGGCCAACGCGGTGGCGGCCCACCACGCGCCCTGCCAGTTCCCGGTGGCCGGCAGGGCCGCGGACAGGGCGATGCCGATCCCGACGCCGCTGAAGGCCCAGCCGGCGTGGTGGGCCGGATGGCCGTGATCCATGAGCGTGTTGACGGCGATCACGAAGACCAGCGCGCTCGCGATGCCGGCGGCCAGGCGCAGGAAGCCCCATTCGATGACGTTGGTACAGAGCGTCATTGCCGCCAGCGTCGCGACCAGGGTCGCCAGCGACACCCGGCAGGCGGCCACGGACCGGGCGAGCCGGGGCGAAGCGGCGGCCCCGACCGCACCGATGAGATAGCCGACGTAGTTGGCGGTGGCCAGCTGCCCCGCCGCCTGCGCGGTGAGGCCTGCGTGGGCCGTCATCAGCGGCAGGATCGGCGTGTACGCGAACCGGCCGATGCCCATCGCCGCGGCCAGGGCTGCCGCGGCGCGGGCAATCGAGAGCCAGGCGGAGGTGGGCATGCCCCATGGTGCGTGGCGTGGCCGTTGCGGGCCACGACCCATCTCCTTGCAGCTGAAAGGAATTACCTCACAGTGCGGGGCGCTCAGTCCTTCTCGATGACGCCCTGAGCCGCCCGGGCCCGGTCCTCATAGCTCTTCCGCTTGGCGGCGTCGAACTCCAGGAAAACCTTGTCCAGTCCCAGCATCTTGTTCATGCCGCGGCGGCCCTTCGGCGGCAGCAACTGGGCGAGTTGTGCGGTGAAGCGCAGCGGCGGCGGCACCGACACGTGCGTCTTCGGTTTGTCGAGGGTTTTGACGATGGCCGCGGCGATGTCCTCGGGCTCGACGGGCTTGATGGCTCCGCCGGACTTGGTGCCGGAGATCAGTTCGGTGTTGGTGAACGGCGGCATGATCACCGAGACGTTGACGCCGTGCGGAGCCATCTCGTCGGCCAGCGCGGTGGACAGTCCGACGACGGCGTACTTCGCGCCCACGTAAACCACCTGGCCCGGCAGCGGGATGAGGCCGGACAGGGAGGCGATGTTGATGATGTGACCGCTGCGGCGGCTGACCATCTCGGGCAGCGCGAGTTGGCAGCCGGTCAGCACGCCGTACACGTTGACCTCGAGGGAGGACCGGATCGACTGCTCCGTCTCCTTCAGGAACGGGCCCACCGGCATGACGCCGGCATTGTTGATCAGCACGTCGAGGTGGCCGGCACCGTCACTGCGGGCCTTGTCCAGGAATACCTCGAAGGATTCCCGATCGGTGACGTCCAGCGGATAACCGGTGGCCGGGCCGAGTTTGACCAGGTCAGAGACGGCGGATTCGAGCACGGCGACGTCACGGTCGCCAATGACGACCCGCGCGCCGCGGGCGAGAAGGGCCTTGGCGGTGGCGTAGCCGATGCCCCGGGCGGCCCCGGTGATTGCGATTGTCTTGCCGCGGATGTTGTCCATGGCGGCAAACTTTACACGTGTCAAGTTTTGATTTGAAGCCCCGATTCGGCCGCCCTGACGGACTACTGTCGGGGCATGACGCGCGCGCTGCGGACTCAAGTTTGTGTAGCCGGTGGTGGACCCGCGGGTCTGGTACACGCCCTGCTGCTGGCCCGGGCCGGGATCAGCGTCGTGGTGCTGGAGAAGCACAACGACTTTCTGCGGGACTTTCGCGGCGACACCGTGCACCCCACCACCTTGCGCATCATGCACGAGTTGGGATTCATCGATGAGTTCCTGAAGCTGCCGCACACCAAGATCAACCGCGTGTGCATGGACGCGGACGGGACCATCCGGACCTTCGGAAGCTTCGGCGCCCTACGGCTGCTGCGTTTCCCCGAGCCGTACATCGCGCTCATGCCGCAGTGGGACTTCCTGGACTTTCTCGCCGAAAAAGCCTCCGCCTACCCGGAATTCACCTTGATCCGCAATGCCGAGGTGACCGACCTGATCACCGAGGGTGGCCGGGTGGTCGGGGTGCGCACACCCGAGTTGGAAGTACGCGCGAACCTGGTGGTGGCCGCAGACGGCCGCAAGTCCGCGGTCCGTGAGGCGGCCGGCCTCGAGGTCGCGGCAGCGCACAGCCCCATGGACGTGCTCTGGTTCCGGCTCGGCTGGCGCCCCGGTGACCCGCGGGAACTGTTCGGGATCGTCCGCAAGGGCCTGTTGATGGCGATGATCTACCGCGGTGACTACTGGCAGATCGCGTATCTCATGCCCAAGGGGGCCAATCCGCAGGGCGGATCACTAGAGGACTTCAAGGCCAGGCTGGTGTCGGTGCGGCCGCAGTTGCGCGACCATGTCGAGGACTTGAAGTCCTGGGACGACACCAGCCACCTCGATGTGCGCGTGGACCGGCTCAAAACCTGGTGGCGGCCCGGGCTGCTGTGCATCGGCGACGCCGCGCACGCGATGTCGCCGGCGGGCGGTGTCGGCATCAACCTGGCGGTGGCCGATGCGGTCGCCGCCGCCAACATCCTGTGCGGCCCGCTGCGCAACGGCCTGCTGGCCGACGCAGACCTGGCCAAGGTGCAACGCCGCCGGGAGTTGCCGACGCGCATCATCCAGGCCGGCCAGGTGCTGGCCCAGGACCGGGTGATCGAACCCAACCTGGCCGGCGACCTGTCGCCGATCGAGGTGCCGTCATTCGTGGGAAAGGGCCCGCTGCAATACATCCCGCCGCTGCTCGTCGGCCGCGGTTTCCGTCCCGAGCACGTGCGGACGCCGGATATCCACTCGTCGTGACCGCCGATTGAACCTGTCGGAGCCGGTCGGGACGTCTATCTGACAGTCCCGTTCTCATAGTTGTTGCGACAGCGCCTGCGGGCTGAATCAGGCTGGGCCGCAATCCATATCGTCCGGTGAGGACCACCACCTACGGCAGGTCAGGGTGTTCGGCGACAGGCGAAGGACAGTCGGAACACACCGATCCTGATCTCGTCGCCGTCGCTCAGAGGTTGTGATTCGGCTTGGACGCCGTTGACGTAGGTGCCGTTGAGACTGCCGACGTCGCTGATTCGATATTCGTTGTCCAGCCAACGGATTTCGGCGTGCGCGCGGCTGACGGTGACGTCGTCGAGGAAGATGTCACTATCGGGGTTGCGGCCTGCGGTGATAGTCGTGCGGTTCAGCAGATAGCGGGTGAGATTGCCCGGTCCGCGCGTGGTCAGCAGCGTGCCCGAGCCAAACACCACCACGCCAACAGTGGGCTCCTGCTGTTGGGCAAGACCGGACTGTTCCGCCGGTTCCGGGGAACCGAGCTGAGAGCGAAAGACCGCGGTGGTACCGGCGGTGGCGTCCTGTGCCGCGGGTGCGTGCTCGTTATCGGTCATGGTCAGCCTCCTGTGGTGTGGCCGGCAAAATTATCGGTGATTCGGGTCAACGCCGGCGGGCCGGATGGGCGCCGATCCGGGCTGTCGCCGTGGAAGGCGGCCCGCGGTGGTCGTGGTGGCGCGGGCTTCATGCAGCCGGGTGGTCAAGGCTTCGCGTTCGGCGCGCAGATCGGCGGGCAGCCGGAACCCGATGGTTTCGTACCACTCGCCGATCGAATCGGCTTCGGCGAACCACTCGGCGCCATCAACGGCCAGTGCTGCGGCCAGGGCTTCATCGCTGACGTCTAAACCGGTGCGGTCCAACGCATCCGGGGTCGGCAGGTAGCCGATCGGGGTATCGACCGCGTCGGCGGTCCCCTCGACCCGCTCCAGGATCCATTTGAGGATCCGGGTGTTCTCCCCGAACCCCGGCCACAGAAACTCCCCGTCGGGGCTGCGGCGGAACCAATTGACGTAGAAGATCTTGGGCAGCAGGTCCGGATCGGCTTTGGCGCCCATGTCGAGCCAGTGCTGCAGGTAGTCACCGACGTGGTAACCCAGGAACGGGCGCATCGCCATCGGGTCGCGGCGTACGACCCCGACCTGCCCGGCAGCGGCGGCGGTGGTCTCCGAGGACAGCGCCGAGGCCAGAAACACGCCGTGACGCCAATCGCGAGATTGGGTGACCAGCGGGACAGTGCTGGCCCGACGGCCACCGAACAGGATCGCCGAGACCGGCACGCCGGCCGGGTCGTCCCATTCCGGCGCGACGGTCGGGCATTGGTTGATCGGGGTGCAGGTCAAGCCCTCCCACCACACGTCCCCGTCATCGGTGAGCGCGGTGTTGGTGAAGATCGAGTTGCCCAGTTCGATGGTGTCCATCGCGTGCGGGTTCGTCCGGCGGCCGGTTCCTGGGGCCACGCCGAAAAACCCGGCCTCGGGATTGACCGCGTAGAGCCGTTTGTCGGGGCCGAACCGTAGCCAGGCGATGTCATCGCCGACGGTTTCGGCGGTCCACCCGGGTAGCACCGGGTCGAGCATCGCCATGTTCGTTTTCCCGCACGAGGACGGGAACGCTGCCGCCACATACCGCACGGCACCCTGTGGTGAGGTGAGTTTGAGGATCAGCATGTGTTCAGCCAGCCAGCCCTCGTCGCGGGCCATCGCGGACGCGATCCGCAAGGCGAAGCACTTTTTGCCCAGCAGGGCGTTGCCGCCGTAGCCCGAGCCGTAGCTCCAGATGGTGCGCGTCTCGGGGAAATGGGTGATGTATTTGGTGTTGTCGCACGGCCACGGCACATCGGCCTGCCCGGGCGCCAGGGGCGCCCCGACCGAATGCACGCATTTGACGAACTCGCCCCGCGGGCCGAGCCGGTCCCACACCGATGTACCCGAGCGGGTCATGACCTGCATCGAGACCGCCACGTACTCCGAATCGGTCACCTGCACACCAAGTTTCGGATCGTCAGCACCGAGGGGGCCCATGCAGAACCCGATGACGTACATGGTGCGGCCGGCCATCGCCCCTCGGTACTCCTCGATCATCAGCGTCCGCATGTCGACCGGGTCCATCCAATTGTTGGTCGGCCCAGCATCATCGGCGCTGTTCGAGCAGATGTAGGTGCGGTCTTCCACCCGCGCGACATCCGCCGGATCGGAGGCGCACCAGAACGAATTCGGTTTGCCGGTCAGCGGCACGAACGTGCCGCGCTCGACGAGCACCGACGTCAGCCGGTCCCATTCGGCGCGGGACCCGTCGCACCACACCACGTTGTCCGGCCCCAACAGGTCCGCCATGTCCGCGACCCAGCCCAACACGCCCGGATGTGTGGTCGGCACCCATCCGGGCGCCGGCTGCTGGTGATCGTGCGTATCCACCGAATCCATCGCCTTAGCTCCTCCGTCAGGGCCGCAACATAAAAATCAACGAAAATAACAACATAAGAAAAAATGCAAGTACCGGCACGTCGCGAGCGGCGCCCTAACTGGCCTCGCGTTACCGCCGTCGGCCGGTAGCCGTCGGCACCGGAGCCGCGTCGGCGGTGTCGAGCCAGCCGGCCTGATCGGCAACGACCCCGGTCAGAATCCGCCGGGCCGTGGCCAGCAATTCGGCTACTTCCGGTGACGACAGCGTGTACAGCACCGACAGGCCTTCCCTACGGGAGGTGACCAATCCCGCGCGGCGTAGCACCGCCAGCTGCTGAGATAAGTTCGCCTGCTCGATACCGACCTCCGGCAGCATCTCGGCCACCGATCGATCCCGCTCACCGAGCAGCTCGAGCACCCGGATTCGCGCCGGATGCCCGAGTGTCTTGAAAAACTCCGCTTTCATCCGGTACAGCGGCTGACGCGCATCCACCACACAACCCACCTCACCCAGATCAACAACATGCAAACATTAGCAACCCCGCAACACTGCAGGACAACGCCCCGGTCTATCGTTATCGTCGGCTCCCACCGGGCTCGTCCCAGGGGATGAAACGTCCTACCCCGGTGGGAGCCCCAACCCGGCACCAGCGGGCAGGAGCCCGCCCGCGTTACCTGGGATGGTCCCCCCGACGGCGGCCAATCCGAGCCCAATTGCCCGTTTCGACGACCGTGGCCACTGGTTCGCTCAAGCCGGCGACCCCCGGCATGATGATCTGATAAATTCTTCAATCGATCATTTGTTGAGGTGCTGCTTCGTTCTGGGGCGCGTGTGGATTCTGAGCCGTGGTACAAGTTGAAAGCCGAGTTCTTCAAGACACTCGGCCATCCGGCGCGAATCCGGGTGCTCGAGCTGCTCAGTGAGCGGGACCGGGCGGTGGCCGAAATGGTGCCCGCGGTCGGTATAGAGACATCGAATTTGTCGCAGCAGTTGGCGGTGTTGCGCCGCGCGGGTGTGGTGGTGGCGCGCCGCGAGGGCAACACGGTCACCTATTCGATCAGCTCACCGCAAGTGGCCGAGCTGCTGCGGGTGGCCCGTGCGGTGCTGGCCGCGGTGCTCAGTGACCGGGTTGCGGTGCTCGAGGATCTAAAGGCCGGCCAGTGACGGGCGCCGTCCGGGGTTGGCTGTCCAAGATCGTGCGCATCGGCCGGATCGCCGAACCCGCCGCGCCGGCAACAGGACAGGTCGCGAATTTGGTTGCCGGAGTGCGGGGTTCATTACAAATCCGGCATGTGGATGCGGGCTCGTGTAACGGGTGCGAAGTGGAGATTTCCGGGGCGTTCGGGCCGGTATATGACGCAGAGCGGTTCGGGGCTCGGCTGGTGGCCTCGCCCCGGCATGCTGATGCCCTGCTGGTGACCGGCGTGGTGACCCACAATATGGCTGATCCGTTGCGGCACACCGTCGCAGCCACGCCGCTGCCCCGGGTGGTGATCGCGTGTGGTGATTGCGCGTTGAACCGGGGCGTGTTCGCCGACGCCTATGGTGTCCTCGGCGCAGTTCATGACGTCGTCGATGTCGATGTCGAGATCGCGGGCTGCCCGCCCACCCCTGATCAGATCATCGCCGCGCTGCGGTCGGTGACGGGTACGTGACCGTCACCGCGCACCGCGCCGGGGTGGTTGAGCGGGCGGCCTTGAGCCGCAACGGTTTCGTGATCGCTGCCAGCCTGGCGACCGTGGGTGTCGGGGCGCTGGGTATCGGGGTCGGGTTGGTCGGCCTGTTCACTTCCGCGCGAACGTTGAATATCGACTGGCTGGTTCCGCTCTGGGGGGTTCAGCTGGCCATCGACCCGCTGGGCGGCTTTTTCCTGGCGCTGACCGGGGCGGTTGCGATCCCGGTCGGCGTCTACACGGCCGGGTACGCGCGGCGCGAGCATTTGCCCGCGACCGCCCTGGCGGTGCTGCCGCTCTTTGTCGCGGCCATGCTGGGCGTCGCGGCCGCGGGATCGGTGAGCACGTTCCTGTTGGCGTGGGAACTGATGGCGCTCACGTCAGTGGTGCTCGTGGCCGCCGAGCACCGCCGCGCCGAGGTACGTTCGGCCGCGCTGTGGTACGCGGTGATGACGCAGCTCGGTTTTGTGGCCATCCTGCTCGGTCTGTTGGTGCTCGCGACGGCCGGCGGAGCCACCACGTTCGCCGATATGCGGCAGGTTCCCTCGGGCGCACGGGCCGCAGTGTTTGTGTTGACGCTGGTGGGATTTGGGTCCAAGGCGGGGCTGGTGCCACTGCACGCCTGGCTGCCGCGGGCACATCCGGAGGCACCCAGCCCCGTGTCGGCGCTGATGAGCGCCGCGATGGTCAACCTCGGGGTCTACGGCATCATCCGCGTGGACCTGCTGGTGCTGGGCCCGGGGCCGCGCTGGTGGGGTCTGGTGCTGTTGGTCGTTGGTGCCGCCTCCGCGCTGTACGGGGTGCTGCAGGCCTCGGTCGCGACCGATCTCAAACGGCTGCTGGCCTATTCGACCACCGAGAACATGGGCCTGATCGTCCTGGCGCTGGGCGCGAGCATGCTGTGCGCGCAGTCCGGGGCCCATACGCCGGCCATGATCGCGGCCGCGGCTGCACTGGTGCATCTTATCGGGCACGCCGCGTTCAAATGTCTGGGCTTTCTGGCGGCCGGATCGGTACTGGCCGGCACCGGGTTGCGGGACCTGGACCGCCTCGGCGGGCTGGCACGGCCGATGCCGGCCACCACCGCACTGTTCGGGGTGGCCGCTCTCGGTGCGGCGGGCCTGCCCCTGGGTGCCGGATTTGTCAGCGAATGGCTGCTCGTGCAGTCGTTGGTGCACGCCGCGCGGGGCGCGGACATCACCCTGGCCTTGACGGCGCCCCTGGCGGTCGGGGCCGTGGCGCTGACCACCGGGCTGGGGGTGGCGGCCATGGTGAAGGCCTTCGGGATCGGTTTTTTGGCCCGGCCCCGCTCCGAACCGGCGGCCCGGGCGCGGGAAGCACCCGCCAGCATGCTCGCCGGGATGACACTGGCTGCCGCGGCGTGCTTCGTCGTGGCCCTGGTGCCCGGCGTCCTGGCCCAGGTCCTGAGCACGGTGTTGGGTGTGCTGCCCACGGCCCGGGCTGCGGCGTTCACCGGTTTCGGTGCCGTGGTGGCACTGCCCCGCCTGCCGGCGTCGATTTCCCCCGTGTGGATCGCTGCGGGGTTGGCGGCGGCAGTGATCGTCGTGATGATGCTGGCGCGGTGGCGATCGCGTCGGCGCCCTCCGCCGGCTGTATTGCCGCTGTGGGCCTGTGGTGGCGATGAGCTGACTTCCCGCATGGAGTACACCGCGACCTCGTTCGCCCAGCCGTTGCAGCGGGTGTTCGATGATGTGCTGCGTCCCGACACCGATATCGAGGTAACCCACCTCGCCGAATCGCGGTACATGGCCGAGCAGGTCACCTATCGCAGCCGCATCGGGGATGCGATCGAAGAGCGGTGGTATCGGCCGGTGCTCGCCGGAGTGGCCGCCGCGGCCGCCCTGGTGCGCCGCGCCCACACCGGCAGTGTGCACCTGTATCTGCTCTACGGTGCCCTGGGCGTGCTGGTCGTGCTGGTGATCGCCCGATGAACCCGATGGCGATCATTGCCGGAGCGGCTCAGCTGCTCACGGTGATGGCGGGCGCTCCGGTGGTGATCGGGCTGATGCGGCAAGTCCGGGCACGCTGGGAGGGCCGCGCCGGCGCCGGGGTTCTGCAGCCCTGGCGCGACATCGTCAAGCAGATGGGCAAACAGCAGATCACCCCGCGCGGCACCACGGTGGTGTTCGCCGCGGCGCCGGTGGTGTTGGCCGCCACCACACTGCTCATCGCCGCGATCGCCCCGTTGGTGGCGACCGGGTCACCGCTGGATTCCGCGGCTGACCTGTTCGCGGTGGTCGGGTTGCTGTTCCTCGGCACCGTCGCCCTGACGCTGGCCGGGATCGACACCGGCACCTCCTTCGGCGGGATGGGCGCCAGCCGAGAGATCACCATCGCCGCGCTGGTGGAACCCACGATCCTGTTGGCGGTCTTCGCGCTGTCGATCCCGGCCGGCTCGGCCAATCTTGGTGCCCTGGTAGCCCACACGCTGGCCCATCCCGGGCAGGTGGCCTCGGTGGCCGGTGTGCTGGCGTTCGTGGCGCTGGTGGTGGTGATCATCGCCGAGACCGGGCGCCTGCCCGTGGACAACCCGGCCACCCACCTGGAGCTGACGATGGTGCACGAGGCGATGGTGCTCGAGTACGCCGGTCCGCGCCTGGCGGTGGTGGAGTGGGCAGCCGCGATGCGCCTCACGGTTCTGCTGGCGCTGTTGGCGAACCTGTTCTTGCCGTGGGGCATCTCGGCTGGGCGACCGACCGCAGCGGCCATCGTGCTCGGTGTTGGGGCGATCGCCATCAAAGTCGGCGCGGCAGCGGCGGTATTGGCCAGCGCCGAGGTGTTCCTCGCCAAACTGCGGTTGTTTCGGGTGCCGGAGTTGCTGGCGGGATCGTTCGTGCTGGCCCTGCTGGCGGTGACGTCGGCAAATCTGTTCCACTAGATGAGAGGAGTCCGGACATGACCGCCAGCGTCTTCGCCGTGGTCATCGACTTCGCTGCGGGCGGGCTGATCCTGGCCGCGGTGCTCGTCGTGTGGCGCCGCCAACTGCGTGCCATCGTCGGGCTCCTGGCCTGGCAAGGCGTCGCGCTGGCGACCATCCCGTTGGCAAGCGGCATCGTCAGCAACGACGCGCTGCTCACCGGAGTCGGGATCGCCGTGCTGATGCTGCGGGCACTGGCATTGCCGTGGCTGCTGGCACGGGCGGTGGCCGGCGAACCCGAAACCGGGCGCGAGGCCACACCGGTGGTGAACACCGCGACTTCGCTGTTGATCACCGCGGTACTGACAGTGACGGCGTTCGCGGTCACTCAACCCGTCATCGCGCTGGACCGCGGGCCTACGGTCGCGGCGGCGCCGGCGGCGATCGCGGTAATCCTCATCGGCCTGTTCGTCATGGTCACTCGCCGCCACGCCGTATCGCAGGCCGCGGGATTCTTGTTGGTAGACAATGGACTTGCCGCTGCAGCGTTCCTGCTTACCGCGGGCGTCCCGTTGGTTGTCGAACTGGGCGCCTCGCTGGACGTGTTGTTCGCGCTGATCGTGATCGGCGTGCTCACCGGCCGTCTGCGTCGGGCTTTCGGCGGCGCCGACCTCGATCAGCTGCAGGAGCTGCACGACTGATGACCGCACTGCTCCTCACCGCGATCGGTGCCCCCGCCGGCGCCGCGCTGGTCAACCTCGTAGCCGGCTGGCGCCGCGCCTCCGCAGCGCTCACCCTGCTCGCGGCGCTGGTCGTGCTGACGTGCGGCGTGGCGCTGGGTGCACAGCTGGATGCGGCGCCGCATATCGCGCTGGGCGGGCTGCTGCGGGCCGACGCCCTGTCAGTCACCTTGCTCGTCGTCATCGGCGTCGTCGCCGCACTCGCCGCCGCGGCCAGCATCGGCTACATCGGCACCGAACTGGCCGCCGGCCACACCGACCCCCAGGCAGCCCGTCTGTACGGCACGCTCACCCCGGCTTTCATCGCCGCCATGGTGATCGCGGTGTGCGCCAACAACATCGGCATCATCTGGGTCGCCATCGAAGCCACCACCGTCATCACCGCGTTCCTGGTCGGGCACCGCCGCACCCGCCACGCGCTGGAAGCCACCTGGAAATACGTGGTGATCTGCTCGGTCGGCATCGCGGTCGCGTTCCTGGGCACCGTCCTGCTGTACTTCGCCGCCCAGCACACACTCGCGCCGAGCGCCCACGCGCTCGATCTCGACGTGCTCGCCGCCTACGCACACACCCTCGATCCCGCCGTCACCCGCCTGGCCGGAGGGCTGCTGCTGATCGGATACGGTGCCAAAACGGGGCTCGTCCCGTTTCACACCTGGCTCGCTGACGCACACAGCCAGGCGCCGGCCCCGGTATCGGCGCTGATGAGCGGGGTACTGCTCGCCGTGGCGTTCTCGGTGCTGCTGCGCATCAAACCAGTGATCGACGCCGCGACCGGACCAGGATTCCTGCGCGCCGGACTGATCACCATCGGCCTGGCCACCTTGCTGGTAGCAGCGGCGATGTTGACCGTCACCGGTGACCTCAAACGGCTCCTGGCATATTCGTCGATGGAGAACATGGGCCTTATCGCGCTGGCGGCGGCGGCGGGCACCCCGCTGGCCATCACCGCCCTGCTCCTGCACGTCATGGCTCACGGCATCGGCAAAACCGTGCTGTTCGTGGCCGGCGGCCAGCTCCAGGTCAGCCACGGTTCGACCGCGATCGGCGATATCACCGGTGTGCTGCGACGCGGCCCGCTGGTCGGCGGGTGCTTCGCCGCCGGTCTGATCGCACTGGCCGGTCTGCCGCCGTTCGCCCTGTTCGCCAGCGAGCTCGGCATTGCTCGTTCCCTGGCTGATGCCCGCCTCGTGTGGGTGCTGGCCGCGGCGATGCTGCTGGTCGCGGTCGCGTTCACCGCGTTGGTGCGCAACGGCGGCCGGATGCTGCTCGGTCCGTCACCGGCAGATGCGCCGCCGCTGACCCTACCGAGCACCGTCGCCGGCTCCTTGATCGCCGGGGTGGGGTTGTCCATCGCTCTCGGTATCACCGCCGGCCCGCTGACCGCGCTGCTGCACAGCGCCGCAACCCAACTCGGCGCGCTGCGATGAACCCACAGCGTCACCACTACCGTATCGAGCGCACTGAGGTCGCCGATATGGCCGAGCAGTTGCTCACCGACGGTTTCCGGCTGGCGTTGGTGGCGGCCCACGACGACGACGGTCGGTTGCGGATCGTCTACCTGTTCCTGGCCGGGCGCCCCGACCGGCGCGTCGAACTGGAATGCCTACTGCCCGCCGATGACCAGGCGATGCCATCACTGGGATACCTGTCGTTCCCGGCCAGCCGTTTCGAACGCGAAATGGCCGACCTGTACGGCATCACCCCGGTGGGCCATCCCCGGCCGCGGCGACTGGTCCGTCACGCACACTGGCCCGCCGACTGGTATCCCATGCGCGCGGGCGCCGGGCCCGCACCAGAGTTCGCCCAGGGCGGGCGGTTTCCATTCGTCACTGTCGAGGGAACCGGGGTCTACGAGATCCCGGTGGGCCCGGTCCATGCCGGTCTCATCGAGCCCGGACACTTCCGGTTCTCGGTGGTCGGGGAAACGGTGCTGCGCGTCAAGGCCCGGCTGTGGTTCGTCCACCGCGGACTGGAAAAGCTCTTCGAGGGCAGGCCGGCCGACGACGCCACCGCGCTGGCCGAACGCGTCAGCGGCGACACCTCCGCCGCCCACGCCCTCGCGCACAGCCTGGCTGTCGAAAACTGCCTCGGCATCGAGATTCCGCCACCAGCCCAACGCCTTCGGGCCCTGCTGATCGAACTCGAACGGCTCTACAACTTGGCCGCCGACCTCGGCGCCCTGGCCAACGACGTCGGGTTCTCCCTGGCCAACAGCCACTGCTTGCGCATCCGAGAACGGCTACTGCGGCTCAACGCCACCGTGACCGGTCATCGCCTCCTGCGCGGCGCGATCAGCCCGGGATCGGTGCGGCTGCTGACCCTGCCCACACCGGGCGAGCTACGCTCGATCGGCGCCGACCTCGCCGAGGTCGCCGCGCTCACCCTGGCCAATACCATTGTGGCCGAACGCTTCACCGGCACCTCGGTGCTGCCGCTCGACGATGCGCAGGCCATCGGATGCCTCGGATATGTGGCGCGCGCCAGCGGCATCCGCACCGATGCCCGCCTCGACCACCCCGTCGTCGCCCTGCCGGTCACCGAGACCCGATCCGATGCCGGCGACGTGCTGGCCCGCTACACCGTGCGCAGCGACGATGTTGCCGCCTCCATCGAGCTGGCTTGGCACCTGCTCGAGACGTGCCCCGGTCCGACCACGTACACCACCGCCGTCGAGTCGGGCAGCGGCCGCCGCAGCGGAGTCGGCATCGTCGAAGGCTGGCGAGGCACCATCGTGCACCGCGTCGAGCTCGATGCCGGACACATCACCCGCTCGAAAATCGTTGACCCCTCGTGGTTTAACTGGCCCGCCCTGCCGGTAGCGATGGCCGACACCATCGTTCCTGACTTTCCGCTGACCAACAAGAGCTTCAACCTGTCCTACGCCGGCAACGATCTCTGATCGCCGCCGCGAGAACACGGCCCGCGCCACCCGCGCCACACCAATGGGGCGGCCATGGCGCTCAGGGGCGTCGCGGGCCGTGCGGTTGGCAGGTGAAGGTGAGACGGAATTTGCCGATCTCGATTTCGTCGCCGCTGGTGAGCGGGAGGGATTGGATTTGGGTGCCGTTGACGTAGGTGCCGTTGAGGCTGCCGGCGTCGAAGATCCAGTATTCGCCGTCGAGCCAACGGATTTGCGCGTGGTGACGGCTGACGGTGATGTCATCGAGAAACACCGTGCTGTCGGGGTGCCGGCCGGTGGCCACGACGGCATCGGTGAGCAGGAACCGCCCGCCGGTACCGGGGCCGCGGGTGATCACGAGGACGCCCGAGCCTGGACGTACCCCGGATACCGCCGGGTGCAGGGCGTGGCCTTTGGCGGGTTCACCGGCGGCGCGGTGCAGTGCGGTGGCGTCGATGGTGGTGCCATCGGTGGTGGGAGCATGGCTGGTCAGGCTCATATCTGGTTCCTCGCTTGGACGGGGTTCGACGGAATGCGGCCGTGCCGGGTTGCGGCGCTACGGGTGGTGTGGCTGCGGGCGTGGGCGATGGCGTCGTCCAGGGTGTCGATGAGATGGTTCTCATGGCGCAGGGAGTCGATGATGCCGACACCTGCGAGCAGGTCTCGGTGTTCGGGTCGGACGCCTTTGATGATCACGGTGATGCCCCGTGCCTCGAGGTCTTCGGCGATGTGGGTCAGGGTGTGCGCGCCGGTGGCGTCGAGCATGCCGAGTTGGGACAGCCGGATGATCACGACCGACGTATCGGGATGGTTGCCGTCGGTGATGGCGGTTGAAATCCGTTTGGCCGCACCGAAAAACATGGCGCCATCGAGCCGGAGCAACGCGATGCGCTCGTCGCCGGGCACATACGGTCCGGGCAGGTCCTCGCGGGTGACGCTGCTGCGCCGGGCCAGCGTGCGCAGCGCGAACAGCGCCGTGGCGGCGATACCGATCTCGACGGCCTGGATCAGGTCGAAGCAGACGGTGACGGTCGCGGTGAGCAGGAAGGTCACCGCGCCCGAGCGGGTGGATCGCAGAATCCGGGTGACCGTGTGGGGTGCGATCATCCGGCACGCCGTGACCATCAGTACCGCCGACAGTGCTGCGAGCGGGATCGCACCGACGGGGCCGCTGACCAGATACACCACGGCGAGCAGCATCATCGAGTGCACGATGGCCGCGACCCGGGTGCGCGCACCGGAACGCACATTGACCGCGGTGCGGGCGATGGCTCCGGTTGCCGGCATGCCGCCGAACACTCCCGAGGCCACCGATGCCAGTCCTTGCCCCAGCAGTTCCCGGTTCGGGTCGTAGGGCCCGGTCGGGGACATCGTCGCTGCCACTCGCGCCGACAGCAGTGATTCGATCGCGGCCAGCGCGGCGATCGCCAGCGCCGCACCGAACAGAGAGTGCAGCGCCGTCAGATCGGCGTGTGGCCATACCGGTGTCGGTAGCCGCGACGGCAGGTCCCCGATGACCGACGTCGGCAACTTGGTAGCCACCACCAGTGCGGTCGCCGCGACAACCGCGACCAACGACGCCGGCACCGCACGATGCAACCGCGGCAGGACGACCATCAGCACCGCCACCAGCGCCGTGACGAACAGTGCGGGCCGCGCCGCACCCATGTCGATGTGCGAGACGACGTCGGCTGTTGCCATCAGGGGGGATCGTCCAGCGGGTGCCGGCTGCCCGAGTGCGGCGGGGATTTGCTGCAGGAAAATGATGATGGCGATACCGAGGGTGAATCCTTCGATCACGGGCCATGGGATGAACGTCACGGCGCGCCCCACCCCGGTGATGCCTGCGGCCACGACGATGACGCCGGCCAAGATGGTGACCAGGGCGACACTGCCCAGCCCGTACTGCGCCACGATCGGCGCCAGTACCACCGTCATCGCCCCGGTCGGCCCGGATACCTGGACGTGCGAGCCGCCGAATATCGCGGCCACCAGCCCGGCCACGACCGCGGTGACCAGCCCAGCCGCCGCACCGACACCCGAACTGATGCCGAACGCCAGCGCCAACGGCAACGCCACCACCCCGACCGTCACCCCGGCCAGGACATCACGCCGCCACGAGCGGCGCAGGCCCGCATAGTCCTTGCGGGATGGCAGCAACCGGGCGATGCGGTCACCGGCGGCGCTGATCATCGACCCGTGCCGATCGGCGGCAGCGAGTCGACAACATCGAGCTGATCACGTTGAGCCGCAAGGGTATCGGCAAGAAAGGCCCGGGCGATGACCAACAGCTCAGCAATCTTCGGATGCGCCAGCGTGTAGTACACCGCGTTGCCCGTCCGATACCCGGTGACCACGTGGTGACGTTTGAGCACGGCCAGATGCTGCGAGAGCAGCGTCGGCTCGATATCGCTGGCCGCGAGGATGTCGCTCACCGCGGTCGGGCCGTCGGAGGTCGATACGATCTCCAGCACCCTGATGCGGGCCGGGTGCGCCAAGGCTTTGAAGAGGTTCGCCTTGATCTCGTACAGCGGCCGTTCGGGGCCATTGAGTACGTTGTCGACCACTGCGGCACCTCCTGATTGACGAATTGATGGAATTCGCAATTGAGTATAGTTGATGTAGCTCTCCGGCAATGACCAGCATCATCATGCGCCGGATTCCCAGCTGGAGGCTCCAGAATTGGGGTCGATCCGACGGTCCGGTGGATACGCTTGACTGTGCTTTCCGGTTGGGCCGTCGGGTGTCTGCTGCTGGTCGCCGCGCTGGTCGTGCTGGCGACCGGTATGGTCGCGCGGACCCGCTTCGTCCGGATGGCCGAGGACAACCCGCACCGGCGCCGGGCGCGCGCAGTGCGCTGGTCCGCCTTCGGTCGGGTGTTCTATGGCCCGATCAACCGTGATGCGCAGGGCAACAACACTTTTGACGACGAAGAGCTCGACCACATGTTCTTCCTGCCGGCCGTCGTCGTGGCGGGCGGTCTATTGCTGGCCGGGCTGTTCGTGCTGTTCCTGGAACTCGTCAAGCGCAGCGTCTGAGTTCAGCTCCCCTACGGGGTCCGTTCGCTCAGCTCCGCCGCAGTGCCAGCTCGGCAGCTTCGCGGACCGGGCCACGCCACGCGGGACCGTGGCCCGGCAGCAGCACCTGGGTGTCCAGCAGGCCGAGCGCGGACAGGCTCCGTTCGCATGCGGCCTGGTCGTGGTTGAACATCTGCGGCAGCAGTTGCGGGCCGCCCTTGGTGAGCACCGGGTGTCCGGTGATCATGGCGTCGCCGGCCACCAGCACGTCGCCGAACACGTATGAGCAGTGCCCGCCGGTGTGCCCCGGGCTGGGGATCAGCTGCGGGCTGCCCGGCAGTGTGGCCGCGACGTCCTCGGTGAGCGCCTGCGCGCTGGGGATGCCCTCGCGCACCAGCGCACCCTTGCCGACGATGGTCAGCGACCAGGCCAGGTACCGCGGGTTCCAGGCCCGCGTCAGCAGATCGGTCGGTGAAACCTGTTCCAGATACTCGCGTTTGGCGTGGCCGACTTCGGCGCCGTGGCAGAACACCGGCGTGCCATGGGTTTTGGCGAACCAGATCGCCGCGCCGAGGTGGTCGACGTGAGCGTGCGTGAGCAGAATCGCCCGCACGTCGCCGGCCTCGAAGCCCAGGTCGCGCAAGGAACGGAGGACGTCGTCGCGCTGGCCCGGGTAGCCGGCGTCGATCAGGGTCACCCCGCTGTCGTCGCTGACCAGGGTCCAGTTCACCAGATCGGTCTGGGCGAAGTGAACGTTGAAGTCAACATTCTCGGAGATCGCGCTCAGGGCTGCCGCCATGAGGCGAGTGTAGGCAGAGTAGAAAAGTAGGTGCATGCGGACGCGAGCAGCAATTGGGCGGATGCGCACGCGAGGAGCAATGTCGTGGCAGCGACGAACAGGAACGGAACTCATGGCTGAACTCAGGCTGGGATACAAGGCGTCGGCGGAGCAGTTCGCCCCGCGTGAACTCGTCGAGCTGGCGGTGGCCGCCGAAGCGGCGGGCATGGACAGCGCCACCGTCAGTGATCACTTCCAGCCATGGCGCCACACCGGCGGCCACGCACCGTTCTCTCTGGCCTGGATGACCGCCGTGGGCGAGCGCACCGAGCGGCTGATCCTGGGCACCTCGGTGCTGACCCCGACGTTCCGCTACAACCCGGCCGTCATCGCGCAGGCGTTCGCGACCATGGGCTGCCTGTACCCGGACCGGATCTTCCTGGGCATCGGCACCGGGGAGGCGCTCAACGAGATCGCCACCGGTTACGAAGGCGAATGGCCGGAGTTCAAAGAGAGGTATGCGCGGCTGCGCGAGTCCGTGCGGCTGATGCGTGAGCTGTGGCTCGGCGACCGCGTCGACTTCGAAGGCGAGTACTACAAGACCAAGGGTGCCTCGATCTACGACGTCCCTGAGGGTGGCATCCCGATCTACATCGCCGCGGGCGGGCCGCAGGTGGCCAAGTACGCCGGCCGCGCCGGTGATGGCTTCATCTGCACCTCCGGCAAGGGCGAGGAGCTGTACAAAGACAAGCTCATCCCCGCCATGCGCGAGGGCGCCGAGGCGGCGGGCAAGAACCCCGACGACATCGACCGGATGATCGAGATCAAGATCTCCTACGATCCGGACCCGAAGCTGGCGTTGGAGAACACCCGGTTCTGGGCGCCGCTGTCGCTGACGGCCGAGCAGAAGCACTCCATCGACGACCCGATCGAGATGGAGAAGGCTGCCGACGCGCTGCCCATCGAGCAGGTCGCCAAGCGCTGGATCGTGGCGTCGGACCCGGACGAAGCCGTCGAGAAGGTCAAGCAGTACGTCGACTGGGGCCTGAACCACCTGGTGTTCCACGACCCTCGGCAGGACCAGCGTCGTTTTCTGGACCTGTTCAAGAGCGATCTTGAGCCTCGGCTGCGCAAGCTGGCCTGACGGACGTCGTGGCTCGATAGGCTGTGGCCGTGCCTGACGCCACCCCAACATGGTCTTCGCGCGAGCGCTCATCCGCGATCTACGTCGCCTCACCTGAAGGCGACACCGGCAAGTCGACCATCGCGCTAGGGCTGTTGCACCGGCTGGCGGCCACAGTCGCCAGGGTCGGGGTGTTCCGGCCGATAACGCGCGCCGGCGACGGCCCCGACTACATCCTCGAGCTGCTGCTGACCCACACCACCGCGGGTCTGGAGTACGACGACTGCGTGGGTGTCACCTACCAGCAGCTGCACGAAGACACGGATGCGGCGATCGCCGACATCGTCGACCGGTACCACCGCGTCGCCGACAAGTGCGATGCGGTGGTGATCGTGGGCAGTGACTACTCCGACGTCGCGTCGCCGACCGAACTGTCGGTGAACGCGCGCATCGCGGTCAATCTGGGCGCGCCGGTGCTGCTTTCGGTGCGGGGCGCGGATCGCACTCCCGACGAGGTCGCCCACGTCGTGGAGCTGTGTCTGGCCGAGCTGGCGGTGCAGCACGCGCACACCGCCGCGGTGGTGGCCAACCGGTGCGCGCCTGATGAATTGGCCTCGGTCGCTGCTGCGTTGGCGCGGTTCGCGCCGAAAAGCTATGTCCTGCCCGAGGAACCGCTGCTTTCGGCGCCGTCGGTGGCCGAGCTGCGTGACGCGGTGCACGGCACGGTGCTCAGCGGTGACGCCGAGCTGCTGAGCCGCGAAGTGATGGGCGTGATGGTCGCGGGTATGACGGCCGAGCACTGCCTCGAGCGTCTCACCGACGCCATGGCCGTCATCACCCCGGGCGATCGGTCGGACGTGGTGCTGGCGATCGCCAGTGCTCATGCCGCAGAAGGCTTTCCATCAATCTCGTGTCTGGTTCTCAACGGCGGCCTGCCGTTGCATCCGTCGATCGCGAAGCTGGTTGCGGGCCTTGGGCTGCGGTTGCCGATCGTGGCCACCGACTTGGGTACCTATGACACCGCCCGGGCCGCGTCGATGGCCAGGGGGCGGGTGACGGCCCTTTCGCTTCGTAAGATCGACACCGCGCTGGCCTTGATGGACCAGCATGTCGATGTGGCGGATCTGCTTGCCCAGCTTGCGGTTCCGATTCCTACGGTCACCACGCCGCAGATGTTCACTCATCAGCTCCAGGACCGGGCCCGGGCCGACCGGAAGCGCATCGTCTTGCCCGAAGGCGACGATGACCGGATTCTGCGTGCCGCGGGCCGGCTGCTCGCCCGTTCGGTTGCCGACCTCACCATTCTCGGTGACGAGCCGACGGTGCGGGCGCGGGCCGCCGAGCTGGGTCTGGATCTGTCGGACGCCGTGGTGCTGAATCCACGCACCAGCGAGTTGTGTGACCAGTTCGCGATGCAGTACGCCGAGCTGCGCAAGAAGAAGGGCGTGACGCTCGAGCAGGCCCGCGAAATCATCCACGACGTCTCGTATTTCGGCACCATGCTGGTGCACAACAACATGGTCGACGGCATGGTGTCCGGTGCCGTGCACACCACGGCGCACACCGTGCGGCCGGCGTTCGAGATCATCCGCACCGCGCCGGACATCTCGACGGTGTCGAGCATCTTCCTGATGTGTCTGGCTGATCGGGTGCTGGCCTACGGCGACTGTGCGATCGTGCCGGACCCGACGTCCGAGCAGCTCGCCGACATCGCGATCAGCTCGGCGCAGACCGCAGCGCAGTTCGGGATCGAGCCGCGCGTGGCCATGCTGTCCTACTCGACGGGCGATTCGGGGACGGGCGCCGACGTCGACAAGGTCAGGGCGGCAACGGAATTGGTGCGAAAGCGGGCGCCGGAGCTGCTGGTCGAAGGGCCCATCCAGTACGACGCCGCGGTGGAGCCTTCGGTGGCCGCGACCAAGATGCCGGATTCGCCGGTGGCCGGCCGGGCGACGGTGCTGATCTTCCCGGATCTGAACACCGGCAACAACACGTACAAGGCGGTGCAGCGCAGCGCGGGCGCCATCGCGATCGGCCCGGTGCTGCAGGGCCTGAACAAACCCGTGAACGACTTGTCCCGCGGCGCCCTTGTCGAGGACATCGTCAATACCGTTGCCATCACGGCGATTCAGGCTCAAGGAGCGAAATGAGCGGGCCCGTACTGGTACTCAACTGCGGCTCGTCGTCGGTGAAATACCGATTGGTGCAACCGACTTCGGGCGAGTCACTGGCCGACGGCGTGATCGAGCGGGTCGAGGATTACCCGAAGGCGTTGCGTCAGGTGTTCGATGCGGTCAGGGCCGCCGGAGTGTCGGCCGGCGAGATCGCGTGCGTCGGTCACCGCGTCGTGCATGGCGGCCGGCGGTTCTACCGTCCGACTCTCATCGGCGACGAGCTGATCGCCGAACTCGAAAAGCTCGCGCCGCTGGCGCCGCTACACAATCCGCCGGGACTGATGGGCATCAACGCAGCCCGCAAGCTGCTGCCGGACGTATCGCATGTCGCGGTGTTCGACACGGCCTTCTTCCACAACCTGCCGGCGGCCGCCGCCGAGTACGCGATCGACCGGGATGTGGCCGACAAGTGGCACATTCGCCGGTACGGCTTCCACGGCACGTCGCACCAGTACGTCAGCGAGCAGGCCGCACAGTTCCTGGGTCTGCCCCTCGAATCGGTGAATCAGATTGTCCTGCATCTGGGTAACGGTGCGTCGGCGTCGGCCATCGCCGGCGGCCGGCCCATCGACACCTCGATGGGCCTGACGCCCATGGAGGGCTTGGTGATGGGCACCCGCTCCGGCGACGTGGACCCCGGCATCATCATGTACCTGTCGCGCGCCGCCGGGATGTCGATCGAGGAGATCGACGTCCTGCTGAACCGCCACTCGGGCGTATCGGGACTGGGCGGTGCCACCGATTTCCGCGAGCTGCACAAGCGCATCGATGACGGTGACGAAGCGGCCCAACTGGCCTACGACGTCTACATCCACCGGCTGCGCAAGTACATCGGCGGCTACCTGGCGCTGTTGGGCGGGGCCGACGTCGTCACCTTCACCGCCGGGGTGGGCGAGAACGACGCCGCGGTCCGCCGGGATGCGCTCGCCGGGCTGTCGGCCCTCGGGATCGAGGTCGACGAGGAGCGCAACCGGTCCACGGCGCGCGGGGCCCGGCGGATCTCCACGGATACCTCGCCGGTGAGCGTGCTGGTGATCCCCACCAATGAAGAGCTGGCCATCGCGCGGGCCTGCGTCGAGGTCTGCAAGGTTTCCTGAAGGAACCTCCCAGGATAGGGGCGTAGCTTGCGCCTCGTGCACCCTTTGACCGGGACATTTGACCCTGTGGCTGTGGTGTTGATGCTGCTCGGCATCGGCGCCCTGGTTTGGACCTGTCGGCGCACCCCGGTGACCCGGAGCCAGCTGTGGTGCTTCGGCGTCGCAGCCGGGGTGTGGGCGGTATCGACGCTCAGCGCCCTCGCGGTCTACGCGCCGGCGCTGTTCTGGGTGCGCGCTCTACAGGTCCTGCTGTTGCTCTACGTCGTGCCCTTCTTCTTCGCGCTGAGCCGCCCGGTCGCGACGATGCGGGCCGCGCTCAGTCCATCGGTGCAGGAGCGCGTCGACAGGGTGCTGAATTCCGTCCCCGCGCGACTGCTCCTGTCACCCCCGGTGACCTCGGTGCTGATGCTGGCGACACCGTGGCTGCTGTACCTGACACCGTGGTACGTCGCGTCGATGACCGGACCGCTGGCCGCTGTGACCCGACTTGTGCTGCTGGGCATCGGCTTTGCCTACTTCTATGCCCGCTTGCAGGTCGACCCGGTGCCGCGGCGTTACCCGCCGCTGCTGTCCATCGGGATCAGCGTGGCCGAGGGTCTCGGCGACGGCATCCTCGGTCTGGTGCTGTGGCTCGGCCCGGTGATCGCCTACGACTATTACGCCGGACTGCACCGCGACTTCGGCCCGAGCATCCGCCAGGACCAGACGTTCGGCGCCGGGATCTTGTGGATTCTGGGTGACGTCCTGGGTGTGCCGTTCATCTTGCTGCTGATGCGGGCGCTGGGTTCTGACGAACGGCGTAAGGCGGCGGAGGTCGACGCCGAGCTGGACGCCGCGGCAGCCGCTACGGCGGCCCCTGCGGCGCGCGCCGCATCCGGAGCCGACGCCGAAGCGGAGGCGGAGGCACCGTCGAGTGGCCTGTGGTGGGAAAACGATCCGCAGCTGCGTGACCGCTACCGCTAGAACGTACTGATCGGCCGCACATTGTTGGCCAGGTCCACCAGCGCGTAACGGTGCGCCTTCGTTGGCGCCACCCGGGCCAACGCGCGCAAGGAGGCCTCCACGCCGAGGCGCAGACCGTGTTCGGTGAACGGGAAACCCAGGATGTGGTTGGTGCTGGCGGTGTGGTCGGCCAGCCAGTCCAGGGCCGTGCCGAGCACCAGCGTCCGGATCTGCAGCACACGCGGTTCGGTTTCCGGCAACGCCTCCACTCGGCGTGCGGCATCGCGGATTTGGCGTTCGGTGATCTCGGCGGTGGTGGCCGCCGACAACAGCGTGACGGCGCTGGTCAGTCGCGCCGTGGTGAAATGTCTCGAGGTGGCCGGAACTTCGTCGAGGGTGTGAACCGCGGCTTCGCGGTCGCCGGCCATAGCCTGCACCCGGGCCCGCCCGAAACCGGCTGAGATGATGCCGTTGTCGGTGTTCCACACCGTCTGATAGAAGGCCCGCTCAGCCTCCGACCCGGACAGTTCGGCGGTGGCCGCCAACGCCACTTTGGGTGCCAGTTCGCCCGGCAGGGTGTTGAGAACCTCGGTGAAATCCGTTGTCGCCGCGGCATAGTCACCAGACAGCAGTTCGCCGACCGCGCGGAACCACACGAGCCGCCAGTGCCAACCGATCCGGTCGGCCAGGTTCTCCAGCTTCCGGTTGGCCTTGGCGACATCGCCCAGGTCGAGTAGCGCGCGCACTTCCATCAGCGGCAGCTCGACCGACTGCGACAGATCCACCCCTTCGGAGTCGAGCGAGCCTTCCCGGGCCGCGCGCAACGAATCCAGGGTCTGCACCGGCTGGCTCAGCACGGTGGCCGACAGCACCGTCGCGCCGACGTCGGCCGGGTCGACCAGCGGCACCTGCAGGGCCCGGACAATCTCAGGTGCGGTGATCTTCTCGGTGTGCACCTGCCCGTCGATGTACACGTCGGTATGGGCCACCAGCATGTTGACGCCGAACGTCGAGCGCGACGGGCTGAACACCGACGACAGACCGGGCCGCGGTGTGCCCGTGTCCTGGGCGACCACCTCACGCAGTACGCCGAGGAGCTGCCCGGACATCTCTTCGGCGCTGCCGAACCGCCGGCGCGGGTCGGGATCGATCGCGCGCCGCAGCAGCCGGCCGAACGAATCGTATTGGGCCAGGACCGGATCGTCCTCGGGCAGCCCATCGACGTACCGGCCCTTGTCCGTCTTCAGGTTCAGGGTCAGCGCCGCGAGGGTGCGGCCGACGGTGTAGATGTCGGTGACGACGGTCGGGCCGGTCCGGACGATCTCCGGCGCCTGGTAACCCGGTGTGCCGTACAGGAATCCGAACGAGTTGATCCGTGACACCGCACCGAGGTCGATGAGCTTGAGCTGTTCCTCGGTGAGCATGAGGTTCTCGGGCTTGAGGTCGTTGTAGACCAGGCCGACGGAGTGCAGGTAGCCGAGCGCGGGCAGGATCTCCAGCATGTAGGCGATCGCCTGGGCCACCGGCAGTTTGGCGCCCTTCACCTGCTTCAGCGAGATGCCGCCGACATACTCCATCACGATGTAGCCGACCGGGTCGCCGTGCTTGTCGGCGTGTTCGACGAAGTTGAAGATCTTCACGATCGCGGGATGGGTGACCTCGGCGAGGAACTGCCGCTCGGCCATGGCGATCGCCTGCGCCTCGGCGTCGCCGGAGTGCACCAGGCCTTTGAGCACGACCGGCCGGTTGTTGACGTTGGTGTCCAGCGCCAGGTAAATCCAGCCCAGCCCCCCGTGTGCGATGCAGCCCTTGACCTCGTACTGGTCGGCCACCATGGTGCCCGGGCTCAGTTGCGGCAGAAACGAATACGCGGCCCCGCAGTGCGGGCACCAGCCTTCGGACTGGCCGGGTTCACCGTTCTCGGACCGACCGACCGGCTTGCCGCAGGACCAGCAGAAGCGCTTGGCTTCGGCCACCACCGGATTGGTCATCAGCGCCGAGAGGGGATCCTGATCCACCATCCGAGGCACCTCGACCAGGCCACCGCCCAGGCGACGGATGGGGGAGACCCGGGTGGTCGCGGTGACGAGACTGGTGGGGGCGGAATCGCGTTCAGGCGGAACGGGCACCGGGATGCTGGCCGAGTCGTCGAACTGCGGCCGGAACACCGCTTGCGTGCCCATCGGCCGCATCGTGGCCAACGAGTCCCACGTCACCTCGACGGCCTGGGTTCCGGGGTCGGTGTCGGGACCCGCGTCCACCGGGCCGGTCGTCGCTTCGCTGTCGGGCATCAGTCGCTGTACCTCGGTACGGGTGGGTTCGGCGTCGAGCCCAGCACGGTCAACCACTTGCGGTACAACGTGTTCCACGTCCCGTCGCGGCGAATCCGCTCCAGCGTTCCGTTGACGAACCGGACCAGCCCGGTGTTGTTCAGGTTGATGCCGATGCCGTACGGCTCCTCGGCCATGTTGGGCCCGACGATGTGCAGGTACGGGTCCTGCGCCACGAGGCCGGCCAGGATGGCGTCATCGGTGGACACGGCGTCGGCCTGTCGCTGTTGTAGCGCCACCAGGCAATCCGCCCAGGTGACCGCTTCGACGAGGATCGGCGGCGGGGTGATGCGCTGCAGCCGCGCCTTCGAGGTGGTGGCCGTTACCACGCACACCCGCTTGCCGGAGAGGTCCGCGGGCTTGCGGATGTCGGAGTCGCGGGCGGCGAGGATGCGCTGTTTGGCGGAGAAGTACTCGGCCGAGAAGTTCACCAGCTTGCGGCGTTCGCAGGTGATGCTCATGGTCTTCACCACGATGTCGACGGTGTTGTGTTGCAGTGCCGAGATCCGGTCGTTGTCCGACAAGATCCGGTACTCGACCTGTGACGGCGTGCCGAAGATGTCGCGTGCCACCTCACCGGCGATGTCGACATCGAAGCCGGTGATCTGGCCCGTGATCGGGTCGCGGAAGGCGAAGAGGTTGCTGCCGATGTCGAGCCCGACGATCAGCCGGCCCCGGTCCTTGATGTTGGTGACGGCCGCCGCCGCGGCCTCGGGCGTCGGGAACGGCCGCAGGCTCGCGGTGCAGTCGGACTTGTCCTCGGGGCCCAGGTCCGGCACTGCCGTCTGCACCTGCATGCCGGCGGGTGTGGGCGGCGCGATGGTGATGCTCGGCGGTCCTGCCGCGGGTGGGGCCTCGCCGCAGCCGGCGGCCACCAGTACCGCCACCATCGCCGGGACCAATCGAGAACGCATTGCAAGACTCATCGGTATTCACTCAACCTCGGCCACAGCCCGAGCGCCACTGCCACCGCCGCGGCGAGGCTCAGTGCCGCCGCGCCCACCGTCGCTCCCGACAGCGCCTGACGCCCGTTGAGGATGTCGCTGCGGAGCTGTTTGCGGCTTTCGGCGATGCCCTTGGAGAGGGCCTCATCGAGCTTGTCGAAGGCAGGCGTGGAGTCGTCTTCGCTCGTGCCCAGGGCCACCTGCGTCGCGGATTGGTAGTTGCCGGTCGAGATGTAGGCGTTGATCCGGTCGTCGGCGGCGCGCCAGCGGCGTACCAGCTGATCGGCCCCCTCCAGGTCCTTCTTGCCGATCGCGTCGGGGCGCCGCATGTAGTCGGCCAGCTGTTGTTGGAGGGCGTCGATGCGGTGGTAGTACGACTGCTTGCGGACGCTCTCGTCGCCGCGCCGGATCAGCGACAGTGTCTCGTCGGCACGGGCTTGCTGTGCCGTGATGGCCATGCTGGTCACGGTTTGCAGCGAGGCCGCGGCGTTGCGGGCGTGCCGGGTGTCCGTGGTCGAGATGACGAGAGTGGCCCCGATCCAGACGATCATGATCAGGACTGCCATGCCCCCGGCCACGAAACCGATGTTGACGCGGCGGCGGGTGTGCCTCGCCAGCCAGCGGTTCGAGAAGAAGCCGAACATCAGCGTGGCCGCGACCACCAGGATCACCGGTGCGGGAACCTGCGACGAGCCGCTGGTCTCCGAATTCACGCGCGCCGAGGTGCTGTCGTAGAGCCTCTGTGCGTCGGGCAGGATCTGCGTCTGCATCAGCCATGACGCCTCGGACAGGTAGGACGAACCGACCGGGTTACCCGCGCGATTGTTGGTCCGGGCGGTTTCCACCAGTCCGGTGTAAACCGCCAGCTCGGCGTTGATGTGCCCGAGCACCTGCACCATGCGCTCATCGGTCAGCCCGCTCGAGGCCGCGGTGACCGCGGCCGCGGCGTCGGTGATCGCCTGCTCGTAGCGTTGCCGAACGTCCTGCGGTTCGGAGCCGGCGATGAAGGCGGTGCCTGCGGCGGCGTCGGCGACGGACAGCGTGGTGTAGAGCTGACCGGCCGCGAACGCCAGCGGCTCCGTGTGATCGAGCACGGTGGTCAGGGCCTGCTGGCGGGCGTGGATGGTCGTGGACGTGGCGAACGCGCACGCGATGACGAGGCCGGCCAGCGTCAATCCGATGAGCAGGATGCGGCCGGGTGTGGTCCACATGAACCACCAACGGGTGTGTGCGGGAGTTCCGGGTGACCGAGAAGCCACGGGCTCGGTTGAAGGGTGCGCCAACTCCACCGTCACGTGTGCGCCGACCTCAACTTTCCGGACCCCTTGACCCTGCCGAACTCGTTTAATAGAAGTCTAAGAGCTTGCGGCGCGCAGGGGGTGGATTCCCCGTCGGCCCGGTCCCAAATGTTTGTCAGATTCCACGCCCTACGCGCCGACTCTGCCAACATCAAAACTTGGCATCGATAGCAGGGTCCTATTGTGGGTTTCGTGCAGGGCGACGGTGACGGATGGGTGCTTGCGGCAGACGGCTCCCACTTCTGGGGCCGCCATGGCGCGGCCGGGCTTCTGGTGCGGGCGCCGCAGCCGGGTGGCGGAGCGGCGGTGCTCTTGCAGTACCGCGCGCCGTGGAGTCATCAAGGGGGCACCTGGGCGCTGCCGGGTGGGGCGCGGGACAGTCACGAAACCGTCGAGGAAGCCGCCGTCCGCGAGGCCTATGAAGAAGCAGGGTTGGAGGCGCATCAATTGACGGTTCGGACCACGGTCGTCACCGCGACGGCGATCGGCGAGGTCTGGACGTACACGACGGTCATCGCGGACGCGCCCGAACAACTCGAGACCGTGCCCAATCGGGAGAGCGTCGAACTGCGCTGGGTCTCCGAGGACGATGTCACCTCACTACCGCTGCATCCCGGGTTCGCCGCGAGTTGGGAGCGCCTGCGCAGCGTGACGGCGGGCATCCCGCTCAGTTCGTAGACGCCTGCGGCAAGGCCTCTTTGAGTGCCCGGGCTGCCGCAGCCGGATCCTCTGCAGCAGTGATGGCCCGCACCACCACGATGCGGTGCGCGCCGGCGGCCACCACGTCGGGGACGCGGGCCAGGTCGATGCCACCGATGGCGAACCAGGGTTTGACGGTTCCGGATGCCGCGGCCGCGCGGACCAGGTTCAGCCCGGGTGCGGTGCGGCCCGGCTTGGTGGGCGTCGGCCAGCAGGGGCCGACGCAGAAGTAGTCGACGTCTTCGGTCACGGAGACGGCCAGCTGCTGCTCGTCGTGGGTGGAGCGGCCGAACAGCGGATCGGGCCCGACGATCTCGCGGGCCAGGGACAGGGGCAGATCGTCCTGGCCCAGGTGCAGCACGTCGGCGTGCGCCCCGCGGGCGATGTCGGCCCGGTCGTTCACGGCGAACAGCGCGCCGTGCCGCCGCGCCGCGTCGGCCAGCACCTCCAGCGCCGCCAGCTCCTGTTTGGCCTCCAGTGGACCGAACTGTGCCTCACCGGCCGAGCCCTTGTCGCGCAGCTGGATGATGTCCACGCCCCCGGCCAGCGCAGCATCGGCGAACTCGGCCAGGTCACCGCGCTCCCGGCGCGCGTCGGTGCACAGGTAGAGGGATGCGGACTGCAGACGCTGGGTGGGTTTAGGCACAGCGCGACGGTAGCGACTACCGTGGACGCCGCAACACGGGAGTCCCGGGACCGGGGACTGAGAGTGGGGTCGTCCTACCCTTACCGTCACACCTGATCCGGATCATGCCGGCGAAGGGAGAAGAGGGATCGTGCCGTTGGACCTTGCTGTCGTTGGTGGCGGCGTCATCGGTCTCGCGGTGGCGCGCCGCGCGGCGCTGGACGGGTGGTCGGTGCGGGTGCACCGGGCCGAGGAGAGCGGCGCCTCGTGGGTGGCGGGCGGCATGCTCGCACCGCACTCCGAGGGCTGGCCGGGTGAGCAGGACCAGTTGCAGCTGGGCCTGGACTCCCTGGCGTTATGGCACGGCGGATTCCTCGACGGGCTGCCCGACGACGTGGTCACTGCGCGCGACTCGCTCGTGGTCGCGGTCGACCGGGCCGATGCGGCTGACATCCGCACCGTTGCCGAGTGGCTCGCGGCGCAGGGCCACCCCGTGACCGTGACCACCGCCGCCCGCGATGTCGAACCATTGCTGGCGCAGGGGATTCGCCATGGCTTCCGCGCGGAAACCGAACTCGCCGTGGACAACCGGCTGGTGGTCGAGGGCCTCACCGCGCATTGTGACCGTCTGGGTGTGCAGTGGGCGGGCCCGGTCGGCTCGCTCGAGCAGACGCGCGACGCGGGTATCACCGTGCTGGCCAATGGCATCGACGCTCCGGCCCTGTGGCCCGGCCTGCCGATTCGCCCGGTGAAGGGCGAGATCCTGCGGCTGCGGTGGCGCAAGGGATGTATGCCGGTGCCGCAGCGGGTGGTCCGGGCCCGGGTTCATGGCCGGCAGGTGTACCTGGTGCCCCGTGCGGACGGCGTGGTGGTCGGCGCGACCCAGTACGAGCACGGCCGGGACATCGCGCCTACGGTCACCGGGGTACGCGACCTTCTCGATGATGCCTGTGCGGTGATGCCGGCACTCGGTGAATACGAACTGGCCGAATGCGCGGCGGGACTGCGGCCGATGACTCCGGACGGCCTGCCGATCGTGGGCTGGCTGGACGACCGCACCCTGTCGGCGACCGGTCACGGGCGGAACGGCTTTCTGCTGGCCGCGTGGACCGCACAACGGATTTCGGAACTGCTTGCGGGTGAGGTGAAAGAGAAGGTGGCCGTGTGCTGATCACAGTCAACGATGAGAGCGTGGAGATTCGCGAAGGCACCACGGTAGCGGAATTGATCGACACACTGGGCTTTCCGGACAAGGGCATCGCCGTCGCCGTCGATTGGGCGGTCCTGCCGCGATCGGAGTGGGACGACGTCCTGACCGAGGGCGTCAAGATCGAGGTCGTGACGGCGGTGCAGGGTGGCTGAGGTCTGTACGTCTGCCGATGTCTTGCGCATCGCCGATCGCGAATTCGGCTCCCGGCTCATCATGGGCACCGGCGGCGCGGCCAACCTGTCGATCCTGGAGGAGGCGCTCGTCGCCTCGGGCACCGAGCTGACCACCGTCGCGATGCGCCGGATCGATGCCGAAACCGGTACCGGCGTACTGGATTTGCTGCGCAAGCTCGGCATCGCGGCGCTCCCCAACACCGCCGGCTGTCGCGGCGCGGCCGAAGCGGTGCTGACGGCGCAGTTGGCGCGCGAAGCGTTGCAGACCAATTGGGTGAAACTCGAAGTGATCGCCGACGAGCGCACGCTGCTGCCGGATGCGATCGAATTGGTGCGTGCCGCAGAGCAATTGGTGGACGACGGCTTCGTCGTCCTGCCCTACACCAACGATGACCCGGTGCTGGCCAGGCGACTGGAGGACACCGGTTGCGCGGCGGTCATGCCGTTGGGTGCACCCATCGGCACCGGGCTGGGTATCTCCAACCCGCACAACATCGAGATGATCGTCGCGGCCGCCGGGGTGCCGGTGGTGCTCGACGCCGGTATCGGTACGGCCAGCGATGCGGCCCTGGCGATGGAACTGGGTTGCGACGCCGTGCTTCTCGCGACCGCGGTGACCCGGGCCTCGGATCCGCCGATGATGGCGGCCGCCATGGCCGCCGCGGTCACCGCCGGCCGGTTGGCCAGCCGGGCCGGCCGCGTGCCCAAGCGGTTCTGGGCGCAGGCATCCAGCCCGGCGCTATGACGGAGCGCTACCTCGCCCTCGGCAGTTCGATGGCGGCGGGACCCGGCATCAAACCGGCAGCCTCGGGCGCGCCGAAGCGGTCCGGCAGGTCGGCGATCAACTATCCGCACCTCGTCGCCGCGCGACTCGGTTACGACCTTGTCGACGTGACGTTTTCGGGTGCCACCACCGCGCACGTACTCTCGCAGCGGCAGTTCGGTGAGCCGCCGCAGGTCCATGCCCTGGACGGGTCGGAGTCATTGGTCACCATCACCATCGGTGGCAACGACGCCGGATACGTGCCGATGCTCGGTGCCGCGTGCCTGCCCCGCTTCTTGCGGTCGATGCCCTTCGCCGGCGGATTGCTACGCGGACTGCTTGATGAGACGGTGCGGGACCAGGCCCTCGACGTCGTGGGTGAGTCACTGAAAACCGTTGGGCGAGAAGTGCGTCGGCGTGCGCCGCAGGCGCGGGTGCTGTTCGTCGACTACCTCACGCTCCTGCCGCCGGCCGGTGTGCCCGCGCCGCCGATCGGTGCCGCGGAAGCCGATCTGGGCCGGCACGTCGCCGCCCGCCTGGCCGAGCTGACGGCCGTGGCCGCCGCCGACACCGGTTGTGAACTGGTGCGGGCGGCGGACGGCAGTCGTGATCATCACGCATGGTCGGCCGATCCCTGGACCACGGCGTTTCACCTACCGCTGCCCGGCCGGGTGGCGCCGCTACATCCCAATGCCGCAGGTATGCGAGCCGTCGCCGGGCTGGTCGTGAAGGCCCTGACGAGATGATCCAACTGAACGGCCTGACAAAGGATTTCGGCCGAACACGAGCTGTCGATGACTTGACGTGCACCGTCGAGCCGGGCGTCGTCACCGGATTTCTCGGACCCAACGGCGCCGGCAAGTCCACCACGATGCGGATGATCGTCGGGCTGGACCGGCCGACCGCCGGAACCGCCACCGTGCTGGGTAAGCGGTACCGAGATCTCACGTCGCCGTTGCGCAGTGTCGGTGCCCTGCTCGACGCGCGCCAGGTGCATCCCAATCGGACGGCCCGGGCTCATCTGCGGTGGCTGGCCGCCGCCAATCGCTTGCCGGCGACCAGGGTCGACGAGGTGCTCGGACTCGTGGGTCTGGGCGAGGTGGCGAACAAACGGGCGGGGTCGTTCTCACTCGGCATGGCGCAGCGACTCGGCATCGCGGCCGCCCTGCTCGGCGATCCTGAGGTCCTGCTGTTCGACGAACCGGTCAACGGCCTCGACCCCGAAGGTATCCGGTGGGTGCGCACCCTGATGCGCGGCCTGGCCGCCGAGGGCCGGACGGTGCTGGTGTCGAGTCACCTGCTGGCCGAGATGGCCAACACCGCCGATCGATTGGTGGTCATCGGCCGCGGTCGGCTGATCGCCGCGACCACCATGGCCGAGTTCGTGGCCCGAGCGGGGCAAGGGGTGGTCCGAGCGCGGAGCCCACAACTCGAGCGGCTGCGGGAAGTGTTGACCGCACAGGGAGTTTCGGTGCAGAGCGAGGGTGAGGTACTGACGGTGACCGACTGTCCGTCAGAACGCGTCGGGGACCTGGCCGCGGCCCACGGCATCACGCTGCACGAGCTCAGCTCCCGGCAGGTGTCACTGGAGGATGCCTATCTGCGGCTGACCGACGGCGCTGTCGATTATCGGTCGGTTTCCTGATGCTCGCGACGCTGAACGCCGAACGCATCAAATTGCAGTCCACCCGCGCGCCGGTGTGGACGACGCTGTCGGTCGCGGTGCCCAGCCTCGGGTTCGCAGCCCTCCAGGCCGGTGGAATGCCGTACAGCTATCTGCCACCGGAGCGAGCGGCCCTCGGGGTGAGCGTGTTCGGCGTTCCCGTGTTGATGATCTTGTCCGCGTTGTCGGTGACGAATGAGTTCGGTACCGGGATGATTCGGGCGACGTTCCTGGCCACGCCACATCGTGGTGTCGTGCTGGCCGCCAAAGCTGCCGTCGCCGGCCTGTTTTCCGGGGTCGTCACGGCGGTCATGATGGTGGGGGCCATCGGGTTGGCGCGGTCGCTGTTGTCCAGCGAGCGCGCTGGAGATCTCGATCTGTCGGGGACGGAGGTCTGGCGGGCAGTCGGCGCCACCAGCCTGTACGCGGTGCTGGGGGCGGTGCTGGCGGTGGCGTTGGGGGCCTTGTTGCGCCACACCGCGGGCGTGGTCGCGGTGCTCGTGCTGATGCCGTTCGTCGTGGAGCCGTTGCTCGGCACAATTCCGCAGATCGGTGGCCGCATCGGGCCGTTGCTGCCCTTCGCCAACGCTTACACGTTCACCAAAACTCCCCTGTTCCAGACGTTCACGATGTGGTGGGGGCCAGTCGGCGCCGCGCTGTACTTCGCCGCGGTGGTGGCAACGGTGTTCACCGTCGCCGTGGTGACACTGGTCCGGCGAGATCCGTGACGATAGCGCTGACGCGCCCTCGCGCGGCCGCGTTCACGCTACGGTGGTGCCCATGGTCCGCACCCCGCTCGCGCTCGCGCTCGTGCTGGCCCTCGGAGTCTCGGGGTGTGGGGAATCGTCGCCCTCTGCGGAGGAGTTCGCCGGGGATCTCGCCAAGGGCGTGTCCGTCGAGGCGCTGACGGGGCATCTGGCCAAACTACAAGCCATCGCCGACGCCAATGGCGGGAACCGGGTGTTCGGCACACCGGGCTACGACGCGAGCGTGGACTACGTGGCGAATGCGCTGCGCGCCAAGGGTTTCGAAGTCGCCACCCCGGAGCTGGAAGTCAAGGTTTCCTACAACGACACTCCGGAACTGAGCGTCGCCGGCAGGCGGGTACCGGCGCGGGCACTGGAATACTCGGCCGGCACCCCCGGTCTCACCGCACCGCTGGTGCCTGTTCGTGGTGGGCCCGGATCAGGCTGCAACAGCGCCGATTACGACGGCTTGCCCATCAAGGGTGCCGTTGCCCTGGTGGACCGCGGCACGTGTCCCTTCGCGACAAAGGAAGCCGCCGCGGCGGTCCATGGCGCGGTGGCGCTGGTGGTGGCAGACAACAAAGACGACGTCGACGACGCGGGGGTCCCGGCACGCGGCGGCACCCTCGGGGCCAAGGCGACGGTGAAGATTCCGGCGGTCCTCATTCCGAAGGCGGACGGGGCCCGGCTGCGGGCCAATCCCGGGGCTGTCACTCTCAAGCTGGCTGCCGGAGTGCGGATTGAGCACACCCGCAACGTGATTGCCCAGACCAAGACCGGGTCCGGACATGACGTCGTCGTGGTCGGCGCACATCTGGACAGCGTCAAGGATGGTCCCGGGATCAACGACAACGGGTCCGGGGTGGCCGCAGTTCTGGAAACGGCACGGCAGTTGGGCAGCGCACCGAAAATCGCGAACGCCGTGCGGTTCGCGTTCTGGGCAGCCGAAGAAGAGGGCACCATCGGCTCTGACCGATACATCGAATCTCTCGACGTCGAAGCGCTCAAAGACATTGCGCTGTATCTGAATTTCGACATGCTCGGCTCGGAGAACGCCGGTTACTTCAGCTACGACGGCAACCTGTCCGGCCCGCCGGTGGCCGATGATCTGGTGCCACGCATCCCGGAGGGCTCGGCAGGTATCGATCGCACCTTCACGGCATATCTGGCCGGTGCCGGGAAGCAGCCCCAGGACTATCCCTTCAACGCTCGGTCGGACTACGACGCCTTCACCAGGGCGGGCATTCCGGCAGGCGGACTGGTCGCCGGTGATGAGGAGAGCATGAACGACGAGCAGGCCCGCCTCTGGGGCGGTATCCCCGGAACACCCTTCGATCCCAACTACCACAAGAAGACGGACACTTTGGCGCACATCAACCGCACGGCAATGGACATCATGGGCCGCGGAGTGGCTTTTGGCTTCGGCCGGTACGCCCAGGATCTGGGTGGCCGGGGCGGCGTTCCGGTCCGCGATGACCGGACCCGGCACGTGGTCTCGGCATCATGAGGCGGGTAGTGGCCGCCGGCCTGCTCACCGCGGTCCTGGCGGCGTGCGCGCCGCCTCCACAGACACCGCCCGCGCCGCCGCCCCCGCCCGCCCCCGACCTCGCTCGCGATTTGGCCGCCAAGGTGGGTGCCGACGGCATCTACACGCACCTGAAGAAGTTCGCCGCCATCGCCGCGGAGAACAAGGGCACCCGCGCCGACAGCACGCCCGGCTACCAGGCCAGTGTCGACTATGTGGCGAACCTGCTGCGGGACAAAGGGTTCGACGTTCAGACCCCTGAGTATGTGCGGGTGGTGCGCGGTGCGCCCGGCAATCCGGTGCTGGACGTCGGCGGCCTCCGCTGGTCCGTCGTACAAGCATCACTGCTGACGTCGACGGCGCCGGGCGGCTTGAGCGCGCCGACGCTGCACCCGATGAAGCCGGCCGGCTGCGCGGCGGACGACTACGGCACGCTCAACCTGCGCGGCGCCATCGCGGTGGTCGATGACCTGGGCTGCTCGGTCGTCGACAAGCAGAACGCGGCCGTGGCCCGTGGCGCGGTCGCGGTTCTGGTGGTCAGCCCGCCCAACCCGAACGGAGCGCCGCGCGGGTTGTTCAGTCCCGGCTACTACGAGCACCTCAATACGCCGGTGGGCATCATCGGCAAGGACGCCGATGCCGTCCTGCTGAAAACCAACGCGCCGGTGAAGCTCACCCTCGATGCCAAGAACACCGGCGTGAAATCGCGAAACGTCTTGGCCCAGACCAAGACGGGTGATCAGCACAGCGTCGTGTTGGCAGGTGCGCATCTGGACAGCGCGCCGGCCGGCGCGGGCATCAACGATGCCGCCACGGGGGTGTCCGCGTTGCTCGAGACGGCGGCCGCACTCGGTGGTTCACCGAAAATCGAGAACGCGGTGCGGTTCACCTTCTGGGGTTCGGGGGCTGTGGGCCAGGAAGGTGCCACCAAGTACGTGCGCGGGTTGGCCGCCGAACCGCTGAATGACATTGCGCTGTATCTGGATTTCGACATCCTCGGCTCACCCAACGCCGGGTTCTTCACCTTCGATGGTGACCAGTCCGGCCAGGCGAACCCCGAGATCCCAGTCGACGCGGTGCCGGCCGGGTCGGCCGGAATCGAGCGCACGCTGGCCGGATACCTGTATCTCGCCGGTAAGCGGCCCGCGGACATGACGATGGATCTGGGGAGCGGCTATGGTCCGTTCCTCACCGCCGGGGTGCCGGTGGGCGGTATCTCGACCGGGACATCGCAACGTAAGTCCGCGATCCAGGCCAGATTGTGGGGCGGCCGGGTGGGCGTCGCCTTCGATCCCGGGTATGCGGCGGCGGGCGACACCGTCGAGCAGCTGAACCGGGACGCGCTGGCCGTGACCGGCCCTGCCGTCGCCTTTGCGGTCGGCACGTACGCGCAGTCGCTGACCGGACCCAATGGCGTGCCCGTGCATGATCAGCGGCACCGGCAAGCAGGCAAGTAGCGAAGGTTCATAGCAACCTCATAAGCGGAAATGCCTTTTCTGCGAGTCCGGTTGCCAGGTTGCCGGGTTAGTAATGGTGCCCATGAAAAGCACCTATCGCGTGTGGTCGGCTGCTGCCGGCACCCTGACCGTTCTGGCCATGGGCGGGCTGACCGTCGCCTGCGGTTCGCAGAGCAACGCTCCGACCACGGTGACGGTCACCCCGTCGAGCACGACCACCACGACCACCACGACGGCGGCCAAGCAGCACCACGGGGGTGGGGGCAGTGGCGGTCAACAGCAGGCACCCGCACCCGCGCCGGACACGGTGACCAACACCGAGACCGCGACTCAGACCGAGACGCAGACGCAAACCGAGACGTCGACCTCGACGTCGGTGCAGACTTCGACCGAGACGTCGACCGCGGTGCAGACGTCGACCGTCTATCAGACGCAGCCGCGCTGGGGCTTCAATGCCCCCCCGCAGCAACAGCAGCACTGATCGGCCCGAGCGTTAGCTCTGTCACTGCTTGTATGCAAGCTTGCATGCAAGTTGCTAGGGTTGATGCATGGCCATCGAACAGACTCCTGCCAGCGAGCGCGCGTACCGGGATACCAAGACGAAGATCCTGGTAGGCGCGGTCAAAGGTGGCCAGCTGCTGAGCGAGGTCGAGGTGGCGGCAGAGCTCGGGGTGAGTCGTACGCCCGTGCACGAGGCCTTCCTGCGGCTGGCTGCCGAGGATCTGCTCGATCTGCTGCCCCGCCGGGGCGCGGTCGTGGTGCCCATCCCGCCGCGGGAAGCCACCGACCTGCTCGAGATGCGCCTGGCGCTGGAGGGCAGCGCCGTGCGCCGGCTCTGCCGTTCGCAGGCCACCGCGCAGGCGGCATCCGCCGAACTTGCCCGTCTGATCGAACAGCAGCGCGGTGCCGCCGCGGACCTGGCGCGCTTCGCTGAGCTCGACGACGCCTTCCATCGGCACATCGTCGATGCCGCGGGGAACTGCATCGCTGCGCGGTTCTACGGCTCACTGGGAGACCGGCAGCGCCGGATGATGGCCGACGCCGTGACGGCCGACCGGACCCTCGTCGACCGGCTCATCGCCGAACACGCGGAACTGGCCCAGGCCATCGACGCCCGCGACGCGGCGTCGTTCGACGCCCGCCTGCTCGCGCACCTCGAGTCGACGTACGAGGTGGTGCTGCGATGAGCCGCGCACGCGTGAAACCGTGGCTCGCCGTCGCCGCCGGTGTCTTCTGTATCGGTTGGGGCGGAAACCAATTCACCCCGATGCTGATCGAATATGTGCACCGCGCCGGCTACTCCCGGGTGGACGTCGACGTCCTGCTGGGCGCCTATGTGCTGGGCCTGATCCCCGGGCTGCTGGTGGCCGCCGCGATGTCGAACCGCTATGGGCGCCGGCCGTTGATGATCGCCGGTCTGATCAGTTCGGCGGTGGGCAGCATGATCTTGGCGACCGGCGAACTCGGGGGATTCTCAGCACTTTTCGTGGGCCGGTTGCTGTGCGGACTGAGCGTGGGCATCGCGATGGCCGTCGGGTCCACCTGGATCGCCGAGCTGTCCGTGCCGCCGTACGACACGGCGGCCGCAGCCGGCGCCGGTGCGCGCCGGGCCTCGATCTGGCTGTCGCTCGGGCTGGCGATCGGGCCGTTGTGCTCGGGCCTGCTGGCGCAGTTCGCGCCGCTGCCGTTGACTCTGACGTACCTGGTGCAGGCCGCGCTGTGCGCTCCGGCGCTGTGGCTGACGCTGACCCGGACCGTGGAGACCCGGGGTGCCCGGGTCAGCGGAGACCTGTTGTCGCAGTTGCGCGTTCCGGCCGCGACGCACCGCCGTTTCGTCCGCGTCGTGGCCCCGATGGCGCCGTGGGTGTTCGGGTCCGCCGCCATCGCGTACGCTATCGTGCCGGCATTGGTCGCCGACAGCCTCGGCTCCTGGGCGCTGCTCTACACCGCAGGCCTGACGGTGCTGACGTTGGCCTGCGGTGTGCTGGTGCAGCCGATCGCCCGGCGGTTGGACGACCACTCCAGCGCCCGCGCCGTGGTGGTGTCCATGGTGCTGATGTCGGCGGGAGTGTTCGCCGCGGTCGCCACAGCGGTCACGCGATCACCGGCCATCGCGGTGCTGGTGGCCATGCTGCTGGGCAGCGCCTACGGCATCGCCATCGTGTCCGGGCTGCTGGAGATTCAGCGCATCGCTCAGCCCCACGAGCTGGCCGGGGTGTCTGGCGTGTACTACTCGCTGGCGTACGCCGGCTTCCTGCTGCCGGCGGTGCTGGCCGCGTTGGCCCATTACGTCAGCTACCCGGCGATGCTCACCGTGGTGGGCTTACTGGCGGCGGTGTGCACCGCGATCTGCGCGGCGGGCTGGTCCAAGCACCTGCCGGCCCGCGTTTAGTCAGGCGCGGTTGCGAGCGACGTTGGCGGCCAGGTAGAGGATGTAGCCGACCACGCCGATTGTCGCCACCTTGCGTGTCCGGGGCACGATCAGGCCGACGCCG
The DNA here is from genome assembly GCF_058790275.1 of Mycobacterium sp. FW102-FHT13B02. NCBI lineage: Bacteria > Bacillati > Actinomycetota > Actinomycetes > Mycobacteriales > Mycobacteriaceae > Mycobacterium > Mycobacterium sp. FW102-FHT13B02. The sequence goes on from NZ_JBYTCM010000022.1 coordinate 95,046, forward strand.
AGCGCGGTCTCGATCGATCCGTTGACCTTGAGGTGCTTGTCGATGTCCTCTGGGAACGCCGTCGCGGTGATGCCCTTGAACAAGTCTGGCTTGACGAAGTGCGCGACCCCGGTCAGCGCCAAGCCGATCCCGGCCAGCAGGCCCTTCTTTCCAGTGGTGTTCTCAGCGGCGTCGGTCACCTGAGGTCCTCTCTGATCACGAAATCTTGTAGTCGCTCAACGGAAATTCCGAAGCTTCCCGGATTGCCGTCTCGGTTGACGACGGGCGCAGCAGTGTGGGCTCACCCGCCGGATTGAAATAGTACGAGTGCGCGCTGGCGCAATTGCCCAGGGTGAAAATCGAATCGCCGAGCAATTCGGTCATTCGGTCGAGGAACGCGGTGTTGGCTGCCTCGGTGACCTCGAACGTCGTCGCGCCACGGCGCTTGACCTCGGTGAAAAGCCGGTCCATCAGGCGCATCTGGTACTCCATGGTGTTGAAGAAGTTCAACCCAAGGAACGCGTACGGGCTGGCCAGGCTCAGGAAGTTCGGGAAGTACGGCATCGACACACCCTGGTAGGCCTGGAAACGTGTCTCGCGCCACCACTTTCCGAGATCCCGGCCCTCGCGGCCGATCACCTCGATGGCGGGGAAGTTGGCCTCCCAGAGGTCGAAACCGGTGGCGAGCACCAGCGTGTCGATCTCGATCTTGACGCCGTCGTTGCCGATGATCCCGTCGGCGACGATGTGGTCGATGCCGGCATCCTGCAGGTGCACGTTGGACCGATTGAAGGCCTGGTAGTAGCCGTTGCTGAAAGTCGGCCGCTTGCAACCGAAGTCGTAGTCCGGGGTCAGCCGGCGCCGCAGGTCCTTGTCACGGATGACGAAGAAGCGGTGCATCTTCGACAGGTCGGACGCCGAGATGTTGAAGCGGCCCCGGAACATCCCGTAGTGCCGGACGCCGACGGACACCATGACTTCGTAGATCGAGTCGGTGAGCCAGCGAAGTACGCGCTGCGTCAACGGGAAGCGGGCGAACATCCGCTTGGCCCGAGGGCCGAAGCGCGGATCGATCTTCGGTACAACCCAGATCGGCGTGCGCTGGAACACCGTCAGGTCGGCGGCGGACTTGGCCAGCTCGGGGATCAGCTGCACCGCGGTGGCACCGGTGCCGATGACCGCGACGCGCTTGCCCGCCGGGTCGTAGTCGTCGTCCCAGTCGGTGGTGTGGATGACGCGGCCGGTGAACGTCTCGATGCCCGGAATCGCCGGGATGTTCGGCTGGGACAGGAAGCCGGTCGCGGTGATCAGGTAGCGGGCGCTGAGGGTGTCGCCGTCGGCGATGCCGATGCGCCAGAGCGAGGCGTCCTCGTCCCAGCGGGCCCCGTCGACGACGACGTTGAACCGGATGTGGCGGCGCACGTCGTACTTGGCTGCGACGTCGTCGGCGTACCGCTTGATCTCCGGACCCGGGGTGAAAAGACGGGACCAGTTCGGGTTGGGCTCGAAGAAGTACGAGTAGGTGGTGGTGGGCACGTCGACCGCGAGGCCGGGGTAGTGGTTGACGTACCACGTGCCGCCGAGATCGTCCTCGCGCTCGAGGATGGTGAAGTTCTCTATCCCGAGGCGTTTGAGCTGGATGGCCGCGCCGATACCGGCGAATCCCGCGCCGACGATGACCGCGTCGAACTGCTGCGTCGTCATGTTTATACGCTACCTCAAGTAACTGTTACCGCTGCTGAAGCGCGAGTCTGACGCCGGCGGCGACCGCCAGCGCCGGGACGTCCAGGGTCTTGGATCCCAGGTCGTGGCGGGCACCGGTGATTTCGACGATCTCGCTGGGGGCGGGAATCAGCGCCGCGGCGGCCGTCAGCTCGGCGATGGTGCCGAACGGGTCAGCGGTGCCGTGGGTGAAGACCGTCGGGACGGTGATCTGGGACAGGTGCTCGGTGCGGGCGCGCTCAGGCTTGCCGGGCGGGTGCAGGGGGTATGACGACAAGGTAAGTGCAGCCAGCTCGACCGTGCTGTCTCCTGCGGCCGCGACCATGGACGTCATCCGGCCGCCGTAGGAATGACCGCCCGCGATCACGGGACCGTCGGTCAGGGTGTGCGCCAGCTCGATGGCCAGGGCGATGCCCTGCTGATCCGACGCCGCGGAATTGGACGGGGGCCCCTTCGGCCGGCGGCGCCGGTACGGCAGGTCATAACGGATGGCGAGCCAACCGTGCCGGGCCCACTCGTCGCACATCCGGACGAGCAGCGGGGCGTCACGGTTACTGCCCGCGCCGTGGGTGAGTAGCACGACGCCCGTCGGCGTCCCGTCGGGTTCGTGTGCGACGCCCGCGATGGCCTCAAGATTCATGGGTCAACCGGAAGAGCGCGTTGACGGGACCGTGGCCGTGGCCCAGGGGGTAGGCCGCCCGCAGGCATTCGGTCACCCAGCGCTTGCCGAACGCCACCGCGTCGGGCACCGAAAAGCCGTGCGCCAGTGCGCAAGCCGTGGACGCGGCGAGGGTGTCACCCGCACCGTGGTCATGGCCGGTGTCGATGCGCTCGGTGGTGAATTCGTAGAACTCGCTGCCGTCGTACAGCAGGTCGGGGCTGTGATCGCTGGACCGCAGATGGCCGCCCTTCACCAGGGCCCATTGCGGGCCCAGGTCGTGCAGGGCCTTGACGGCATCGCGTTGCGACGACGCGTCCACCACGTCGATCCCCGTGATCAGCCGGACCTCGTCGAGGTTCGGGGTGACCAGGGTGGCGATCGGAAACAGCTGGGTGCGAACCGAGTTCAGCGCGCTCGGGTGCAGCAGCGGGTCGCCGTGCATGGACGCGCACACGGGGTCGACGACGAGCGGAACCTGTTCGTCCAGGTTGCGCCAACTATCTACGACCGCGCCGATGATCTCGGCCGAGGCCAGCATGCCGGTCTTGGCCGCCTGGATGCCGATGTCGTCGGCCACCGCGGTGATCTGCCCGCTGATGATGTCGAGCGGCAGCTCGTGAAAACCCTTGACCCCCACCGAGTTCTGCACCGTCACCGCAGCGACGGCGACGCACCCGTGCACGCCGAGCATCGCGAAGGTACGCAGGTCGGCCTGGATGCCGGCGCCACCGCCGGAGTCCGAGCCGGCAATGGTCATCACCCGCAGGGGCGTCTGGCCCGGCGGGGTCAAGGGCAGGAAGTTCACTTCGACATCACGGAGCCAAGGGTAGATACACCCGGTTGCCGTGGTCGGCGAACTCCTGGGATTTCTCCGCCATGCCTTGCGCGATCTCGTCCGCGTAATCGGGGGCGACCCCGTCCGGGTAGGCGTCGCGGATGTCCTGCGTGATGCGCATCGAGCAGAACTTCGGACCGCACATCGAGCAGAAGTGGGCGGTCTTTGCCGGCTCGGCGGGCAGCGTCTCGTCGTGGTACTCGCGGGCGGTGTCCGGGTCGAGCGACAGCGCGAACTGGTCGTGCCAGCGGAACTCGAAGCGGGCCTGCGACAGCGCGTTGTCGCGGTCCTGCGCGCCGGGGTGGCCCTTGGCGAGGTCAGCGGCGTGCGCGGCGATCTTGTACGCGATCACCCCATCCTTGACGTCCTTGCGGTTGGGCAGGCCCAGGTGCTCCTTCGGGGTGACGTAGCAGAGCATCGCGGTACCGGCCTGGGCGATGATCGCCGCGCCGATGGCCGAGGTGATGTGGTCATACGCCGGAGCGATATCGGTGGCCAGCGGGCCGAGGGTGTAGAACGGCGCCTCTTCGCAGAGCTCTTCTTCCAGGCGCACGTTCTCCACGATCTTGTGCATCGGGACGTGGCCCGGGCCTTCGATCATCACCTGCACACCATGGGATTTCGCGATCTTGGTCAGCTCGCCCAGCGTGGTCAGCTCGGCGAACTGGGCCTCGTCGTTGGCGTCCGCGATCGAGCCGGGACGCAGGCCGTCACCGAGGGAGAACGTCACGTCGTAGCGCTGCAGGATCTCGCAGAGCTCTTCGAAGTGCGTGTAGAGGAACGACTCCTGGTGGTGCGCCAGGCACCACGCCGCCATGATCGAGCCGCCGCGGGACACGATGCCGGTGACGCGCTTGACGGTCAGCGGGATGTAGCGCAGCAGCACGCCGGCGTGCACCGTCATGTAGTCGACGCCCTGCTCGCACTGCTCGATGACGGTGTCGCGGTACAGCTCCCAGGTCAGCTTGGTGGGATCACCGTTGACCTTCTCCAGCGCCTGGTAGATCGGCACGGTGCCGACCGGGACGGGGGAGTTGCGCAGGATCCACTCGCGGGTCTGGTGGATGTCCTTGCCGGTGGACAGATCCATGATCGTGTCGGCGCCCCAGCGGGTGGCCCACACCATCTTGTCGACCTCTTCGGAGATGGACGAAGTTACTGCGCTATTTCCAATGTTGGCGTTGACCTTCACCGCGAAGGCCTTACCGATGATCATCGGCTCGAGCTCGGGGTGGTTGTGGTTGGCCGGGATGATCGCGCGGCCGATGGCGACCTCGTCGCGCACCAGCTCAGCCGGCACGCCCTCGCGCTCGGCGATGAATGCCATCTCCGCGGTGATTTCGCCGTTGCGCGCACGCTGCAGCTGCGTGCCGCGGTCCTTGACGACGCCGGGACGGGCGGGCAGGCCCTTGTCCAGGTCGATGGTGGCGGTCTCGTCGGTGTACGGACCCGAGGTGTCGTACAGGTCGAGGTGGTCGCCGGTGGTCAGGTTGACCCGCCGGAACGGGACCTTTCCACCGTCGGGAAGCTCCCGGTAAACCTTGGTGCTGCCCTGGATAGGGCCGCAAGAAAGGTCGTTGAATACAGCAATTGCAGACATCTGCTTACTCCCTACGCCGGCATTACCCGGTCAGGTTCATACGGTCGACGGCACCACACAGCCGTCCTCTCAGCGCACCAAGGTGTGCGCTCCCGCGCGGACGTTTCCACCGTAACGGATGACAGCTGGAAGACAAGGGTGTGGCGGCTGCCAGTCGAATGTGTGAAAACCACCCCGCGCGGGGAATCGAATTGTCAGCGGGTCGTTTGTATAGCTAACATATGTTTTTCTGATATTGGAGCGAAACCGACTGATGACGACCGACACCGAGCTCACCGGGCAGCGTGACACCGCGCTCGCCGCAACCGCGCGTCGCCGCGTCCAGATGGACCACGACCACCCGCACTACAAGTGGGTGGTGCTGTCCAACACGACGCTGGGCATCCTGCTGGCCTCTATCAACGCGTCCATCGTGTTGATTTCCCTGCCCGCGATCTTCCGGGGCATCGGACTGAACCCGCTGGCGCCGGGCAACGTCAGCTACCTGCTGTGGATGCTCATGGGCTACCTGGTGGTGACGGCCGTGCTGGTGGTGCCGTTCGGCCGGCTCGGGGACATGTACGGCCGGGTCCGGATCTACAACGTCGGTTTCGTGGTCTTCACCCTGGCGGCGGTCGCGCTGTCGTTCGACCCGTTCCACCTCGGTGGCGGCGCGGTGTGGCTGATCGCCTGGCGGGTGATTCAGGGCGTCGGCGGCGCCATGCTGATGGCGTCGTCGTCGGCGATCCTGACCGACGCCTTCCCCGCCAATCAGCGCGGCATGGCGCTCGGCGTGAATATGGTTGCCGCCGTTGCGGGTTCGTTCCTCGGACTGCTGATCGGTGGGTTCCTGTCCGAGTGGGAATGGAAGGCCGTCTTCTGGGTCGGCGTCCCGATCGGCGTGGTCGGCACCATCTGGAGCTACCGCTCGCTGCATGAATTGGGTTCACGCTCGCCCGGCCGGATGGACTGGGCCGGCACCGTGACGTTCGGTGTGGGTCTGACGGTGCTGCTGCTCGGCATCACCTATGGCATTCAGCCGTACGGCAATTCGCCGACGGGCTGGACCAGCCCCGCGGTATTGGGATCGATCGGCGTCGGCCTGCTGCTGTTGGTCGCGTTCTGTGTCGTCGAGCTCAAGGTCGAGTCGCCGATGGTCGACATGCGGCTGTTCAAATCGGCGACGTTCGGTATGGGCAACCTGGCCGGCCTGATGTCGTCGGTGGGTCGCGGTGGGCTGCAGTTCATGCTGATCATCTGGCTGCAGGGCATCTGGTTGCCGCTGCACGGTTACGACTTCGAGTCGACCCCGCTGTGGGCGGGTATCTACCTGCTGCCGGCCACGGTCGGTTTCCTGGTGGCGGCCCCCGTCGCCGGTACCCTCTCCGACCGGTTGGGCGCCCGGCCGCTGGCGGTCGGCGGCATGCTGCTGATGGCCGTGACTTTCGTTGCGCTGCTGATCATCCCGGTCAACTTCGACTACTGGCAGTTCGCTGTGCTGGTGTTCCTCAACGGCGTCGGCGGCGGCATCTTCACCGCACCCAACGCGGCGGCCATCATGTCGAGCGTGCCGGCCGCGCAGCGCGGTGCGGCGTCGGGCGTCCGGTCGACGTTCTTCAACGCCGGCAACTCGTTGTCGATCGGCATCTTCTTCTCCTTGATGATCGTCGGCCTGGCCAACACATTGCCGTCGGCTCTGTCCAGTGGCCTTCAGCAGCAAGGGGTTTCGGCTGAAGTTGCGCAACAGGTGGCCGAACTGCCGCCGGTGGGCAGCCTCTTCGCGGCATTCCTCGGTTACAACCCGATAGCCGAGTTGCTGGCCCCGTTCCACACCCTGCAGCAGCCCGGCGTGAATGCCGCCACCCTGACCGGTCAGAGCTTCTTCCCGCAGCTCATCACCGAACCGTTCCACTCCGGCCTGGTCGTGGTGTTCGGCGCGGCGGCGGTCATGATGTTGCTCGGCGCGGTGGCGTCGATGTTCAACCCCGGCACGTACGCCACGGAGCCCGGCGCCGACAACGAGGCCTGATTCCCCCAGCACTCGTCGCTGCTCGGGACGCCGACCACCAACTGTGCCATTGACAAATGGCACAGTTGGTGGTGCTCTAGTCCGCGTGACGGAAACTGATCGGGCAACGCTGCCCGAGGTACCTACCCGCGCCTCGCTGCGCGCCGCGCTCTCGGCCACCGTGACCCGCTGGACCCTGGGCAACCTGACCAGCGTGATCCCCATGAACCAGCCCGGTGTCTGGTTCGGCCGCGGGCTCATCGCCACCATCATGGAGACCTTCGGATCCATGCCGGGCGGCACCAGGATCATCCCGGTCCACGCCCCTGACCTGCGCGGTGAGTGGGTGCTGGGGCCGGGTGTCGAGTTCGGCAAGCGGGCCGGCTACTACGTGCACGGCAGTGCGTACGTCATCTGCTCGGCACGCACCCACCGCAAGCTGGTGGCGCGCTTGTCGGAGGCAACCGGCCTGCCGATGTTCGTCGTGGACTACCGGCTGGCCCCCGAACACCGGTTCCCGACCGCGGCCGAAGACGTCGAAGCCGGTTACCGGTGGCTGCTGTCGGAAGGCTATGCGGCCTCGGACATCGTGATGGGCGCCGACTCGGCGGGTGGCCATCTCACCTGCGACATGCTGCTGGCGCACGCCGGCGACGCGGACTTCCGCCCCGCGGGCGTCGTCCTGTTCTCGCCGCTGATCGACGTGACGCTCGGTTTGGCGCTGGAGCAGGAGAAGGCGACGTACCGCGATCCGGCGATGTCGGCGACCGCTGCCGCCCGGATGGTCGCGCTATACACCCAGGGGCAGAACGTGACGGATCCGCGGCTGCGACTCGACTTCGCGAAAGCCGATCTGTTGCCGCCCATGCTGATTCAGGCGGGTGGCTTCGAGATGCTGCGTGCCGACGCGCGCCACCTCGACGCCGAGCTGCGCCGGACCGGCGGCGCCAGCACGCTCGAGGTCTGGCCCGGCATGGTGCACGTCTTCCAGGCGCTGCCGCATCTGGCACCCGAAGCCGCTGCGGCCCTGCGCCGTGCCGCGGCCTTCATTGCCGATGCCTACAAGCGATCCAACGAACTCGAAGAGGTGTGCTGATGATCGGCATAGATTCCGTCCTGAATGTCTTTCGCGGCCAACGCCGTTCGGGCAAAGCAAAGGCTGTGGTCACCGGCGCCGGCAGCGGTATCGGGCGGTCATTCGCACTCGAACTCGCTCGGCGCGGTGGGGAGATCATCTGCGCGGACATCAGCATGGAGCGGGCCAAAGAGACGGTCGCGCTCATCGAGCAGTTGCCGACGGGCAAAGGCCACGCCGTGCAGTGCGACGTCGCCGACCGCACCGCCATCGAACTGCTGGCCAAGCAGGCGCAGGAGATTTTCGGTGGCGCGCCGACCTTGGTGATCAACAACGCCGGTGTCGGCATCGGTGGAAAATCGGTGGGCGACATCGGCTTCGAGGACTGGGACTGGGCGCTCGGCATCAACCTGTGGGGCGTGGTGTACGGCTGCGAGGTCTTCACTCCGCTACTCCGCGAGGCCGGCAAGGGCGGCATCATCAATGTGGCGTCGGCGGCCGGGTTCGCCGCAGCGCCGTCGATGGCGGCCTACAATGTGTCCAAGGCCGGCGTGATGTCGTTGTCCGAAACCCTGTCGGCGGAATTGAACGGCACAGGCGTCGCGGTCACGGTGCTGTGTCCCACCTTCGTGAAGACGAATGTGGCGCGAGACGGGCGCATCACTCCGGGGTCGTCGAACCTCGCCGAACAGCTCATGCGGTGGACCGGGTTGTCTCCCGACAACGTTGCCGCACGCACTCTCGACGCCCACGACGGCGGTCGGCTGTACGTGGTGCCCCAGTTCGACGCGAACGTCATCTGGCACCTCAAACGTCATTTCCCGGCGCTGTACACCCATGGCGCCGGACTGCTGAACCGAATTCTCCCCGAGAACTGAAAGGACTGGATCATGGCAATGGATCTCGATGAGATGCTGCAGAAGATCAAGGACAAGCAGTGGGCCCTGGTCGACATCGACTGGGACGCACCGGGAGCCGAGCTGATCGAGCCTGAACTGTGGGCCAAGCTCAAGCCGTTCATGACCGATCTGATGTGGATCGAGAACGTCGGCGCCCGCGGCTTCGCCGCCCTGGCCAAGAAGGCTCCGACCCCGACGCTCAAGAGCATCTACGAGCACTTCCACGCTGAAGAGCAGAAGCACGCCAACGCGGAACTGGCACTGATGCGGCGCTGGGGCATGCTCGACAACGACGAAATCCCGCCGCCCAGCGTCAACGTGCAGTTGGTGATCACCTGGCTGGACAAGTTCGCCGACGGTATGTCGCTGTCGATCCTCGGCACCGTGATCCCGATGCTGGAAGTGGCACTTGACGGCGCGCTGATCAAATTCATCACCGATGAGGTCAAAGACCCGGTGGCGCAAGAGGTTTTCAAGCGCATCAACTCCGACGAGTCGCGGCACCTCGCCGTCGACTTCGAGGTCATGGACATCCTGGGCCACGCCGATATGCGCAAGCTTGTTGTCGAATTCGTGGGCAGCTGGATGAACCCGGCGCTGGTCGTCGGCACGTTGAGCTACTTCCCCTTGCTCAACAAGATGCGCGACAACATCGTCGCCATGGGCGTCAACGAAGAGCGGCTGTACCAGGCGATGCGCCGCTTCCGGAGTGTCGGCGAGCGAAGCGAATTCGTGCACCGGGTACCGATGTACCGGTTCATCTCATGGCACAGCAAGAAGGTCATCGACCGCACCTCGAAGTATCACTGGCTGGCCGACTCGCTGGTGAAGGTCACCGGCGTGATCCCCATGCCGTTGGTGCGCTACACGCCGACGTGGTCGGACGAATTGACCTACGAGCCGGTCGCGTGAGGACGGACACCATGACTTCTTCTCCTTTGTCCGTCGCCATCATCGGTGCCGGGTTCGCCGGTATCGGAGCCGCCATCAGGCTCAAAGACCAGGGCATCTCCGATTTCGAGATCTTCGAACGCGGTACGCGCGTCGGCGGTACCTGGCGCGACAACACGTATCCCGGTGCGGCCTGCGACATTCCGTCGCGCCTGTACTCCTACAGCTTCGCGCCCAACCCGCACTGGTCACACACCTACTCCGGTAGCGAGGAGATCCTCGGGTACATCGACACCATGGTCGAGTCCGCGGGCATCGCGCCGTATATCCAGTTCGGTCACAACGTGACGGGCGTGGAGTACGACGAGGTGGCGGGGGAGTGGACCGTCAACTTCGAGGGACGTCAGCCGGTGCGAGCGCGCACCGTCATCGTCGCCTCGGGGCCGTTGGCGAACGCGAGCTTTCCAAAGATCGAGGGCATCGAGACCTATGAGGGTCACAAGATCCACAGTGCCCGCTGGGATCACGACTACGACTTCACCGGTAAGAAGGTCGCGGTCATCGGCACCGGCGCCAGTAGCGTGCAGATCGTCCCGGAACTGGTCAAGGTCGCCAAGTCGGTCAAGGTGTTCCAGCGGACGCCCGGCTGGGTGATCCCGCGGGTCAACGGGTCCACCAGTGGGTGGATGAAGCGGCTCTACAAGGACGTGCCACTGGCCGAGAAGCTGATGCGGTCGGCTTGGTTCTGGGGCCACGAGTCGGTCGCGCTCGGCGTGGTGTGGGACAGCCCGTTCACGCGCATCGTCGAGGCGGTGAGCCTGGCGAATCTTCGCCTGCAGGTGAAGGATCCGTGGCTGCGCCGGCAGCTGACGCCGGACTTCTCGGCCGGCTGCAAGCGGCTGCTGATGACCAGCGACTACTACCCGGCGCTGCAAGCCGATAACTGCAAGCTGGTCACCTGGCCCATCGCCCGGTTGTCGCCCAGGGGAATTCGGACCGTCGAAGGCATCGAGCATCAGTTCGACGCCATCGTGTTCGCGACCGGCTTCGAGGTGTCCAAGGCCGGCACGCCGTTCCCCGTCATCGGCATCGACGGCCGGGAGCTCGCCGCGGAATGGAGCCGTGGTGCATACGCCTACCGCAGCGTCGCGGTATCGGGTTACCCCAACCTGTATTTCACCTTCGGACCCAACTCCGGTCCGGGCCACAGCTCGGCGCTTGTGTACATGGAGGCGCAGATCGACTACATCGTCGAGGCCATCTCCAAGCTGCTGCAGTTCGGCTGGAAGTCGCTCGACGTGCGTCCCGAGGTTCAGGCCCGCTACAACGAGGACATTCAGCAGCGGCTGCAGTCCACGACGTGGAACTCCGGCTGCCAGAGCTGGTACCTGACCGACGACGGTTTCAACGCGACGATGTTCCCCGGCTTCGCCACCCAGTACGTCAACCAGCTGAAGACTGTCAATCTGCACGACTTCAAGATCACTGCGGAACAGACCAGCGGTGCGTCAGTCCTGACCGCATAGAATCCGCTGGTGGCTGAGTACCGGATCGACGACCTCGCGCGTAAAGCGGGGACGACCACCCGGAACGTCCGCGTCTACCAGGAGAACGGCCTGTTGCCCCGGCCTCAGCGCCGGGGCCGGGTCGCGATCTACACGGACCGGCACCTGAGCCAGTTGCAGGCGATCGTCCGGCTGCTCAGCGAGGGCTTCACCGTCAAGCACATTCTGAAGTTCATCACCGGCCTGCAGCGCGGTGAAGGGCTGGTCGAGGTGCTGGATCTGGCGGAGCTCGAAGAACTGGTGATCTCGCCGTGGTCGAACCCCGAGGCGCAGACCATGACGCGCCAGGAGCTGGAGATGCAGCTCGGCCGGCTGGACGGCGCGACCCTGCGCCGGCTGGTCTCGGGCGGGATCATCCAGTCGACGGACGACAAGGATGCCTACCTGGTGCCCGACCGCCGGGTGATCGACGATTTCGCCAAGCTCATCGCCCGCGGCATGCCGTTGGCCGCGATCCTGAAAACCACCACGGCGGTCGACAAGAAGCTCGACGAAGCAGCCCGGGCGATGACCCGCGCCGGACACACCGAAGTGGTCAGGCAACGCGGGACCGGCTGGTATCCCAGCAACGACGTCGAACTTGCCTGGGCCGCCGATCTCATCGATGCCATGCGCCGCGTATCTCGCCGTTCCGCCCACGCTAGCCTTGACCGCGCGTTAGATGAGGCGGTGCGTGCCGAGCTGCGGCAGTACCAGCAGGAGGCCAAGGACACGGGGGCTCCTGTCGAACGGAAGGCGTGAGTCATGGCGCGGGCACACAAGCACGAAGGCGCGGTCGCCAAGCGGCGACGCGGCCCGAAGACGCTGGTTCAGGCGGTGTTCGCGCTGATGGATGACGTAGCTGAGCTACGGAAGTCGGCTCAGTTCATCGCCGACAATATCGCCAAGCTGAGTGTGAGTGCTGCCGGCATCGACCGGCATGCGGAACTGATCGCCAGCCAGATCACCACGTTGACCGAGGCCGCCGCCGGCATCGATCACTCTGCCGAGAAGATCGCCCACGGCGCCAATTCGATCGCCACCACGTTGCCTAGCCTGCAGCGACTGGCCGAAGTCGTGGAGCCGCTGGACAGCACGGTGGCGCGGCTCGGGTGGTTCGTCGACCGGATTCCGGGCGGAAAACGAAGCTAGCCATCAGTTCCCGTTCTGGCAGAATCATCCGGGGTCGACGTGGCCTTCGCGCACCTGAGGGTTCCTGAACTGGTTTAGCCACAACAGGATCGGCCACGGTCGCTCATCACAGGCCACTCCCAATATGAGCGTCTGTCCTGCCGCGCCTAGAACGGGGCGGGTTGGTCCCAGTCTTCTTCTGCGGCGAGGGCTTGTTCGAGTTCGAGGTGGCGGCGCCATT
>NZ_JBYTCM010000023.1:0-91840 GCF_058790275.1 Mycobacterium sp. FW102-FHT13B02
ACACAGTCCTCCGAAAACGACACGGTCGCCGCAACCTCTCACATTCGTGAGTGTTGCGACGACCGCGCGAACCCGCCTTCGGACTTGGGGCAGTTTTGCGTCTGGTGACGCGCGTGGCGCCGTGGCTGTGAGGGATACGCACGAAATCTCATCGATTTGCGTGCACAGTCCTCACAGTCAGTGCGACGAGAACGTCATAGGGTGTCGGGGCAGAGGTTGCGCTGAGCGGCGTGCACCAGCATCCGGCCGATGTTGGCGTCGCCAGGGTTGACCTGTGCGATCAAGTCATCGGCAGATTGCCCCAGATGCAACCGATTACAGGCCATATAGCCTTGTGCCACAACGGCTCCGTCGGGCATCTGTTGGCCCGCAAAAGTCAGGCCCGGGAAGCCGTTGGACCGGAGCTCGTTGAGAAATGATTGATCGTCGGCCCGAGCCGGCGGGGTGCCGACAATGCCAACGGCGAGCAATGCCGTCGCCCCGATCCCTATTGCACGCTGCTTTCGCATGATTCCGCCCCCGTTGTCCGGCCGCAGTAGGTAGCTACGGCACTTGTGCTTGTGTGCTCAACACTATGGGCGTTGCGACCGTGAGTACCGTCGATTTATCACTATTGATGTGGCGGAAACGCGCACCCAAGGTCGTACCCACCGAGTAGCGCCGACGAGACACGCCCCCGACTGGGTGGCCGTCATCCGAAGACAAGTTGTCTCTGTCCGAGGGCGGAGACGCCGTCGCGCGCGAAAGCGGCCCAGAGGGAACGCATCTCATACCCGAGCGCTGCATCGACCGTGCGCGGCTCGGGGCCGAGCATCGGCGCATCCGCCCACGAGTCAACCGCGCCCAGGAGCAGTGGCAGCTCGATGCAATGGCATGCACCCAGCGGTGCCCCCGGTGGTGCCCAGTCGACGCGGTATGTCGCCGATCGCGCGCCCACTCGCTCCCAAGTGCGGGCGAGATCGGTTGTCGGCCTCTCGAATTCGGTGCGGGTCAGGATGCGACCGATAGCCGCCGTGAGCGCGGCGCCGAGCGGTCCCAACCGCTGGAAGCGGGCGCCGCGCGGATCCATCGACACGAAAGGCCGGCCGTCATCACGCGTGTAGCCGGCCAGGATCTCGACCCGCGCTGCCGCGTCGGCGATCTGCGACTCGAATTGGCCGGCGGGCGGTAGTGGTGCATGACCGAGAATGGGTGCGTACGCCATCATGCCGAGCCGACCGAACGGCTTGGCGGCGTTCAGCGCTGCAAGCTGTGCGTCGAGCAGCTGCCCGACTTCGGCTTCCATGGCGGGCACGCCCGCCAACGACGCTATCGCCGCCTTGCTCATCGCGGCGGCCATCGACGAGCGCTCACGCGGCAGGCCCAGTGGAGCGCTCTGCAGGATGGCCCGGGTGAAAAGTCCGGCTGCCTCCGGGCACAGCATCAGCGACAGGACAGAATCGCCGCCGGCGGACTGGCCGAACACCGTGACGCGGTGGGGATCGCCGCCGAACGCCGAGATGTTGTCGCGGACCCATTGCAGCGCGCAGATTTGGTCGCGCAGACCAAGGTTCTGTGTGTCCGGGTCGTGGATGTTCAGGTAGCCGAAGATGCCGAGCCGGTAGGTGACGGTCACCACGACGACCTCGCCGTCGACTGCCAGTCGCCGCGGGTCGTACTTCGGGGATTCACCACCACCCGAGACGTACGCCCCGCCGTGTAACCACACCATCACCGGCAGTCTTTCGGCGTTCGCGGGTGCGGTGACGCTGAGCACTTGGCAGTGTTCGCTGATCGTGAGGCCATCGATGACGGGGCCGGTGACGGGTCGCAGACGAGATGGCAGCTGAGGACACGCGGGGCCGCGCTCGGTTGCGTCGATCACTTCCGTGCCGGCGCTGACCGGTTCCGGGGCGGCGAACCGGTCGGCGCGGGCGTAGCGGATGCCGCGGGCGACGATCACGCCGTCGTCTTCGAGCGCCAGCAGGGTGGTGCCGCGGTAGTCGATGTACCTGGCCCCCATCAGATCACCATACGAAGGGACCCCCGGAACCTCACGGTCCGGGGGCCCCTTCAGCGGCAATTAGAACGCCTGGTCGTAGAACCCGTTGGTGGTGTTGACGTTGTCGTGGTTGTCGACGCCGTAGTGCGGGCCGATCGGGGTTCCGGTGGTGGCCTGAGCGGGAACGGCCAGACCCAGGACGGCGGCGGTCATGCTCGAAGCGATCAGAGTGGCAAAGCCGAACTTCTTCATTTTGAACCCCTTCTTCGGTTGTTGTGGTGCTCTGATGGTTGAAACTGGTTGTGTGGCAGGATCATTCCGATCGGCAGGATTTAATGCACGGTTGGCAGAAACAAGTCTTCTGCGCCGACAGTGAGGACGGTGCGGGAGACGTGGCCGGTTTCCATGTACAACCCTCGTAGGACCCATGGCCAGGTAATTTCTGGTGGATACCCGCTGACCGACGGACGCGCCGGCTGGGTTCGGGAATCCGGTGTTAGCGTCCGACCATGAGCGAACCGCTGTTGCGCCACGACCGCGACGACCGTGGCGTCGTGACCTTGACGCTGAACCGTCCGCAAGCGTTCAACGCGCTGTCCGAGGCGATGCTCTCCGAGCTGGGCGAGACCTTCGGCGCACTAGCTGACGACGCGACGGTGCGGGCTGTCGTCCTCGGGGCATCCGGCAAGGCCTTCTGCGCCGGCCACGACCTCAAGGAGATGCGTGCCGAGCCGTCACTCGAGTACTACCAGAGACTATTCGCGCAGTGCACCGACGTGATGCTCGCGATCCAGCGGCTGCCGGTCCCGGTGATCGCACGAGTTCAGGGGATCGCGACGGCAGCCGGCTGCCAGTTGGTCGCCATGTGCGATCTCGCGGTGGCAAGCGCCGACGCGCGCTTCGCGGTCAGCGGCATCAACGTCGGATTGTTCTGTGCGACACCGGGAGTCGCGTTGTCGCGCAACATCCCACGGAAGGCCGCCTTCGAGATGCTCGTGACAGGGGAGTTCATCGCTGCGCACGAGGCCGAGGCGTTGGGTTTGGTCAACAGGGTGGCGCCACCGGAGGCACTTGACGAAGAGGTCGAGGCGATCGTCACGAGCATCGTCGCCAAACCAGCCGTTGCTGTCGCCATGGGCAAGTCGTTGTTCTACCGCCAGATTGAAGTCGGCATCGAAGCCGCCTATCTGGACGCCGGCGCCACGATGGCCTGCAACATGATGGATCCGAGCGCGCTCGAGGGCGTGCTGGCGTTCATCGAGAAGCGCCCGCCCAACTGCTGAGTGGTTGACGGCCCGGCCGTCCACGGCGCACTGTGATACAGGTCATATTTCCGTTCGGACATATGCGCGCAGAGAGGCGGCCGTTCATGACGACGAAGGACAAGTACACCCAGGTACCCGATCCGTACTCGTGGGACACCGCCAGTGGCGGCGATGCGCGCTTCACCTGGGAATACGACGACGGCCGCGGACGCCTGCTGTCCCTGTACCAAAAGGGCAAGGACAAGCAGTGGGATGCCCAGTCGCGCATCGACTGGTCGCAGGACGTCGATCCGATGAACCCCATCGGCCTGCCCGACGAGTTCCATCCCTTGTTCGGCAGCCCGATGTGGGAGGCGGCCGACGAGTCGCTGCGCGCCCAGATGCGCCACCACTCGCAGGCGTGGAACTTTTCGCAGTTCCTACACGGTGAACAGGGCGCGATGGTGTGTGCGGCGAAGATCGTCGAGGTGGTCCCGGATCTGGATGCGAAGTTCTACGCAGCCACCCAGACCATGGACGAGGCCCGGCACGTCGAGGCATTCTCGCGGTTCCTGCAGGAAAAGGTCGGCCTCGTCTACCCGATGAACAAGAACCTGAACGCGTTGCTCGGCGACACGCTGCGCGATTCGCGGTGGGACATGCCATACCTCGGCATGCAGGTCCTGATCGAGGGACTCGCACTCGCCGCGTTCGGGGTGCAGCGTGACTTGGCGGCGCCCGGTTCGCTGGCCAAACAGTTGCTGGCGTACGTCATGCAGGACGAGGCCCGACACGTCGCCTTCGGCCGCATCTCCCTGAAGGATTACTACGCGGGGCTGACCGATGCCGAACGAGCCGATAGGGAAGAGTTCGTGGTCGACGCCTGCTATCTGATGCGTGACCGGTTCCGCGGCGAGGAAGTCTTCGAGACCCTCGGCCTCGACGTCAAGGCGTGTGCCGAGTGGGTCGACAAGTCGGCGCCCATGATGAAGCAGTTCCGGGCGCATCTGTTCAGCCGAATCGTGCCCATTGTCAAGGACATCGGGCTGTGGGGCCCCAAGGTGCAGGGGGCGTTCGCGGACATGGGCGTGCTGGACATGGCCGGCTTCGACATCGAGGGAATGATGAAGGCCGACGAGGATCAGGCCGAAGCACTCGACAAGGCCCACGCCGAGATGGCTGTCCGGGCAATGGAAGTGGATCAGATCATCGAGCAGGCGGTGAGTTAGCTCCCGCCCGCGTTCCCGCCCGCCGTTACGTCAACGACGTGGTGACATGCACCGTCGACGTCAGCGTTCGGTGCACAGGGCAGCGTTCGGCGATGGCGAGCAGTTTGTCCCGCTGATCGTCATCGAGGTCGCCGATCAACTCGATGTCACGATCGATGTGGTCGACCATGCCTTGTTCCGTCTCGCACTCGGCACAGTCCTTTGCGTGAATCCGCGAGTGCCGCAACGATACTCGCACCTGTTCGAGGGGCAGGCCCTTCTTGTTGGCATACATCCGGACGGTCATGGAGGTACACGCGCCCAGGGCGGACAGCAGTAGGTCGTATGGCGACGGTCCGGCGTCGTCGCCGAACGGTCGTGGCTCGTCGGCCACCAACCGGTGCCCGCCCGCGATGATCTCCTGCGTGTAGGTCCCCGCGCCGCTCTCGGCGACGGTGACGGTGCCTTCGTTCGGGGTGGTCATAGGCGTCTCCTCATCGGGATGGCATCACATTCGTTCGACCCATTGGGCGCGAGATGGGCCGGGCTCGAATGCCTCGGTGAAGTACTGGGTCTCGCGCACAACTTCGGCTCCAGAGAATTCCATGATGCTCACCGTGTAGTACGGCTGCCCGTCATACGTCATCACCAACTCGGTGAGCCACAGCTCACCCGAACCGACGATGCGCCGTACCGCGAAGTGCTTCACGTTCGGCTGGGCGGATCTCGACGCCTGAATGTTGTGCCGCCCGCGGATTCGCTCACCCGACTGCGGATACTCGAGAACCGCGTCGTCGCGGTAGATTTCGTGTTCTGCTGCGAAGTCGTTGGCGTCGGATGCCGCCCAGTGCCGCCGCAGTGCGGCCTCCACGTCGTCGTCGCGCATCGATGTTCTCCCTGCCTCGGCGAAGACGTTAGCCGTGGGCCGGCCATTTTGCAGCCGAATATAGCTGACCGGTCGGCTAATATTGTGAGATGCCGCGCCCAGCGAATCCGGAAGTCCGCCGCCGCCTCCTGGCGGCGGGGCTCGAGTTGGTGCACGCGCACGGATTCGCGGCCAGCGGCGTCAAAGACATCACCGACGCCGCAGGCGTGCCGAAAGGGTCGTTCTACGCGTATTTCCCCAGCAAGGAAGCATTCGCCGCGGCGATCCTCGAGCACTACTGGTCCGATATCGAGGCGCGGATACTGCCGCTGCTGGACGCTGACGGGCTGGCGCACGAGCGAATCGCGCACTTCTTCCACGCGCTTGCCGACGAGCACGAGTCCGCGGACTTTCTGCTGGGTTGTCTGGTCGGAAACATGTCTCTGGAGCTTGGCGGGTCTAGCGAACCGGTGCGCGCCGAACTGACGCGCATCCTCGATCGCTGGGACGAGGCGCTTGCCGACTGCGTGCGATCAGGGCAGGGCAGTGGTGATGACATTGCCGCGGATCGCGGAGCGTCCGAGTTGGCGTCGGTGCTGATCGAGGCGTGGGAGGGTGCGGCTTTGAGGGGCAAGGTCACCCGTAGCCGCACGCCGTACGACCGATTCGAAGCGGTCACGTTGCCGGCGCTGTTGCGCTGACCCGAGCTGTTGCGCGCGTCACTGTCGACTGCCCTTGATTCATAGACGACCGGTCATCTATTCTTGCGGTGTCAACATCCACCGACCGCGAAGGCTGTGCCATGGCAGACCACTCCGACTACGCCGAGCCGCCGGACCCCGCCTTACCGAGTTCTGGCTTCGTGCTCGACCACGCGCATGCGGCGCTCGTCGTCACCGATCCTCAGATCGATTTCCTCAGTGCCGACGGCGTGGCGTGGTCGGTGTTCGGCGCGAGTGTGGAAGAGAACAACACCGTCACGCATATCGGCCAATTGTTCGATGCGGCCAAGCGTGCGGGGCTCACGGTCGCGGTCTCGCCGCACTACTTCTATCCAACCGATGAGCAGTGGCGGTTCGGTGACCCGCTCGAGCAGTTCATGGGCGGTGTCGGCATGTTCGCGCGCACAGGCGCCTACACGATGGACGGTTTCGCCGAGTCCGGCGCGGACTTCCTGCCCGCATACCGGCACTACATCCATGACGGCCGCACCGTCGTCACCTCACCTCACAAGATCGTGGGTCCGGAGTCGAATGACCTTGTGCTGCAGTTGCGCAAGCGTGGCGTGACGCAGGTGATCCTGGCCGGGATGGCCGCCAACCTCTGTGTCGAAGGGCACCTGCGCGAACTCGTCGAACAGGGCTTCGAGGTGGCCGTGGTCAAAGACGCCACGGCGGGTCCACGCCTGCCCGAAGGCGACGGTTACCTGGCCGCGCTGGTGAACTTTCGATACCTGGCCAGCGCGGTATGGACCACCGCGCAGGCGGTCGCCATCGTCGACGGGAGTGTCGATGGCGGGAATCTCGAAATACATTGCCCCTGAGTGCTTTCCACAAACCAAACCATCAGTGAACAAGGAGTCCACGATCATGACATTGACCGACGATTTGCGACAGCGGCGTTTCCCGCTGAACAACGGCAGCGGCGCAATCCCGGCCCTCGGGTTCGGGACTTCACTGTCCGACAACACCAAGACCGAGGCCGCGGTGATCGCGGCGGTCGAAGCCGGATTTCGCCACCTCGATGCCGCCGAGCGTTACCGCAATGAAGCGCAGGTCGGTGCGGCGCTGAAGGAGCTGTTCGCCAACGGGACGGTCCGTCGCGAAGACCTGTTCGTGACCACCAAGCTGTGGAACAACAACCACCGCCCGGAACGGGTCAAGCCCGCGCTGCAGGCGAGCCTGAACCGGTTGGGATTGGACACCCTCGACCTGTACCTGGTGCACACGCCGTTCGCGTTCCAGTCGGGCGATGACCAGGATCCCCGGGACGCGCATGGGAACGTGATCTATGACAACGGCGTCACCCTGGCTGAAACGTGGGCCGCCATGGAGCATCTCGTCGACGAAGGGCTTGTCGGCGCGATCGGACTTTCTGACATCAGTGCCGAAAGGACCAGGGACGTGCTGGAATTCGCGCGGATCAAGCCAGCAGTCGTCCAGGTCGAGGCGCACCCATACCACCCGCAGTGGGAACTGCACGAACTGGCCGAGACCCATGGCGCCATCTTGCTGGCGTTCGCATCGCTCGGGCATGCACTCGAACCACGATTGCTCGACGATCCGCTCATCGTCTCGATGGCGCAGCGGTTCGGGAAGGCGCCCGCGCAGGTCCTGCTGGCGTGGGGGATCCAACGCGGCAGCGCAGTCCTGACGGCATCGGTCACACCCTCCCGAATCGCCGAAAACTGTGATGTCACAGCGCTTCCCGATGCCGCGATCGAGGAGATCAACGAGCGCCTGGACACCCGCATCCGATTCAACTCCGTGGTCGACGGGGGCGAACCTGGGTTTACCGAAGTGCCTTCGGATCGCTGAAAGGAAGTCCGGCCATGACGAAATTGCTTTACCTGCAGGCGTCTCCGCGTAAGAGTGATTCGACGTCGAGGCAGATCGCCACGGCGTATCTCGATGCGCTGACGGCAGCCAATCCGCACCTCGAGATCGATATCCTCGATCTGTGGGACACAGAGCTTCCTGCATTCGACGGCGACAAAGCGGCTGCGAAGATGAACGTCATCAAAGGAGCCGGGCAAGATGGCGCCGGACAGTCGGCCTGGGACGAGATCGTGGCAATCGCTGACCGCTTCACGTCTGCCGACCGGTATCTCATTTCTTCGCCGATGTGGAACTCCGGAATTCCCTACCGGCTCAAGCATTTCATCGATCTGGTTCATCAGCCGGGGATTCTGTGGCGTCTGGACCCGCAGGCCGGCTACCGGGGACTGCTCACGGGCAAGCATGCCACCCTTGCCCTCACCTCCGGCGTGTACGCACGGGGTGTCGCCGAACCGGCATTCGGAGTAGACCATCACGCGGCATACCTGCGCATGTGGCTCAATCAAGCTGGGATTCGGGAGGTCGACGAATTGCGATTTCAGCCCACGATGCTGACCGACAATCCGGCCGGCGATCTGGCAAAGGCGCTTGAAGATGCGGAGAAGCTTGCGGCGGCACATGGCTACGTCTGACGGCGGTCCGTGAGATGAGAGCGATGGCAGGCGTCGGGATGTCGGCGGCACTGCCCACCGTGGTCACCGCTGCGGATGGTGTCGCCAGGTGTCGGTGGGCGACCGAAACGGGCCGGGATTTGCGGACCTATCACGACCTGGAATGGGGTATGCCGACCCGCGACGACACTGCGCTATTCGAGCTACTCGCATTGACATACTTCGAGAACGGGCTGTCCTGGGCGGCCGTATTCGACAAGCGGGACAGCCTGTGTCACGCGTTCAGCGGATTCGTACCGGCGTCCGTGGCCGCGATGACCACCGACGACGTCGAGCGATTGATGGCGGACACCAGCATCATTCGCAATCGGCGAAAGATCGAGGCCACCGTGCACAATGCCCGGCTGCTGTCGAAGCATTCGCTCTCGCGATTGTGCTGGCAGCATGAACCACGGCAGCGTCATCGACTCAGGAGCTGGGATGACGGCCGGATGGTCAGCCCTGAGTCCATTCAGCTGTCAGCGGCGTTGCGGGAAGCCGGGTTTCACCTGGTCGGTCCGGTCGTCGCGCACTCGTTCATGCAGACCGCGGGAATCGAGAACGGCCACTTCGAAGGTTGTTTTCGGGCCTAGGCGGCGCTATTCGGTGCCGGCAAGCGGAGCCAGGATCAGCCGGCACGCCAACTGAATTTCGGCTTCGGTCTCGTCGGCGGAGATCCGCCCGTTCAGGCTGGACTGCAAGATGCCGTGCCAGGTGTGCTGAACCAGGCGCATCAGCGAAATATCTTGTGGCCCAGGATCATCCACCCCGCAGATGGTCAGCAGCATGCTGCGCACCTGGCGGTCGATATGGCCCACCTCGGCCACCGCCGTCGCGTCGGCGGTGTTCAGTGAGTTGAGCATGGCCGCCGTCAGGTGGGGCTGGCGCAACATCGGACGGGTGGCGCGCGACAGGACATCGAACACGCGATCGGCCGCGGCACCGGCCGGGGCCTTCCGGCGATGGATGCCGTCCTGCATCTGGTCCACGCGGTCGGCCATGAGGCCGACGAACAAGTGGGTCTTCGAGGGGAAGTAGCGGTACAACGTGCCGAGCGCGACGCCGGCGGCGCGGGCGACCTCGTTCATCTGTACCTGGTCGGCGGGTTTCTGGGCGGCAAGGGCCGCGGTGGCCTTGAGGATCGCGTCGCGGCGCTGCTGCTGCACGGCGGAGCTGGGCTCAGCGGCTGGGCGGGGTTCGGCGATTCGTGCCAAGGTGCAGCTCCTTTTTGGGTCTGGAGCGAATTCTAGTTGTTGGGTAGAGTCCCAAAACTGAAATTGATTCTAGTAACCTCTGGAGGTTCGGACATGCCACGATTCACGCGGGACGAGCTGGTGGCCGCGCTCGAGCACTACACCAAGGTCGTCGAGGTCTGTTCGAGTACCGGTGACTGGGCCCCGTTCGCCGATCTGTTCACCGAAGACGTGCACTACATCGAGCACGCCTACGGCGAGATGCACGGCCGCGAGGCCGTTCGCGAATGGATCGTGGGCGTGATGAAGCCGTTCCCGCACATGCGATTCCCGCACACCTGGGTCGCGATTGATGAGGAGAACGGCGCGATCGTCACCGAGATCATCAACGCCCTCGACCATCCGACCGAGCCGGGCAAGGTGTTCGGCTTCCCCAACATCACCCGCCTCGTCTATGCCGGGGACAACCTGTTCTCCTCTGAGGAGGACGTCTACAACCCCGTCCGCGATGCGCCGAGGGCGGTGGGCGAGTGGCTCCAGGCCGGCGGGGTCATGCAGGCCGAGCCGATGGCTGCCAAGCATGGCTGACGCCGTGAAGCTGGTCTACGCGTTGTGGGGCTCGGGTTTGGACACGGCGCTGCAGTCGAGGCAATTGCACGTTCTGCTGCGGGCCGCGGGGGTGAACCGGTTGCAGATCAACGTCGACGACGCGGACGTCGAGACGGCGATGTTGCGCATCACCACGTTCGACAGCCCGGTGTCCGCGGTGGTCAGTGTGTGGACTGCCGCCCGATCGAAAGAGGTCGTCGATTCGATTTCAGACCTGCTGGCGGCGATCTCTCAGCGCAGTGCCGGCTGGGAGGTCGAGGAGACGGTGCGCCTGGTCCCGCCCAGTGTGGAAAACGGGGTTCGGACGACGGCGTTGGCGCAGATCGGATTCCTGCGCATCCCGGCGGGGCTCGACCCGGCCGACTGGCTCGAGATTTGGCAGGGGCAGCACACCAGCGTCGCCATCGACACCCAGGACACGTTCGGCTATGTGCAGAACCGGGTGCTGCGGACGGTGCACGGCGCCGACCGGGTCGACGCCGTCGTCGAGGAACTGTTCCACATGGCGGCCATGACCGACGCACATGCGTTCTACGGCAGCGGCGGCGACGATGCCGAACTGCAGCGTCGCATGACGCTCATGGTCGAGAGCGTCATGCGCTTCGGCGCTCACACGAATCTGGATTCGGTGCCGACCAGTAGGTACTGCTACGCGCTCTAGCTGCCGTGGATGAGGTCGTGGATGTCTCCGTCGTCGACGGATTCGTCTGCCACGAACAGCAGTTCGTCGCCAGCCTCGAAGCTGTCGCCGGATTGCGGCACGATGATCCTGCTGCCGCGCTGCACCGTCACCAAGAGGGTGTTCGGCGGCAGGGTCATGTCCCCGATGATGTGGCCGATCAACGGGCTGTCCGGTGGCAGCGTGAATTTTGTCAGGTTGGCATGCCCCTGACGTAGTCCCATCAGCCGCACCAGGTGGCCGACGTCGATGGCGCCCTCGACGCCGGCGGCCATCGCGTGCGGCGTGGACACTGCGACGTCGACACCCCAGTCCGCGGTGAACAGCCATTCGTTGGCCACGTTGTTCACGCGAGCGACCACCCGCGGCACGCTGAATTCTATTTTCGCCAGCAGCGCCATCGCGAGATTCGCCTTGTCATCGCCGGTCGCGGCGATCACGACGTCGCACATCTCGATGCCGCATTCCTCCAGCGAGGCCACCTCGCAGGCGTCGGCCCACAGCCAGTCGGCCTCGGGGACCGTGTGCGGTTCGTACTTCTGGATGTCGCGCTCGATCAGAAGGACCTTGTGGCCGTTGGCGACGAGTTCCTGCGCCACCGACCGGCCCACCGCGCCGGCGCCGGCGATAGCCACGCGCATGCCCCGGGTGCTCACGCAGTCATTGTCGCCTACCGGCCGGATACATTTGGCTCGGCCGTGGCCACAGATCTGAACGGGGACCGATGACGCTGGAGGAGATGTACCGGGTACTGCTCGTCGGTGCCCTGGTGCTGCTGGCCAGCATCGTCGCCACCCGATTGGCCACCCGGGCCGGCCTCCCCAGTCTGTTGCTGTTCCTGGGGGTCGGTGTTCTGCTCGGGGAGGACGGCATCGGACTGAGGTTCGACGACGTCACGCTCGCCCGCGACCTGGGCACGGCCGCACTCACGATGATCCTCATCGAAGGTGGTCTCACCACCCACTTCAGTGACGTCCGAAAGAGCATCGCGCCCGCGGCGGTGATGGCCACGCTGGGCGTGGCCATCAGCACCGTGGTCACCGCGGCAGGCGCGCACCTACTCCTCGGCCTCCCTTGGCAGCTCGCACTTCTGCTGGGCGCCATCGTCTCATCGACCGACGCGGCGGCGGTGTTCTCCGTGCTGCGGGTGCTGCCACTGCCGCGGCGGCTGGCTGGTCTGCTGGAAGCCGAGTCCGGTCTGAACGATGCGCCGGCCGTCATCCTGGTCTTGATGTTCAGCGCGGTCCCGCTGCATTTCGAGGCGGGGGAGGCGCTGCTCAGCCTCGCGTATGAACTGCTCGCCGGAGCCGGGATCGGCGTCTTGTGCGGCTATCTCGGCGCCGTCACCCTGCGCCGGATCGCGCTACCGGCGTCGGGCTTGTACCCGCTGGCCACCTTCGGCCTGGGCACCGTGGCCTTCGCCGCATCGGGGGTGGCCCACGCGAGCGGATTCCTCGCCGCGTACGTGACGGGCTTGGTGCTGGCGAATTCCGGGCTGCCGCACCGGGCCGCCACCCGATCCTTCGCCGAAGGGCTGGGCTGGCTGGCGCAGATCGGGCTGTTCGTCCTGCTCGGATTGCTGGTCAACCCCAGCCAGCTCGGCCGCGACCTGATTCCGGCCGTCCTGGTCGGTCTCGTCTTGCTGCTGCTGGCTCGACCACTGTCAGTGGTGTTGTCGCTGATCGGTTTTCGAGTGCCGTGGCGAGAACAGGCCTTTTTGTCGTGGGCGGGGCTGCGCGGCGCGGTGCCGATCGTGCTGGCCACCTACCCGATCGTCACGGGCGTCCCGGACAGCTACCGGCTTCTCAACATCGTGTTCGTGCTGGTCGTGGTCTTCACGCTGGTCCAGGGACCCAGCCTGAAGCCGATAGCGCACTGGCTCGGCCTCATCCGGCGTGACATCACGCGCGAGCTTCAGGTGGAATCGGCGCCGCTCGACGTGCTCGACGCCGAGCTGCTCACCCTCACCGTGTTGCCGCAATCGCGACTGCACAACGTGACGGTGCTGGAGCTGCGACTGCCCGATCCCAGCGTCATCACACTGATCATCCGCAAGGGTCACACCTTCGTGCCGCAGCCTGACACCCGTATCGAAGCCGGTGACGAGCTGCTGATCGTCAGCACCAGCACCACCCGCGAGGCCACCGAGCGCAGACTGCGCGCGGTGAGCCGCCGCGGGAAACTTGCCTACTGGTTCGACGAGTACGGCGAACCGGACTAACAGATCCGGGGTAGCTGCTCTCCGATGGGCAGGTCCACCACGCGAGTGCCGCCGAGCGCGGTCCGGGCGACGACCATCCCGGGATGCTCGGTGACGCACTGACCGATCACCGCGGCCCGCGCGCCGAGTGGGTGGCTGCGCATCGCGGCCAGCACCCGATCTGCGTCGTCGGCGGGCACGAAGGCCAACAGCTTGCCTTCATTCGCCACCTGCAGGGGGTCCAGGCCGAGGAGGCCGCACGCGTCGCGAACCTCGGGCGGGATCGGGAAGGTGCGTTCGTCCAGCGCCACCCCGACGTGCGCGGTCTTCGCGATCTCGTTGAGCGTCGCGGCCACTCCGCCCCGGGTGGGATCACGCAGGACGTGCAGGTCTGCGCCGGTGTCGATCATCGCGGCTACCAGTCCGTGCAGCGGCGCGGTGTCGCTGGCCACCGCGGTCGCGAAGGTCAGACCTTCGCGGCAGCTCATCACCGCGACCCCGTGCACGCCGATGTCGCCGCTGACGATCACGGTGTCACCGGGCATGGCCCGCTGCGGACGGATATCGACGCGCGGGTCGACGACGCCGATTCCCGCGGTGTTGATGAACACGCCGTCGCCATGACCGGAATCGACCACCTTGGTATCTCCGGTCACCAGCTTCACCCCGGCCGCGAGCGCGGCGGTGCCGACGGCGTGGGCGACATGCGCGATTTCCTGCAGCGCGGTGCCTTCTTCGAGGATGAACGCCGTCGACAACGCCAACGGTTGCGCTCCGGCCATCGCGAGATCGTTGATGGTTCCGTTGACCGCGAGGTCGCCGATGGTGCCGCCGGGGAACGTCAGCGGCTTGACCACGAATGAGTCGGTGGAGAACGCCAACCGGATGTCTCCGACCGCCATGACGGCCGAGTCACCCATACCGGCGTCGGCCGCCGGACCGAATGCCGGCAGGAACAAGTGCTCGATCAGTTCGGCCGACATCGCGCCGCCGCCACCGTGTCCCA
This sequence comes from Mycobacterium sp. FW102-FHT13B02, assembly GCF_058790275.1. NCBI lineage: Bacteria > Bacillati > Actinomycetota > Actinomycetes > Mycobacteriales > Mycobacteriaceae > Mycobacterium > Mycobacterium sp. FW102-FHT13B02. Next base: position 14,194 of record NZ_JBYTCM010000023.1, read on the forward strand.
TCACAATGTTCGGTGCATCGCGCAGCGGAGTCGGGCAGACCCAGGACTCGATGTCCATTTCAGGCATGTGTCACCTCGAGGCGCCGGTAGAGGTAATAGGCAGCGCAGGCGCCCTCCGACGAGACCATCGTCGCGCCCAGCGGGTTGCGCGGAGTGCACTCCTTGCCGAATGCGGCGCACTCGTGCGGTTTGATGAGGCCCTGAAGCACCTCGCCCGAGCGGCAGATGGCGGATTCGGCGGTGTGGACGCCCGTGACCGAGAACCGGTACTCCGCGTCGAAATCGCGGTAGGCAGCCGAGAGGCGCCAGCCGCTCTTGGGAATCATGCCGATCCCGCGCCAGGTCCGGTCGGTGACCTCGAAGACGTCCTCCAGCATCGCCTTGGCCGCGGTGTTTCCCTGCGCCTGAACGGCTCTCGGATAAGCGTTCTCCAATTCGTGCCTGCCGGCCTCCAGCTGAATCACCGTGCGCCGGATACCTTCCAGGATGTCCAGCGGCTCGAATCCGGTGACCACGATGGGGATCCGGTACGTCTCGGTCAGTGCCGGATACTCATCCGTTCCCATGACGCAGCACACGTGCCCGGCGGCCAGGAACGCCTGGACCCGACAAGTCGGTGACTCCATGATTGCCGCGATCGCCGGTGGTACGAGGACGTGCGACACGAGCAATGAGAAGTTTTGTATGCCAAGTTTTTTGGCCTGATAGACGGTCATCGCGTTGGCGGGCGCAGTCGTTTCGAATCCGATGCCGAAGAACACCACCTGCCGGTCCGGGTTGTTCCGTGCGATGGTCAAGGCATCCAGTGGTGAGTACACCACCCGCACGTCGCCGCCTTCGCTCTTTATCCGGAACAGGTCCTTGGAGCTGCCCGGCACCCGCAGCATGTCGCCGAAGGAGCAGAAGATCACGTCGGGCCGGCACGCGATCTCGAGTGCCTTGTCGATCATCTCCAGAGGAGTCACGCACACCGGGCAGCCCGGGCCGTGGATCATCTCGATCTGGTCGGGCAACAGCTGGTCGATGCCGTGACGGATGATCGAATGTGTCTGCCCGCCACACACTTCCATGATCGACCAACGTCTGCTGGTGGCGGCCCTGATCTGGTCGACGAGCTTACCCGCCAGCTCGGGATTGCTGAACTCATCCAGATACTTCATGGTGTCACCTCGGTTGCTTGACGTGCGGCGATCGTGAACCCGTCCCCGAATTCCTCATTGAGGACGCCGAGGTGCTCGAACTCGGCCAATGTCTTGAGCGCCGATTCCTCGTCGAGTCGTTGGATGGCGAATCCCACGTGGACGACGACGTATTCGCCGACCGCCGCGTCCGGGATGTATTGCAGACAGACCTCTTTCTGAATGCCGCCGAAGTCGACGAGGGACATCAGAGTGCCGTCCCGCTCGGACAGGCTCAGGATTTTCCCCGGAACTGCCAAACACATGGGAGTGCTCCTCTTCTCAGTTTGAATTGCCCACCAGTAGTTGGCCCAATGCGATGCCCCCGTCGTTGGGCGGGACGTGGCGGTGGGTGATCACCTCGAACCCCTTGGCGTGCAGACCACCCAGCACCAGCCCGAGCAGCAGCGCGTTCTGGAACACGCCCCCGGACAAGGCGACGATGCGGATGCCGGTCACTTTCGACTCGAGCTCAGCGAGTTCCACGACGACCCCGGCCACCGCCTGGTGAAAGCGCGCTCCGATCACGCCGGCAGGAGTGCCGGCACGCTGATCGTCGATGACGGCCCTGAGCACCGGCGCCGGATCGACGAGCACGGGATCGCCCGCAATGATGTCGAAGGCGTAAGTGACTGCGCCGCAATGTGTACCGCGGGACAGACCCTCCAGCTCAATGGCCGCTTGCGCTTCGTAGTCGACGGTTTGCCGCACGCCGGCCAGTGCGGCCACGGCGTCGAAAAGCCGGCCCATGCTGGAGGTCGGCACACAGCCAAGTCCCGTCCGCAGCTGGTGGGCCAGGACCGCGCCTTCGTCGTCTGGGCAGCCCTGTACCGGCGGCAGATCGTCACTCCATGGCAAGCCGGCGGCCCACAGGTGCGAAAGCGCCATGCGATACGGTCGCTCGACGCTCACGTCACCTCCGGCCAGCGGCGCATATCGCAACTGCGCCGCTCGCCGGTAGCCCTTGTAGTCGGCAACCAGCACCTCGCCGCCCCAGATCGCACCGTCAGGGCCGTAACCCGTTCCGTCGAAGGCGAATCCGAGCACCTGGCTGCTGCCGTCCAGGCCATGCTCGGCCATCACCGCGGCGATATGGGAGTGATGGTGCTGGACCGTGCGGACCGGCCGTCCGCCGGCATTGCGGTGTGCCCACGCGGTGGACCGGTAGCCGGGGTGGGCGTCGGCGACCAGATTCTCGGGGACCACGCCCGTCAGCTCCTGCAGATGTTGTTGCGCCGCATCGAACGCCGAAAGGGTGGCCAGGTCGTCCATATCGCCGACGTGCTGGCTCAGCCAGGCATACTTCCCGTCGGCCACGCCCAATGTGTTTTTGAGATCGGCTCCGACGGCCAACGTCGGCGCGACGGGTACTGGCAGCGCGACGGGCAGCGGCGCGTAGCCACGTGACCGGCGGATCGGCATCTCGTCCCCGTCGATCACCCGGACCACCGAGTCGTCACAGGGCACCAGGATCGCCCGGTTGTGCAGCAGCCAGCCGTCGGCCAGCGCGGCGAGGCGGTCCAAGGCATCGGCGTCGGTGAAGCAGATCGGTTCGCCGCCAAGGTTTCCCGACGTCATCACCAGTACTTCGGGACCCGGATCGTCGCCGGGTAGTCCGAACAGCAGGGCGTGCAGCGGGGTGTACGCGACCATGACGCCGATGTCCGGATTGTGCGGCGCGACCAGAGCGGAAAGAGCGGTGTCGTTCCGCTTGGGCAGCAGCACGATCGGGCGCTGGATGCCCGAGAGTAACTGTGCGGCAGCATCGTTCACATCGGCGATACCACGCGCCGTCGCCAGGTCGGGAACCATCACCGCGAATGGCTTGTCTCCGCGACGCTTGCGCCGCCGCAGCGTTGCCACGGCTGCGCCGTTGGCGGCGTCGCAGGCCAGGTGATATCCGCCGATGCCCTTGACCGCAAGAATGCCGCCGTCGCGCAACAGGTTCCGTGCACAGCGGAGGCCGGCTTCGCCGCCGGTGCTGATGCCGTCGTGGTCGCGGAAGTTCAGCGTCGGTCCGCACTGCGGGCAGCAGACCGGCTGCGCGTGGAAGCGACGGTCGGCCGGGTCGGCGTATTCGCGCGCACAGTCCGGGCACATCGGGAAATCGGCCATGGTGGTGGCGGCGCGGTCGTAGGGAAGCGTCGCGATGATGGTGAAGCGAGGCCCGCAGTTGGTGCAGTTGACGAACGGGTGCCGGTAGCGCCGGTTGCCAGGGTCGCGCTGCTCTGCTGCACAGTCGTCGCAGATCGCGACGTCGGGGGAGGCGAGGGTACGGCCGCCGCCGGAGTGCGAGGTGTCGGTGATGGCGAATCCGGTGCCGCCGCATATCGGAAGATCCTGCGTCTGAACAGATTCGATGACGGCGAGCGGTGGTGGGTGGTTCTTCAGCCGATCCAGGAAATCCCCGATGGCGCTGGTGTCGCCCTCCACCTCGATGATCGCCCCGGAGCTGTCGTTGCGCACCGACCCGCTCAGTCCGAGCGCCGCCGCGGTCGTGTAGACGAATGGCCGGAAGCCGACGCCCTGGACGACGCCGTGTGCGCAGATGCGTAACCGTTGGCGTGTCATGACGCGCCTCGGTCGTCGTTGCCCATCAGTTTGAGGCCGTCCAGTGCCGCCGCGGCGCCTGCGGCGTCAGTCTTTTCGAGGACGAAACCCATGTGGATGATCACCCAGTCGCCGGCATCGAAGGTCTCGTCTGGCAGCATTCCGACATTGACCTTGCGTGGCTCACCGGCGACATCGACCAGTGCGAGCTGGTCGCCGTAGCCGTCCAGCATCTGGATGACCCGCCCCGGTATACCCAGACACATCGGTCAGCCCTCCCGGGCCGGCGTGCGGCTGAGTAGTTCGGCGACAACGTTTTCGACGGCGCGGGCGGCAGCCGGGACCGCGGCGGCAACGACATCGGACAGACCCATCCGGTCGTCGACGTCGGCAACCTCGCACCCTACGACGACGGTGTAGGGGGCTTGTCCGCCGAGCGCGTTCAGGCTGGCGAACACCGTTGTGGGGTCCATGGCGTGCGCGTCCAGGCCCACCGCCTCCGTGAGCGATTGGTGACTGGCCTCGAAGACGCGCACGGTCCCCGGCGCGTCCCGGCAGGGGAGTGCGTCGACAAGCACCAGCGCGTCCCACTCGCCGAGGAGATCGTAGGCGAGGTGCATGCCCCTGATGCCGTAGTCCGTCAGGCGGACACCAGGTTGTGCGGCAGCGGTGATATGACGGAGCACCTCGGGTCCGAAGCCGTCGTCGCCGAGGAAGATGTTGCCGATACCGGCTACCAGGATCTGTTGCGTGGCAGTGCCTCCGTCACATCCGTCGCATGCGCAGGTATCGGCGCGCATCCGGGATGGAGCGGACGCCGACGACCCCTGCGACCACCACCACTGCCGCGACGACGATCACGGCAATCCAACCCACTACTTCCATGGTGATATCCCTTCATCCAGTGGTTCGACCTCGTCAGGTGCGAAGTACAGATAGCGGCCGTACCAGTCGTGCATCTCGGCGGCCGGATCGTCCTCGAGGACCACGCCGATCTGCTGGTCTCCGTCGACCGTCTCGTGTACGCAGGTGACTCGGGCCACCTTGTCGGCGTAGAACAGGTCCTGTGCATCGGCGCGGCGACAGGGGTGCAGCCGGACCCGGCTGTCGCGACTGACTCGCACCCCGTTCACCAGCACGGCATCGACGTTCGGGGCGACCGCGGTGTCCGCCAGCGGGTCCCACCAGTCCATGCCTTCGGGCACCTCGGGTATCAACGATCGAACGTCGCCGCCGGCGTGTGGATTACGCAACACTCCATGCAGATTCAGCAGTGCTTCCGGTGACATCGCGTCGCAGCGATCGATGATCTCCGCCGCGCGCGGGTCGGTGGCGCGCGCCTGCGCCTTCTCGGCGTCGGTCATCGTCATGACGCGCAACGTCAGGATCTCGTCGATCTCGGTCGAGTCGAACAGGGCGCCCTCGCTCTGCTCGGCGATCTCGGGATGGTCGTACAGGATGATCGGAGACACCAGCATCAGCGTGGTGTCCCCGGGCGGACCGGCCAGTACCGGGAAGCAGCGGTGCCGCAGGCAGCGGCGGACGGCGTCGACGGCCGACACGGGCGGTTCCAGCAGCGAGACGAATTCGCCGCCGGTGACTTCGGCGATCAGGTGGGTGCCGATCAGTGAGTGGGCGATCGCGGCATCCTTGTCTGCCGGTGCCGCAGCGGTATTGCGCAGCGCCAGGCTGATGCGCAGCAGGCCGTCATCGGGTTCGGCCCGCACCGTCAGCTCGGCGCGCAACTCCACGCGGCTCCGGACCAATCTGCCGCCTTCGAAGGGCTCGACGTCGCGCCCACCGGCAATGATGATCGGCAGCGTCTGCGGCGTCTCGAGTTCGGATTCGCGCAGCGGCCCGAACGACATCTCGCATGCCACCGCTTCGTCCCAGGTGAGCCAGGTGCGGTCGGCCACCGTCAGTTCGTGGACCGGTGCGAAGCCGTCAGCGGTGTCTCGTTCGACGGCGCGGTGTTGCAGCTGCAGGAACCGCACGACGATGGTCAGCGCCGTGTCAGGCCCGGGGCTGACGAGAAGTTGCGCCGAGAGAGTGTCATCCTCGCCGAGCCCGAGCTCGGCCGCCCACTGTGGGCCGAGCACGCCGAATTGCCAGCGGGACTGGTTCTTTCCCGAGGTCGACCGGTAGGGATAGAGCAGATACCCCTCGTAGAGCACCGCGTCGGCAACGGCTCTGGCGCGTTCCCAGGAAGCAGTCATCGGAGGTCCTCCGCAGTCTGGCAGGCCAACAACGCCGTGACCGCGTCGTCGAGGCCGAGCAACGCATGCCGGGCCTTGTAGTCGACCAATGCGTCGATGGTGTTGTGATGCAACCTGATCCAGCCGGTGTGCGGATAGTGCATGGTGATGAGGTCGCGCCATACCGATACCGGCAGGTCGTAGTGGTCTTCTCGATCCCAGGGCACCGGCGTGACGGCGAAGCCACGCTGCCCCTTGGTGAAAACCGTGCCACTGAACAGGAACTGCAAGGGGATGTGGCCGTCGCGCAGTGCATGGCAGAACTTGGCCGCGGTGACTTCGAAGTCGTAGGTGCACTCCAGGGGGAGATCGACCTGAGTGGTGCCGCTGAATCCGGGCACCATGACGCCACTGTGCTGCCACAGAAAGGTGTGTTGCGTGGTGTCCCAGCGGTCGCGGGTACCGAACAGGTCCAGCAGCGCGGCCGCCTCGTCCTCGGTGTAGCCGCGGCGCAGCGGCTCGATGCGGATCTGGGCACGCAAGGCGATGGCGTGCACCGGCTCGTCGCCGGCCGCCGCGATCCTTACCCGTGCAGTCAGTACCGGGGCCACCGCGTAGGGCTCGGGGACAACGTCGACGACGGCGAAGGTTACCTCGGTCACGGCGTCACGACCTTGCCGCGTTCGGTGATCGCAGTGAAGAATTCCTCGACGTATTCGTGGACCTGCTGCCCGCCGTCGAAGCCACGCCACAGCATCCGCAGGCGGCCGACGAACTCGTAGCAGGCATCGACGGGCACCAGATGGCATTCGATGGGCAGCGGGCCGTCCGGCACCCGCACGATCAGTGCCTCGGTGTCCGCGGCCAGGAGGTCGACACGCGGATCGGCAGCCCGGATGTCGTCCCAAATGTCAAGGTCCAGTTCGGATTCCGTGGCGCCGGCTGGCCCCGGGTAGAAGGCAACGGTGCGGTCGAGGGCGGAGTTGCTGAAGAAGAACGCCAAGCCGACGGGTATCTGCAGCAGTTCCCATTCGCGGTGGCCGAGCGCGAACTCGGGGAAAGTGAGATACCGGTCGGGGACCGCGCGGTAGCGCAGCGCGGCATCGACGTCGGTGAACAGCAGATAGCAGCCCCGGCAGACGCACATCAACTGTCGGCCTTCGATGTTCACCACATGTTGGTGCTCTGCGGCGATCTGCTCCGAACACATCTCGCACCGCTCACCGCCGGCCGGAGGCAGTGACCGGCTGGCGCGGATCCGCGCCAGGACGTCGTATGCACTCGTCATGGCACACCCGCCGTGGTCGGTTCCGCAGCCAAGGCGATGGACAGTACGCCGTCGCGCATCAGCACCGGTAGCGGATCGAGATGTTCGGCAGTTGAAGAGTTTTCGTCGACGCAGGTGCCCGCATGCACGACGTCGAAATGGGCGTGGCAGCGGGGGCAGCGCAGCAGCGGGTCGGGCGCTGCGACGCGGGGGTGCAGTGCGGCTCCCGCCAGGGAATCACCACAGCGCCCACACCGGTCCCGGTAGACAAACCAGTTCTCGCCGAGCCGGCACGCCAGCACTGTGCTGCCCGCGACCCGGAACCCGCCGACCTCAGCGTGTTTCAGGTCAGCAAGCTCCGGCACCGGATGCCAGGCGGACCCGGTGTGGCCGTTGCGGTGAATCCGGCTCAGCAGCGTATCCGGCGGTATCACCCCGGTTTCGGGCTGGGCCGCGACCACCTCGATGGTGCTGACCTCCGGGGCGGCCGCGCGGATGGCGTCTTCGACGGTGAGCTCCAGCGTCACCGCAGACGACGGACAGCTCTTGCAGCTACCCGAGAATTGCAACCGTACGGCCGCGCCGCCAGGCTCCTCGGCCACGCTCAGCACGGCGACATCGCCGCCGTGAGAACCGAGATACGGCCTGACCTTGTCCAGTGCGTCCTCGACGCGCCGTCTGGTGTCGTGCGGATGCAGGCCGTGCACCAGTAGCAGGCTGGCGATCAGATCGTCGGCGGCGAACTGCTCGACGAACTCAGGTGTGGCGGCGAGCAGCCCGATGATCCGTTGCAGCGCAGCACCGTACAGATCGGTGACTTCGCCTACCAACAATTCGGCGCGCTCACGCGCCACCGGCCCGGCCGCCGAGCTGGCGTCGAGCAGCGTCTGTATCCGGTCTCCCGCCGTGCGCCAATGTGCGTCGTCGGGCGCGCCCACTGACTAGTCCCCGGTTACGGACTGCGTCGGGGAGTGCAAACGTTCCAGGGTTTTTCCGTCACCCAGGTACATGTGCACCCCGCATGGCAGACACGGATCGAAACTTCGCACCGTACGCATGATGTCGATGCCTTTGAAATGCTCCCGGTCGTTCTCCTCGAAGATCGGCTGGCCCTGCACGGCATCCTCGTACGGTCCCGGTGTGCCATAGCTGTCCCGGGGATTGGCGTTCCACGGCGTCGGCGGATACGGGTGGTAGTTGGCGATCTTGCCGTCCCGGATCACCATGTGGTGGCTCAGCACGCCGCGCACGGCTTCGGTGAAGCCGCAGCCGATGGCCTCGTCGGGCACCGTGAACTTCTCCCACGTCTTGGTGCGGCCGGCCCGGATCTCGGCGAGCGCCTTTTCCGCGAAATGCAGTGCACAGGCCGCCGCGTAGGCCTGGAAGTAGGTGCGGGCACGGTTGCGTTCGATGGTGTTGCTGCCGTGCTGCGGGATCTTCCACTCCAGTTCGACGGGCCCCTTGAGGATGGTCTTGGGCAGGTTGATCTGCACACTGTGTCCCGTCGACTTCACGTAGCCGATGTCGACCAGACCAGCCAGCGCGGTGGACCACAGCCGGGCCAGCGGCCCACCACCGGTGTCCAGGGCCAGGTGGTCCTTGCCGTCGAACCAGCGCGGCGACATCACCCAGCTGTACTTGTCTTCCATGTCGCGCTTCTGCGGATGTGGGTTGGTGTGCTGATTCCACGGGTGCCGGCGATCGACGGGGTTGCCGAGCGGGTCGTTCTTCACGAACATTTCCTGGTCGGTCCAGTCGTCGTAATACGAACTGCCCAAAAGGATTCGGATTCCCAGGTTGATGTCAACCAGCGAATGCGTGACCAACTTGCCGTCCACGACGACACCCGGGGTCACGAACATCGCATCGCCCCAGCGTTCCATGTCGCGGTAGGCGAAGTTGCAGACTTCCGGATCCTGGAACGAGCCCCAGCAGCCCAGTAGGGTGCGGCGCAGACCGACCTGTTCGTAGCCGGGTAGAGCCTCGTAGAAGAAGTCGAACAGGTCGTCGTGCATGGGCACGACCTTCTTCATGAACTCGACGTAGCGCATCAGCCGGGTCATGTAGTCGGTCATCAGCTGGACGGTGGCCACTGTGCCGATGCCCCCGGGGTAGAGCGTGGACGGGTGGACGTGTCGGCCTTCCATGAGGCAGAACATTTCTCGCGTCCACCGGCTGACCTGGAGTGCCTCGCGGTAGAACTCGCCGGTGAACGGGTTGAGCGTGCGCATGATGTCGGCAATGGTCCGGTAGCCGTGGGCCTCGGAGTGGGGTGCCAGCGTGTTCTCGGCTTTGGCGAGCACACTCGGGTTGGTCTCGGCGACCATCTTCTCGCAGTAGTCGACGCCGACCAGGTTCTCTTGGAAGATGTTGTGGTCGAACATGTATTCCGCGGCCTCGCCCAGATTGACGAGCCATTCCCCCAGATGTGGTGGCTTTACGCCGTAGGCCATGTTCTGGCAGTAGCACGAACAGGTGGCGTGGTTATCCCCGCAGATGCCGCAGATGCGGCTGGTGATGAAGTGGGCGTCCCGCGGATCTTTGCCTTTCATGAAGATCGAGTAGCCGCGGAAGATCGACGACGTGCTGTGGCATTCCACGACTTCGCGGTTCTCGAAGTCGATCTTCGTGTAGATGCCGAGGCTGCCGACGATCCGGGTGATGGGGTCCCACGCCATCTCGACGAGCTGGCCCGGTTCGCGCTTGACGTGTGATGGTTCCGGAATGATCGTTGTCATGGACTTCGCTCCCTAGCAATACATTTCGCCCAGCTGGTGGCGGGCGGTCGGAACCGGGTACCTACCAGGTGCGGGTCGCTCCCGTTTCAAGCTTTGTGCCGCGATGGCGCCAATGTGGTTCCTTGTCGACAGTGCGTCCGGTGATGTGGCGCAGGTTGCGGATGACGCTTCCGTACAGACCCGACGCCGCGGTGGACACCTTGCCGCCTGGCGGTTCATCCATGAAAGGCATGAACTTGTCGGGGAATCCGGGCATGGTGCAGCCGATACAGATACCACCCACATTCGGGCACCCGCCGATGCCGTTGATCCAGCCCCGCTTCGGCACGTTGCACTTGACGACCGGGCCCCAACAACCCAGTTTGACAATGCATTTGGGCGATCCGTACTCGTGGGCGAAGTCGCCCTGTTCGTAATAGCCGGCCCGGTCACAGCCTTCGTGCACGGTGGCACCGAAGAGCCAGGTGGGCCGTAGGGCGTCGTCCAGCGGGATCATGGGGGCCTGGTCGGTCGCCATGTAGAGCAGGTAGGTCAGCGTCTCTGCCAGGTTGTCCGGGTGTATCGGGCAGCCCGGCACGCAGACTATCGGGATACCTGCCTTGCTCTTCCAGTCCCACCCGAGGTAGTCGGGCACACCCATCGCGCCGGTCGGGTTACCGGCCATCGCGTGGATGCCGCCGTAGGCGGCGCAGGTGCCGACAGCCACCACCGCGGTTGCCTTGGGGGCCAATCGATCCAGCCACTCGCTGGTGGTCATCGGCTGCCCGGTGGCGGGGTTGTTGCCGAACCCGCACCAGTAGCCCTCGGTGTGTAATTGCTCGTTGGGGATCGATCCCTCGACAACCAGCACGAACGGGTCGAGTTCGCCCCGATCGGCCTTGAAGAACCATTCGAGGAAATCGTCTGCGCCCCCGGTCGGGCCGCATTCGAAGTCGATGAGTGGCCAATGCACGGCGATTTGGGGGAGACCGGGGAGCGCACCGAGTGCGATCTCCTCGATGCTGGGCTGAGTGGCGGCAGTCAGCGCCACGGAATCGCCATCACAACTCAGACCGGCATTGATCCAGAGGACGTGGATCAATGCCGATTCTGCCTTGACTGCTGCCGGTGTGGGCATAGCGCAGTTCTTTCCGGGACGGGCTGGGTCCCACGTCGATCTCTTAGGGACTGGTTGTTCAATCCCATCGCCGCAGGAGTCGACGATCGGCCCGATGCGCGGCGCTGTTTCTCGGTTTACTCCAGGTGGAATGGGTTGTCAACGGCTCGGGATGACCTGCCAGGGAACCGATATCCGGGTGGCGAGATCGTTGGCAAAGACGGTTGGTCATCAATTGATTCAGTGCTTGGATACCTGCATCCGCTGGTCCCAAAGATGATGGAATTCAAGATCATTGACAATTGCTCGGCCGTTGGCGGGCATGGTTGGCAAATTTGCGTAGCCAGTCGAACCATGTCGCCATTCCTTCGCCGGTGCGCGCGCTGACCGGCAGAATCGTGGCGTCGGGATTGACGAGCCGAACATGTGACACGTAGGTGTCTATGTCGGCGTCGAGGTGCGGGGCCAGGTCGATCTTGTTGAGCAGCACCACGTCCACAGCGCGGAACATCACGGGATACTTCAACGGCTTGTCTTCGCCTTCGGTCAGCGAGTAGACCATCGCCTTGGCATGCTCGCCGACGTCGAACTCGGCCGGGCAGACCAGGTTGCCGACGTTTTCGATGATGACGAGATCAAGCCCTGCAAGATCCAAGCCTTGCAGGGCCCGATTGACCATGGGCGCATCCAGATGGCATTCGCCGCCGAATCCGTTGTTGGTGTTGATCAGCGACACCTGCGCGCCGCGGCCCTCGAGTTTGGCCGCGTCCAGGTCGGTGGCGATGTCGCCTTCGATCACCCCGAGCGCGAGGTCGCTCTTCAGTTCATCGAGCGTGGCAGCCAGCACCGTCGTCTTGCCGGAGCCGGGTGAACTCATCAAATTGAGCGCACGAATCCCATTGGTCTCGAACGTATCTCGGTTGATGTTCGCACGCACATCGTTCTCGGCGAAAATCGATTCCAGTACGTCGATCCGCTGGGCGCCGGTGTCGTAGCCGCTGTGGTCGCCATGCTGGTGATGGTGGTCTCCGTGTTCATGGGAATGGACCGTGCCGTCATCGTGGCGGTGAAATCTGCCCATGGTGGCTCCCTCTCGTCCTCGTCACGCGCTGAGTTTCAGGACACGTCCAAGGACGTCACCTGGAACTCATTGCCTTTGACCACCAGTACGTCGCCGCTGTCGCACGCCGGGCAGCACACCGACCACCGTGAGGTGAGCACTGACTGCTGTCCGCACGAGTGACAGAGGACTTCTGCCGGCACCATTTCCAGCTCGAGCTCGGCGTCGGGCATGGATTCGTACTCGCGGATGAGGCCCCAGCAGAACGACAGTGAATCGGGTACCACCTGCCGGAGGGAACCGACTTGTACGCGCACCACCTCGACGTGCTTGTCGACTGCGTACGGTCTGATCACACCGGCGATCGCTTCACAGAGCGACAGTTCATGCACTGGGTCTCACCCCGCCTCCGCCCGGGCCACCGGAACGTCTTTCAACGCTACGCCCATTGTCCGCCGCGGCAGGACGAAACTAGCCTGATAGTTGGCCGACGCGAAGGAGGACGCCATGGGCCCCGGCAAGGTGACGGTCAGCTGAAGTGACGCCGTCGGTGGCAACTCCGCGGGCCCCGGACAACCGGGGCGTCGAGATGTTCGCCCGCTACGCCTATGCCCCCAACCATCTTGGTTATTGCGGCCCATCGGCGCTGGCCTCGATGCGCAACGCCTCCGCCGATCAGGTGCGGGACGCGGCCCGCAGCTTCTCAGGTGCGTGGCCATACCTCGAAGTGCTGTCCAGGATGACCGGCATCTCCGACCCGCTGGACCTCCGCCTCGTCGAATCCTATTGGCTGGGAGGCGGTATCGCCGCCGCGCTGGATCCCGGTGATTTCGCGAGCCATCTGTTGGCCGTCATCGGGCCGCTCGTAGGTCATTACTGGTCGTATCTGACCGCGGACCTGGCCGGTGAAGCCGCGGCCAATCATTGTTTCCATGTGTTCGGGGTGTATCCGTGGTCGCGATTGCTCGGCCGCGGAAAAGACGAGCAGCCACTACGCGTCCTGGACAACTGCCGGATCACGTGGGCGACGGTGATTTCTCGGACCGGCGACAGTATCGGCGTAGAGGCCCGCCGGCTGCTGTGGGACGGCCGCGAACTCCGGCTGTCCGAGCCGTCGCCGCGGCACCTAGAGGTATGGGGAGACGGTTACAGCGCGGTACCCGACGTGGCCGTCGGTGATCAGGTCGCGGTGCACTGGGAACGAGTGTGTGGGCGGCTGACGCCCGACCAGTGTCGTGCGTTGGAGGACAGCACCCTGCGTCAGCTCGTCCTGACCAACCAACGGCTGGCACGGGGCTGATGGCGATGGGTCGGTCTCGATGGGCGGCGCTGACCAGAGCTGAGTGGTGGCGATTGGGGGCCATGGTCGGCGTGGTCGTGGCGCTGCATCTGATCGGCTGGGTCACGCTGGTGGCACTCGTGGTTCCGCAACACTTCGACGTGGGAGGCAAGGCGCTGGGGCTCGGCGTCGGCATGACCGCTTACACACTCGGATTGCGGCATGCCTTCGACGCAGACCATATCTCGGCGATCGACAACACGACCCGCAAGTTGATGGCCGACGGCCAGCGGCCGCTGTCGGTCGGGCTGTACTTCTCCCTTGGACATGCCACGGTCGTGTGCGGGCTCGCGGCGCTGCTCTCGACGGGAGTCAAGGCGGTCCTCGGTGCCATCCGCGCGGATGGTTCCGCGTTGCACCACTACACCGGCCTGATCGGTACCGGCATTTCGGGCGTTTTCCTGCTTCTCATCGCGACCGTCAACATCGGCATTCTCGGCGGAACATTGAAGGTGTTCCGCGACATGCGTTCCGGGACCTACGACGAAACCGAACTCGAAGACCAGCTGGACAAGCGGGGATTGCTGAACCGCGTGTTCGGCGGGCTCATGAAATCGATCACCAGACCAAGCCAGATGTACCTGGTCGGCGTGCTGTTCGGGTTGGGTTTCGACACCGCCACCGAGGTCGCGCTGCTGGTGCTGGCCGGCACCGGTGCGGCGGCCGGGCTGCCCTGGTATGCCATCGTGTGCTTGCCGGTCTTGTTCGCCGCGGGCATGAGTCTGCTCGATACCGCCGACGGCACATTTATGAACTTCGCCTACGGCTGGGCGTTTCTCAAGCCGGTCCGCAAGGTGTACTACAACATCACCGTCACGGGCCTGTCCATCGCGGTAGCGCTCATCGTCGGCGGCATCGAGTTGCTCGGCCTGCTGGCTCAGCAGCTGGGCTGGAGGGGCGGGTTCTGGGGCTGGCTCAACGGCCTCGACTTCAACCTGCTCGGCTTCGTCATTGTCGGGCTGTTCGTGATCACCTGGACCGGCTCCCTGCTGATTTGGCGCTACGCCAAGATCGAGGCCAAGTGGTCCGCCGGCCCTTCGGTAGCTTCGATCGAGTGGGCCGCACCTAGACCGAATGCGGGCGGCCCCACCCGGACGGGTGAGGCCGCTGGCGGACGTTGTTGATTACGACGCGCGGCGAATACCCCGCTTCAGCAACAGTTCACGCTCGCTTTCGCTGAGCCCGCCCCAGATGCCGTACGGTTCGCCGACGGCCAGTGCGTGTGACCGGCACTGAGTGATCACCGGGCAGGCCCGGCACATCTCCTTGGCGCGCATTTCGCGCTGGGCCCGAGCCCGGCCGCGCTCGCCATCGGGATGGAAGAACACCGCGGAGTCGACGCCCCGGCAAGTGCCGTGCATCTGCCAATCCCACATATCGGCGTTGGGTCCGGGAAGCTGCTGAGGCTGTGGCATTGGGAAATGACTCCTCCCCGCGCGTCCTATTCGCAATCTGTGGATGCGCGTCGATCTGCAAATGACCCGAGCACTTGTCGCCGATGACATCTCGTGCACACAACGTAGAAGGATTCGGCAAATTCCGTCAATAGCCACGCTCTGTGCGAAACCCCATAAGCGCAGGTCAACAATTTACATCTCGTTCATCTTCGCGACGCTTTGGAAACGAAACGGCTGGTCCCGATATGATCCACCGCAGCCGAAAACACCGTGTTTCAGCAGTTCGCGCGAGTTCGCCACATCGGTCAATTTGTGGCCGAAATGGATGTAATTGACATCCTGTTAACACGACGAGCATTAATTATTAACGAAAGCCGCCGAACTCGCAGCGCGAGAGAACGCCGCCGAGCGCCAGGGCCGCATTGATACCGTGCTGACTCGATGACCGCAACCGGTACTACGACGCTGTCTGCCGACCAGCCAGCCGTCCGTCTATATGACGCCGCATTTGGCAACGACCTGCCGTGTTGGCCGCTGCCGGCGGCGCGCTCGGTCGACGAGCTGTGGCTGCGCGCCGTCGCCGCGGGCGGTCAGGGGTACTACGCGGTTGCGGTCGCGGACCTCGACTCGGTGTCGCGGCGAGCTCGCGGTTCGTTGCTGTCGCTGGCGCACAGCACCCGCGCCTCGTTTCTCCGGCAGCTCGGCTGGCACCGCCTGGCCCGGATCGCCGACGGTCGGGCGTGGGCGTTGGTTGCGCACCGACCTGACGCCGCGCAGGCGCGGGCGGATGCGCTCGTCGGTCTGGCTGCCGACGCCCTCGGGATCGGCCGCTTCGGGGTGGCGCACCGGCTGCTCGAGCGGGCCGCGGCCGAGACCGAAAACAGCAAGGTGCCGCGCCAGCGCGTTCGGCTGGCGTGGGTCAGCGCTGAATTGGCCATGGTCAGTGGTCGGGGCGAGGAGTCCGTCGCTCATGCCGAGCGCGCTCGGGAGCTCGTCGGTGACCTGGGGTCGCCGCGCCACGCCGTGAAAACGGACGTCGTGTATTCGGCGGCGCTGTGCAGTGCCGGTCGGTTCGACGACTCCCGCCGGGTCGGCGACAGCGCGCTGGACCGTGCCCGGCAATTCGGCTTGGTGCCGCTGACCTGGGCATTGGGCTGTTTGTTGAGCGATATCGGCAGTGCCGGGCACAGCCCGGAAGCCATCGCCGAGATCCGCGATGCCGCGGCCATAACCGTCCGCGACCGTGGTGGGCGATGGGCGGGATGAATCTGACCGCCCGCACCAGTCATTAATGTTGACCTGACATACCAACCGCGGCAACGCCTCGTCCGTAACGCTGGAGAATGCGCCCACGATGACATTTTCGGGAGATGGTCTCGATGCTGTCGTTGCTGATGCAGTTGCCGGCAATCGTGATGCGCTCCGCAAGGTGTTGGAAACCATCCGCCCGATCGTCGTTCGGTACTGCCGCGCGCGGTTCGGGGTCGGTGAACGACAGGGTGTTTCCGCAGACGATGTGGCTCAGGAGGTGTGTTTAGCTGTGATCACGGCGCTGCCGCGGTACAAGGACCAGGGACGGCCGTTCCTGGCTTTCGTGTACGGCATTGCCGCTCACAAGGTTGCTGACGCGCATCGTGCCGCCGGCCGCAACCGGGCTGAAGCCACCGATGATCTGCCGGACCGCCCGTCGAACGAACTGGGTCCGGAGCAGATGGCCATCGATGCCGACGCGGCTGCCCGGATGAACCGGTTGCTGGCGGTGCTGCCCGAGAAGCAGCGCGAAATCCTTATTCTGCGCGTCGTCGTCGGCATGAGCGCCGAAGAGACCGCCGAGGCCGTCGGCAGCACTGCCGGCGCGGTCCGCGTGGCTCAGCATCGGGCACTGGCCCGGTTGAAGGCCGAGATCGGTTCGAACGAGCGTGGCCATGCCTGACTCCGGACAGTGGTCTCCCAATGGCGGCGATCCCTCGCTCAACGAGATTCGGCGGGTCGACCGATTCTTCGACGCGCTCGCCGCCGACCAGCACGCGTACTCGACGGAATCTACGGAAGCCGAGCTCGCGTTCCTGTTCGCCGACTGGCGCGACAGTATCCGTGAACCCGCGGTGACGACGCCCGTCACGGCCCGCGACGCGGTGGCGGCCCTGCAGAATGGGTTGCACCGCAAGGAATCCCGGACCTCGCTGACGATCGTCGGGTCGGTCGCCGCGGCGCTGTTGTGCCTCGGCGGCTTCGGGACCGCGATCTACGCCGCCGGACCGAACTCCTCGCTGTACGGCCTGCACACCGCGATGTTCGGCACCGACAAGGCCAGCCGCGACGACCAGGTGATGCTGGCCGCGCAGACCGAGATGCAACAGGTGCAGCAGCTGATCGACAACGGTCAGTGGCAGCAGGCGCAGGACAAGTTGCAGGCCCTGGGCCCGAAAGTGCAGAGCGTCGATACCCCGGAGCACAAGCAACAGCTGATCCAGCAGTGGAATGCCTTGACCTACAAGGTGGTTGAGCAGAACCCCGCGGCCACTTTGCCGCCGCCGGGGGAGCCGCTGCCGGTCCTGCCGTCCTCGCCGCTGACGCTGCTGCCGGTCCCGGTGGTCGAGACGACGTCGACCTCTTCGAGCACGACGTCCAGCTCATCGACGACCACCTCGCCGTCCGACGCGACGTCGTCCACAACCACGACGCCGTCCACTGCGTCGACGTCGCCCTCGGATACGACGACGAGCTCGACGTCCCCGACCGAGCCGACGAGTTCTACGTCGGCGACGACGTCGGCGACGTCGTCGAGCACCTCGACATCGGCACCCTCGACATCGGCATCCACGGCCACGAGCACTTCTGCGCCATCGTCGGTGCCGTCCACTGAGACTGCGACCCATTCCGCAACCGTGCCGTCGAGCGAACCCGTCGTCACCAACCCGGCCACGGCGTCGCCCACACCCACGGCCACGGTTGCACCGTCGCCGACGCAGAACCCGGCGCCTGCCCAGACGGTCACGACCGTCGCCCCGACTGTCACATCGCCCGCGGTGACCACACCGGCGCAGACGGCGTCGGTCGCCCCGTCGACCAAGGAAACGCAGCAGCAGGAGCCGACGCGGGAGCGGTCGGTCACGACCACGACGGACGCGCCGTCCGGATCAGGACGCGGGCAGCACTGATTCACGCGGCCATTGGCCCGGCTGTTGAGTCGTTGACCCTGTAATGGCGGTACTGCTTACTCGATCTTTTACGCCCTCAGCGCAAGATCAACCGCAAACGCGCTGAACGTGATGTCCAGCACGTCAACAGAAAGAATCAGCGGTAGCCGTCGTGCTCGGAGGTCGCCTCGTTGAGCGACGCATCGGCGTAGCCGCGGCAGTAGTCCCACGTCACGTAAGCATCAGGCTCGGGATCGTAGGCGGGCTCATGGGGGCGGACGGTGCCGTCGACCAACAGCTGCAGGAGGTTGGCCCGCAGCATGTCCCAGTCGTGGTAGTGGTCCTGCTGGCATTCGTCACAACAGACGACGAGACCACGAATGCCCTTGTGTGCCAAGAGTGTTTCGTACACCGCCAGATCGGCGAGATCGGCCTCGACGGCCATGCGTTCCTGCGGGTCCAGGGGTTGTCCGGGCTCCAGTGCATCCAGAACGGCCGACGGATCCATCGGATCGTCGGCGAACGGGTCGGGTGGCAAGCCCGGCGGCAGGTGGTCACGCACAGCTCCACCCTACTTATCCCCCCTGGCGATGCGCCAGCCGTTACCCCGGCGTGCCGCTGCACAGCGGGTTCGGTGCACAGAGTCTGGGCCGATAGGATGGCTTTTTAGTTCCACGACTGTGTCTGCCCTGGAGGCCCCACCCATGTCGATCGCTGAAAGCAGCGTTCCCATCTCCGTTCCGGTGCCGACCGGCGGTGACGATCCGACCAAGGTTGCGATGCTCGGGCTGACCTTCGACGACGTCCTCCTGCTGCCCGCGGCGTCCGACATCATCCCGGCCACCGCCGACACGTCCAGCCAGTTGACTCGCAACATCCGGCTGCGGGTGCCGCTGGTCAGCTCGGCGATGGACACTGTCACCGAATCGCGCATGGCCATCGCGATGGCCCGCGCCGGTGGCATGGGTGTGCTGCACCGCAACCTGCCGGCCAGTGAGCAGGCCG
Organism: Mycobacterium sp. FW102-FHT13B02; assembly: GCF_058790275.1. NCBI lineage: Bacteria > Bacillati > Actinomycetota > Actinomycetes > Mycobacteriales > Mycobacteriaceae > Mycobacterium > Mycobacterium sp. FW102-FHT13B02. The sequence goes on from NZ_JBYTCM010000023.1 coordinate 33,159, forward strand.
CCCAGGTCGAGACCGTCAAGCGGTCCGAGGCCGGCATGGTCACCGATCCGGTGACGTGCTCGCCGGACAACACGCTGGCCGAGGTGGACGCCATGTGCGCCCGCTTCCGGATCTCGGGCCTGCCGGTCGTGGACAAGAACGGGCAGCTCGTCGGCATCATCACCAACCGCGATATGCGCTTCGAGGTCGACCAGGCCAAGCCGGTCGCCGAGGTGATGACCAAGGCTCCGCTGATCACCGCGCAGGAGGGTGTCTCCGCCGAGGCCGCGCTGGGCCTGCTGCGCCGGCACAAGATCGAGAAGCTGCCGATCGTCGACGGACACGGCAAGCTCACCGGGCTGATCACCGTCAAGGACTTCGTCAAGACCGAGCAGTTCCCGCTGGCCACCAAGGACAGCGACGGCCGGCTGCTGGTCGGTGCCGCCGTCGGCGTGGGTGACGATGCCTGGACCCGCGCCATGACGCTGGCCGACGCCGGCGTCGACGTGCTGATCGTGGACACCGCGCACGCCCACAACCGCGGTGTGCTGGACATGGTCGCCCGCCTCAAGAAGGCTGTCGGCGACAAGATCGAGGTCGTCGGTGGAAACGTCGCCACCCGGTCCGCCGCCGCCGCGCTGTGCGAGGCCGGTGCCGACGCGGTCAAGGTGGGTGTTGGACCCGGCTCCATCTGCACCACCCGCGTGATCGCCGGTGTCGGCGCTCCGCAGATCACGGCGATCTTGGAAGCTGTGGCGGCGACCAAGCCCTACGGCGTGCCCGTGATCGCCGACGGCGGTCTGCAGTACTCGGGCGACATCGCCAAGGCGCTGGCCGCCGGCGCCTCGACCGCGATGCTCGGGTCCCTGCTGGCCGGCACCGCCGAATCGCCGGGCGAGTTGATCTTCGTCAACGGCAAGCAGTTCAAGAGCTACCGCGGAATGGGATCGCTGGGCGCCATGCAGGGCCGCGGTCAGGGCAAGTCCTACTCCAAGGACCGCTACTTCCAGGACGATGTGCTCTCCGAAGACAAGCTGGTGCCCGAGGGTATCGAGGGCCGAGTGCCGTTCCGCGGTCCGCTGTCGACGGTGATCCATCAGCTCACCGGCGGTCTGCGGGCCGCCATGGGCTACACCGGCTCAGCCACCATCGAACAACTGCAGCAGGCGCAGTTCGTGCAGATCACTGCGGCGGGCTTGAAGGAAAGCCACCCGCACGACATCACGATGACCGTCGAAGCACCGAACTATTCCTCGCGCTGACCGCAGGCGCGCCAACTGACAGGAAACGACTACACACATGCGCGACATGGTTGAAATCGGCATGGGCCGGACCGCTCGTCGTACCTACGAACTCGACGACATCAACATCGTGCCGTCGCGGCGCACCCGCTCGAGCCAGGACGTGTCCACGGCCTGGCAGCTGGACGCCTACCGCTTCGAGATTCCGGTCCTGGCGCACCCGACGGACTCCCTGGTGTCGCCCGAGTTCGCCATCGAGATGGGCCGCCTCGGCGGGCTCGGCGTGCTCAACGGTGAAGGCCTGATCGGCCGGCACCGCAACGTCGAGGACAAGCTTGTCCAGGTGGTCGAGCTGGCGGAAAAAGAAGGCGACCCCGGCCTCGCATCCAGGGAGGCCGTCCGGCTGCTTCAGCAGCTCCACGCGGCCCCGCTGGATCCGGAGCTGCTCGGTGCCGCCGTGGCACGTGTTCGTGAAGCCGGTGTCACCACCGCGGTGCGCGTCAGCCCGCAGAACGCCCAGGCGCTGACCCCGACGCTGGTCGCGGCCGGCATCGACCTGCTGGTCATCCAGGGCACCATCATCTCGGCCGAGCGGGTGGCCCAGGACGGCGAGCCGCTCAACCTGAAGACGTTCATCTCCGAGCTGGACGTGCCGGTGGTCGCCGGTGGCGTGCTCGACCACCGCACCGCGCTGCACCTCATGCGCACCGGCGCGGCGGGTGTCATCGTCGGCTATGGCTCGACCTACGGCGCGACGACCAGTGACGAGGTCCTGGGCATCAGCGTGCCGATGGCGACGGCGATCGCCGACGCGGCTGCCGCCCGCCGCGAGTACCTCGACGAGACCGGCGGCCGCTACGTGCACGTGCTGGCCGACGGCGACATCCACACCTCGGGCGACCTGGCCAAGGCCATCGCCTGCGGCGCCGACGCGGTCCTGCTCGGCACCCCCTTGGCCGCTGCCGCCGAGGCGCCCGGCGACGGCTGGTTCTGGCCGGCGGCCGCCGCGCACCCGTCGCTGCCGCGCGGAGCCCTGCTGCAGGTCGCGCTCGGCGACCGTCCGTCGCTCGACCAGGTACTCAATGGCCCGTCCGACGACCCGTTCGGTTCGGTCAACCTGGTCGGCGGTCTGCGCCGGTCGATGGCCAAGGCCGGGTACTGCGACCTCAAGGAGTTCCAGAAGGTCGGCCTCACCGTCGGTAGCTAGTACCGGCGGTAGCAAGTTAGGCATACCTTGGTAGCTGGTTACCGAGCGGTAGGTCCATACTTCTGCCATGGAGCCTGACTACGACGTCTTGATCATCGGCTCGGGTTTCGGAGGCAGCGTCAGTGCCCTCCGGCTCACCGAGAAGGGTTACCGCGTTGGCGTGTTGGAGGCCGGCCCCCGGTACTCCGACGCAGACTTCGCCAAAACCTCATGGGACCTACGAAAGTTCTTGTGGGCGCCCAAGTTCGGGATGTATGGCATCCAGCGAATCCACCTGCTGCGCAACGTGATGATCCTGGCCGGTGCGGGCGTCGGCGGCGGTTCGCTGAACTACGCCAACACGCTCTACATCCCGCCGGACCCGTTCTTCAACGACCCCCAGTGGAAGAACATCACCGACTGGCGGGCCGAATTGATGCCGCACTACGAGCAGGCTCAGCGCATGCTCGGTGTGGTCAAGAACCCGACGTTCACCGACGCGGACAAGATCATCAAAGAGGTCGCCGAGGACATGGGCTGCGCCGACACGTTCGTGTCGACGCCCGTCGGCGTGTTCTTCGGACCCGACGGTGAGAAGACGCCGGGCAAGACGGTGCCGGATCCCTACTTCGGCGGGGCGGGCCCGGCGCGCACCGGCTGCATCGAGTGCGGCGAGTGCATGACCGGCTGCCGGCACGGCGCCAAGAACACGTTGGTGAAGAACTACCTCGGGCTTGCGGAAAAGGCTGGGGCGCAGGTACATCCGTTGACCACGGTGACCAGCTTCCAGCAGCGCGGCGACGGGCTGTGGGAGGTGGCGACCCGCCGCACCAACGGCCGGGTGCGCCGCGGCAAGCGGACCTTCACCGCCAAGTACCTGATCGTCGCGGCCGGGACGTACAACACCCAGAAGCTGCTGTTCAAGGTGCGGGATAGTGGAAAGTTGGCCAAGCTTTCCGATCGTCTCGGCGTGCTGACCCGGACCAACTCCGAGTCCATCGTGGGCGCCCAGACCCGCGAGGTGCGCACGGACATGGATTTGACGCACGGCGTGGCGATCACCTCGTCCATCCACCCGACACCGGACACCCACATCGAACCCGTGCGGTACGGCAAGGGCTCCAACGCGATGGGCATGCTGCAGACGCTCATGACCGATGGCGCCGGCCCCCAGGGCACCGACGTACCGCGGTGGAAGCAGTTCCTGAACCAGGCCGGCGAGGACCCGCGTGAGCTGATCCGCCTGCTCAACCCCCAGCATTGGAGCGAGCGCACGGTGATCGCGCTGGTGATGCAGCACCTCGACAACTCGATCACCACCTTCACCAAGCGCGGGCCCGGTGGCGTCCGGATCATGTCCTCCAAGCAGGGTCACGGCGAGCCCAATCCGACCTGGATCCCGGTCGGCAACGAGGCAACCCGGCGGATGGCCGAGAAGGTCGGCGGCATCGCCGGCGGCACTTGGGGCGAGTTGTTCAACATCCCGCTGACCGCCCACTTCCTGGGCGGCGCGGCGATCGGTGACAGTGCGGCGACCGGCGTCATCGACCCATACCATCGCGTCTACAACTACCCGACGCTGTTCGTCACCGACGGCGCCGCGATTTCGGCGAATCTCGGTGTGAATCCGTCGCTTTCGATTGCGGCGCAGGCCGAGCGGGCGGCGTCGCTGTGGCCGAACAAGGGGCAGGACGACGCGCGTCCGGCACAGGGCGAGCCCTACCGGCGGATCGAGCCGGTGGCACCGGACCGTCCCGTCGTGCCGGCCGACGCCCCCGGCGCGCTGCGCCGGTTGCCGATCACCCCGGTCTGACAGGGAATCGTGCACAAATCGCGGGGATCAGTCGGTGCGCACGCGCCGGCGAGTCGGTGCTCGGCCGGGCGGCTGCGGTGGCGGGGGGAGCAGTGACTGCCGTGGCTTGACGTCGACGACGGTCGGCTCGCGGGTACTCAGGGTGAGGTCGGCGCCGGCATGCCGGATTGTCAGGGTGGAGTCGGGGCCGTCGCGCAGGGTGTACGTCACCTCGTTGTGCGTCGCGTCGACGGTGATCCGAAATTCCCTCCACCGCAACCGAAACCGGAGCCGCGAGAGGCTGTCGGGGAGGTGTGGGTCGAGCGCGAGGATGCCTTCGTCGTCGCGCAGACCACCGAATCCGGCGACCAGAGCGATCCAGGCACCGGCCAGGGATGCCATGTGCAGCCCGTCTCGAGTGTTGTGGTGCAGATCGCGAAGGTCGATCAAGGCCGCCTCGTAGGCATAGTCGTGCGCCAATTCCAGGTGACCGACTTCGGCGCACATCACGGCCTGGGTGCACGCCGACAGCGACGAATCCCGGACGGTGCGCCGCTCGTAGTAGTCGACGTTGTGCGCCTTCTGCTGGGCGGTGAAGGCGTGGCCTTGCCACTGCATGGCCAGCACCACGTCGGCCTGCTTGATCACCTGCGCCGGGTACAGCCGCACGTAGGGGTAATGCAGCAACAGGGGGTACGCGGTGTCGGGTGAGAATTCCCATTCCGCGAACGTGGTGAAGCCTTCACACTGCGGATGCACGGCGAGCTCGTCGTCGTAGGGGATGTGCGCCGCGGCTGCGGCATCGCGCCAGGCGGCGGTCTCCTCGGTGGTCACACCCATCGCGTAGGCGTTGTCGGGATGCCGCGAGCACGCGTCGGCGGCGATGCGCAGGTTGTGTGCCGCCATCAGATTGGTGAAGACGTTGTCGCGCGCCATCGCGGTGTACTCGTCGGGGCCGGTGACGCCGTCGAGATGCCAGACGCCGTTCCGGTCGTGGTGTCCCAGCGATATCCACAACCGAGCGGTTTCCACCAGGACGGACAGCCCGCAGTCGAGTTCCAGGGATTGGTCACCGGTGGCGTTGCGGTAGCGTTCGAACGCCATCGCGATGTCGGCATTGACGTGCCATGCCGCGGTTCCGGCCGGCCAGTAGGCCGAGCACTCGGATCCGGATATCGTGCGCCACGGGAAGCTCGCGCCACGCAAATCCAGTTCGGCCGCACGCCTTTTCGCCAAGTCCAGCGTCGAGGCGCGCCACCGCAGGGCGTCGGCGACGGTATGGGGTTTCGTGTAGGTGAGCACCGGAAGCACGAAACCTTCGGTGTCCCAGAAAGCGTGACCGTCGTAGCCGGTCCCGGTGAGCCCCTTGCCGCCGATCGCGCGACATTCGGCGCGGGCGCTGGCCTGGAGCACGTGGAACAGCCCGAACCGCACGGCCTGCTGGCAGTCGGGGTCGCCGTCGACCTCGACGTCGGCGCTGTCCCAGAACTCGTCGAGATAGGTGCGCTGCAGGTCCAGCAGACCCTGCCACCCGCTGTAGTGGGCACCGGCCAGCGCACCGGCGACCTGGTCTCGCAGCGCGGGCCGCGACCGCAGGCTGGACCAGCCGTAGGCCAGATACTTCACGATGCGCAGTTGTTGTCCGGGGCGGAGCCCACAGATCACGGTGGTGCGCGCCAGATCGGGGCGCGCGTCGGTGGTCACCTCGACGCGGCCGGGTACCTCGATCTCGTGGTCCATGGCGGCGGCCATCATCAGGCCACTGCGCTTGGTCTCGTGGATCAGCAGGCCGCTGTGGTCGTTGTGTTCGTGGTGTATCGCCTGCAGCGGATCGGCGAGGGCCGTCGCCACGCGTGGGTCCGATGAGGTTCGCGGTTGATCCTCGTTGGCGACCAGCTCCGATTGCACTGTGATGCGGGCGAATTCGTCGATGACCTCGACGATGTACTCGATGGCCGCGACGCTGCGCTGGACCAGTGAGACCAGCCGGACCGACTTGACCCGCACCTGCTTTCCGGCCGGTGACCGCCAGTGCACGGTGCGGGAGAGGGTCCCGGCGCGCAGATCCAGAACTCTCTCGTGGTTGATGAGTTCGCCGTACCGGACGTCGAAAGGCTCGTCGTCGACCAGCAGGCGCACGATCTTGCCGTTGGTGATGTCGACGGTGGTCTCGCCGCCCTGGGGGTAGCCGAATCCACTCTCGGCATACGGCAGCGGCCGGGTCTCGTAGAACGAGTTGAGATAGGTGCCGGGCAGTCCGTGCGGTTCGCCTTCGTCCAGATTTCCGCGAAAACCGATGTGCCCGTTGGACAATGCGAATACGGATTCCGACTGCGCCAACAGATCGAGGTCCAGTTGTGTCTCGCGGACCTGCCATGGCTCGACGGGAAAAGCGTCCTGGGTGATCATCGGGCGGCCTACAGCAGGTCGGCCAGATCGCTGACTACGACGTCCGCGCCACTGTCGCGCAGCTGCGCGGCTTGATCGGCCCTGTCCACACCGACGACGTAACCGAACCGGCCGTTTCGTCCCGCTTCGACGCCGGCCAACGCGTCTTCGAACACGGCGGCCGCTGCTGGTTCGACTCCCAACAGTTGTGCCGCCCTCAGGTAGGAGTCCGGTGCCGGTTTCCCCGCGATGTGCTCGTCCCGCAGCGTCAGTCCGTCGACCCGCTGCTGGACGAACTGGGACAGCCCGGTGGCATCGAGCACCTGACGGGTGTTGGCGCTCGACGACACGACGGCGACGCCGAGTCCGGCGGCGGTAACCGCCTCCACATATCGCCGGGACCCGGTGAACGCCTCGATACCTTCGTCGTGCAGCACCTTCTGGAACATCTCGTTTTTGCGGTTGCCCAGGCCGGCCACCGTCTCGGCGTCCGGCGAGTCGTCCGGGTTGCCGTCAGGAAGTTCGATGCCCCGGCTGTGCAGAAACGACCGGACGCCATCCTGACGTGGCTTGCCGTCGACGTACCGCAGGTAGTCGTCGTGGCTGTCGAACGGGACGAACTGTTCGCCGCTGCGTTCGGCGCGTTGCCGCAGGTAGTCGTCGAACATCGCCTTCCAGGCCTTCTTGTGCACGCTCGCGGTGTCCGTCAGGACACCGTCGAGGTCGAACAGGCAGGCGTGCACGGCTTTGGGGAGACCCAGCATGGTTGTTCTTTCGGTCGGGAGTGGTCCTGCTGTGTCCTTTCCCGCTTTTCGGCCCGGTTATTCGTCGGCGCTACGCCGCGCTGATCACACGGCTCGGTGCCCCGTGGACGTCGACCGGCACATCACCGGTCAGCGTGACACGGTGCATCAGCCGGTGCTGGCCGTCGTAGTCGTCGACGGCGCGGTGCTGGGTGGCCCGGTTGTCCCACATCGCGACGTCTCCGGCCTGCCAGTCCCAGCGAACGGTGTTCTCCGGCATGGTGATTCGGCGCTGCAGCAGCTCAAGTAGCGCAGCTGACTCGTAGCTGTCCAGGCCGACGAAGCCGCGGACGAAATTGCCGGCGAGCAGCGTGCGTTCGCCGGTCTCGGGGTGAATACGCACCACCGGATGCTCCGTGCGGAAGTCGGGCTTCTGGAACGCTTCCATGTAGCCGCGCTGTTCGTCGCTCAGTCCCCGGACATCGATGACGTCCTTGATGTAATCGAACCGGTTGGAGTGAATTGCCCGGAGGTTTTCGACCAGCGCCTTGAGCGGCGCGGGCAGCGCGTCGTAGGCCGCGGCGGTGGAGGCCCAGAGGGTGGAACCGCCGTAGGTGGGCAGGGTGACCGCGCGCAGGATCGACGCCGAGGGATAGTCGGGCATGAACGTGACGTCGGTGTGCCAGCGGGTGGCCTTGCCGTACTCCGAATCGATCGGGGCGATCTTCGGTGCGTCGGCGCTCTTCATCGAGTGATGCCCGACCAGGTCGCCCATCAGTTCCCCGAAGGCCTGCTGCTGTGCGTCGTCGAGCTGGTCTTGGCCGCGGAAGAAGACGACCTTGTGTTCGAGGAGCGCGGCGCGAATCTCGGCGACGGTCTCGGGGGACAAGTCACCGCCCAGTCGCACGCCGTCGACGACGGCGCCGATCTTGCTGGTCAGTTTGGTGACGGTGAGTGCGGAGGCCATCAGGTTCCTTTCCGAGGATTGGCGCTGTAGTCGCTTGACTACAGCGCATGGACGCTAGTGTAGCCACATGACTACGGGTGTGCCAGTGGGCCGGGATGAAGTCGTCGCTGCCGTGCTCGAGGCCGCAGCCGAGCTGTTCGCCGCTCGCGGACCTGCGGCGACGTCGATCCGGGACATCGCCGCGAAGTCCAACGTCAACCACGGGCTGGTGTTCCGGCACCTCGGCTCCAAAGAAAAGCTGGTCGGAGCGGTGCTGGACCACCTGGGCCAGCGACTCAGGGAACTGATCGAGGCCGGGGCGCCGGCCGAGGTGATCGACGCCGCGCTGGATCAGCAGCTGCGGGTGATCGCCCGGGCCGCGCTCGACGGCTACCCGGTGGGGGAGTTGCAGACCACATTTCCCAATATGACGCGGCTGCTCGACGACTTCCTGCCCCGCTACGCCGACGAGAACCAGGCCCGGCTCGCGGTGGGCAACATCATTGCGCTGCAACTGGGTTGGCGGCTGCTCGGGTCATTCTTGCGGCCGGCGCTGGGGCTCGGTCAGATGACCGACGACGAGGTTCGTGCGGCCGTGGGCGCGGCGGCCGAGCGGCTGGCTGAGCCCCCGGACGTCCACCACTAGACTGGGCGGGTGCAAACACCAGCATCACAGCCCGTCCTGGTCATCGATTTCGGCGCGCAGTACGCGCAGCTGATCGCCCGCCGGGTCCGGGAGGCGCGGGTTTTCTCCGAGGTCCTGCCGCACACGGCGACGGTCGAGGACATCAAGGCCAAGAACCCGCAGGCCATCGTGCTGTCCGGTGGCCCGTCCAGCGTCTACGACGAGGGTGCTCCGCAACTGGACGCGGCGATCTTCGACCTCGGGGTCCCGGTGTTCGGCATTTGCTACGGGTTCCAGGCCATGGCCCAGGCGCTCGGCGGCACCGTTGCGCACACCGGCACCAGTGAATACGGCCGGACCGAGCTGAAAGTCACTGGCGGAGAATTGCATTCAGGGCTGCCCGACACGCAGCCGGTGTGGATGAGCCACGGTGACGCGGTCACCGCGGCGCCCGCCGGGTTCGACGTGGTGGCCAGCAGCTCTGGCGCTCCGGTCGCCGCATTCGAGGACCGGGCCCGCAAGCTGGCAGGCGTCCAGTACCACCCCGAGGTGCTGCACTCCCCGCACGGCCAGCAGGTGCTCAGCCGGTTCCTGCACGACTTCGCCGGTATCGGCGCGACCTGGACCGCCGCCAATATCGCCGACCAGCTCGTCGAGCAGGTCCGCGAGCAGATCGGTGACGGCCAGGCCATCTGCGGACTGTCCGGCGGCGTCGACTCGGCGGTGGCCGCCGCGCTGGTGCAGCGCGCCATCGGCGACCGGCTGACCTGCGTGTTCGTCGACCACGGCCTGCTGCGCGCCGGTGAGCGCGAACAGGTCGAGCGCGACTTCGTCGCCGCCACCGGCGCCAAGCTGGTCACCGTCGACGAGGCCGACCGCTTCCTCGACGCACTCTCCGGGGTGACCAACCCCGAAGGCAAGCGCAAGATCATTGGGCGCGAATTCATCCGCGCGTTCGAGGGTGCGGTGCGCGACACCTTGGGATCGAGCGAGGCCGAGGTCGAATTCCTGGTGCAGGGCACGCTCTACCCGGACGTCGTGGAATCCGGCGGCGGCACCGGGACCGCCAACATCAAGAGCCACCACAACGTCGGCGGACTGCCCGAGGATCTGAAGTTCAAACTCGTCGAGCCGCTGCGGCTGCTGTTCAAGGACGAGGTGCGGGCCGTCGGCCGCGAACTGGGCCTGCCCGAGGAAATCGTTGGGCGCCAGCCGTTCCCGGGCCCGGGCCTGGGCATCCGCATCGTCGGCGAGGTGACCGGTCCCCGGCTGGAGACGCTGCGCCGTGCCGACTCGATCGCGCGCGAGGAGCTGACCGCCGCAGGCCAGGACCAGACCATCTGGCAGTGCCCGGTGGTGCTGCTGGCCGACGTGCGCTCGGTCGGTGTGCAGGGCGACGGACGGACGTACGGGCATCCGATCGTGCTGCGTCCGGTTTCCAGCGAGGACGCCATGACCGCAGACTGGACCCGGGTGCCTTACGACGTGCTGGAACGTATTTCGACCCGCATCACCAACGAGGTGCCCGAGGTCAACCGCGTGGTCCTGGACATCACCAGCAAGCCGCCGGGCACCATCGAGTGGGAATGAGGCCCTAGCTCTATCGGGTTGATGACCTTCGTCCCTTTCAGAGTGGTTCCCGGTGGCGGAACCATGAAGGGGCGTTGCTCGGTGTCCGTGCCGCTGGCACTGCGGGCAACGCAGGACGTAGAGGTGTTCCGATGGGTCAAATTGCTGAATCTGCTTGTTCCGCAAGTGGATTTCGACGCTACGCGCCCAAGGCTGTCGCGGCCGCCGGTGCGATCGTCGCGCTAGGCGTTCTCACGACTGCCTGCGGCGGTAACCAGTCCCCGCCGGGCAAGACCACGTCCACGACGACGACCACCACCACATCGTCGCAGGTCCCTGTGTCACCGACCCAGAAGTCGATCGACCCGTCGGGGCCGAATTCCTTTACGCCGTCGGTGTTGGCGCCGCCGCCGCAAACGGCGCTGCCCGGGGTGCATCACAACTTCTGATCTCCAGTCGTGTTGGGACTTTTGGCCCTGCCCTGACTGCCCACCCAATCAATAGCCTTCGTGGAGGGCGATTCAGAGAGGGTGGTGGCGGTGGTGCAATTGGCAAGCGGCCCGGGCCGCAGCGGTAGTCCGGTTGTCGGTGGGCTCTCATGACGGCAGAAGCGCCTCCGGTCGCACAACTTCAGGCCCGTCGGCCCTTCCCGGAACGGATGGGGCCTACGGGCAACCTGATCTACAAGCTGGTCTCCACCACCGATCACAAGATGATCGGGATGATGTACTGCGTCGCCTGCTTCATCTTTTTCTTCATCGGTGGCCTGATGGCGCTGTTCATCCGTGCCGAGCTGGCCCTGCCGGGTCTGCAGTTCTTGTCCAATGAGCAGTACAACCAGATGTTCACCATGCACGGCACGGCGATGCTGCTGTTCTACGCCACCCCGATCGTGTTCGGGTTCGCCAACCTGGTGCTGCCGCTGCAGATCGGTGCCCCGGATGTGGCGTTCCCGCGCCTGAACGCGCTGTCCTTCTGGCTTTTCGTTTTCGGTGCGCTGATCGCGCTGTCGGGCTTCCTCACTCCCACTGGTGCCGCTGACTTCGGCTGGACCGCCTATACCCCGTTGTCGGATGCGGTCCACTCACCGGGTGCGGGTGCCGACCTGTGGATCGTCGGCCTGGCCGTCGGTGGTCTGGGCACCATCCTGGGCGCGGTCAACATGATCACCACCGTGGTCTGCCTGCGTTGCCCGGGTATGACGATGTTCCGGATGCCGATCTTCACCTGGAACGTCTTCATCACTTCGATCCTCGTGCTGATGATCTTCCCGCTGCTGACCGCTGCCCTGCTCGCGCTGGCCGCCGACCGCCACCTCGGCGCCCACGTCTACGATGCGGCCAACGGCGGAATGATGCTCTACCAGCACCTGTTCTGGTTCTTCGGCCATCCCGAGGTGTACGTCATCGCGCTGCCGTTCTTCGGCATCGTCAGCGAGATCATTCCGGTGTTCGCCCGCAAGCCGATCTTCGGCTATACAACCCTGGTCTATGCCACGATGAGCATCGCGGCACTGTCCATGGGCGTGTGGGCGCACCACATGTACGCCACGGGTGCGGTGCTGCTGCCGTTCTTCTCGTTCATGACATTCCTGATCGCGGTGCCGACCGGTATCAAGTTCTTCAACTGGATCGGCACCATGTGGAAGGGGCAGTTGACGTTCGAGACGCCGATGCTGTTCACCGCGGGCTTCCTGGTCACGTTCCTGCTCGGTGGTCTGTCGGGCGTGCTGTTGGCCAGCCCGCCGCTGGACTTCCACGTCACCGACTCGTATTTCGTTGTGGCACATTTCCATTACGTGCTGTTCGGCACAATTGTCTTCGCCACCTACGCGGGCATCTACTTCTGGTTCCCGAAGATGACGGGCCGGCTGCTCGACGAGCGCCTGGGCAAACTGCACTTCTGGCTGACCTTCATCGGCTTCCACACCACTTTCCTGGTGCAGCACTGGCTGGGCAATAGCGGTATGCCACGTCGGTACGCCGACTACCTGCCCACCGACGGTTTCACCACGCTGAACATCATCTCGACCATCGGTGCCTTCATCCTGGGCGTATCCACGCTGCCCTTCGTGTGGAACGTGTTCAAGAGCTGGCGCTACGGCGAACCGGTGTTGGTCGACGACCCGTGGGGTCACGGCAACTCCCTGGAGTGGGCCACCAGCTGCCCGCCGCCGCGGCACAACTTCACCGAGCTGCCCCGGATCCGTTCGGAGCGACCGGCGTTCGAGCTGCACTACCCGCACATGGTCGAGCGGATGCGCGCCGAGGCCCACATCGGCCGGAGCCATACGGCCGATGAACCTTCGACGCTCATCGCGGAGGGTCGCCCCGCCAGCTGAAGCTGTTGACGTACTGGCCCATGTCCAGGGCCAGTTGCAGGCCGACGGCGGACGGTTTCCCGGAGCCGAAGTCCGGCCCGAAGCGGTGGTACGGGCCGCTCGCCGCGGCGATCAGCGCCAGGTCGTTCTTGACGGCGACCAGCACCAGCAGCCGCATCCGGGCGAATCTGCGGCTTGCGCCCTGCGGATACCAGTCGGCGACGACGCCGTAGCCCGCCTGGTATCCCACCATGGCGTTCGGGACTTCATACGCGGTCTTGGCGTCCGGATAGGACGATGTGATCAGCTCGTTCGCAATGTCTTTCGGCTGCCGTCCGTTCGCGGGCCGGCTGAACAACTGCAGCATCCCACCGTCGCCGGCCAGCAGCTTCGCCAGGACGCCGTGGTCGTCCTTGGTCACCTCATAGGCTGATCCGGCGGCCGGGTAGGCGACGCTGAACGAGCCGTCGTGTGCGGTGAACCGGGGGTTGATGGTCACCGGCTGGCCCATGGGCGGATGCCCGCACTCGGGTGGGCACACGTAGCGCACCGCCGGCTTCTCCAGCAGTCCGGAGACGCCGACGAGAAGCGCGGCCACCACCACGGCGGCGAGGACGAACACCAGTGCCACCTGAACGCGTTTCGTGGTTCGGGTCGGTGTTGCCGAGTAGGACGTGGCATGCAGCGAATAGCCGGGAAGGAGTCCGACCGCCATGCTGTCGGCGGGTACCGGACGATCGCTGCGTTGACCATGGCGAGCGGCCCGCGACGAGGCCCGGGTGGCGGCACCGCAAGCCGCGCAGAACGGGGCGTCGGGCACCACGTGGCCGCACTGGGCGCACAGCAGCGGCTCGTCCATGTTGTAGTCGTCGTGGGCTTCGTGCAGGAGTGCCAGGTGCAGTCCGACACGCAATGCCAGCAGTGCTAGGAGGGTGAGCGCGAAATACATTGCCAGTTGGGCCAGCTGGGGCAGCTGGACCATGTCGATCAGGCCGAGCAGGGCGTAGACCACACCGACGACCACTGCGATCAGGGTCAGCGTCAACCGGACGTAACCGCGGTGTTGGTGTGCCTTGTTCGGTGGTCGGGTGAACCACAGTGCCGCACCGATCAGACCGCCGACGGTGGCCGCGATGATCGGAGTGGCCAGGCCGCGGATTCCGGCTTCGACCAGCAGGCCCAGCATGGGGCGGTCGCGGTTGACCATGCCCGTGCCGAACTGCGGGGCCAGTCGGGTCAGGGTTGTCGCCGCGGTGAAATAGATGGCGGCGTGGGCACCGATGGCGTAGCCGTGCAAGGCTTCTCGATGGCCTGGCCGGAGCAGGCGGATCACCAGCGTGGGTACCTGCATCAGCAGGAGGCCGCCGAGCGTGATTCCCACGCCGGTGCGCAGCATGCGGGCTGCGGCGATGCCGGCGCCGAGCGGGATGCCGTAGGACCTCGCGACCGCTGCTCCGGTGAGCAGCGCCCAGCCGACGCCGAGGGCGATGGCGAGACCGGTGGTGAGCCACAGATTGCCGCGGGGTGCGTCTTTGTTGAATTCGGATTCCCGTAGATAGATTCCGAAGATCACGGGCAGCCCCAGGACCGCGACCGCAACCAGCGCGCCGGGTAGGCGGAGCATCGCGGTGGCGGCCAGTGCCAGTACCAGAGCGATGAGCCCGATCATGAACGACGTGCGTGACCGCGGGGACAGGTGCGGGAACAGCGAACTGGTGATCGAGAGGCGAAGCAGATGCTGTCCGGGGGCGGCGCTGAACGACCGGGCCCGCAACCAGTGCGGCCCGTCGTGGCGGTGTTCGCGCAGCGGTGCACCGCACAGGCCGCAGTACTCGCCGGCCGGGACGTCCAGCTGGCAGACCTCGCACTCCATCATCGGCCGGTCTTCGAGCTGCGTGCTCATTGCGTCACCTTCTGCAACAGCAACAGGTCGGCCGCCAGGTTCTCCAGGTTCGGGGTGCCGAGGCCGCTCACCAGGTCGTAGCCGGGTCCTGCGGTGTCAACGGCGTTGCCGCCCAAGGTGACATCGCGGAAAGCCGGGTGGGGAGCGCCGGTGGCGATGCGATACAGCGGTGGATTGAGGGCGCCGACCGGTCGGCCTCCGTTCGAGATGAGGTGCTGATTCATGACGGCGGTCAGCCCGGCCCAGATCGGGGCGGCCTGTGAGGTGCCGCCGCCGACGACAACCTCTTTGCCGACAACGATTTTCATGCCGGTGTAGGGGTCGGCGACGGCTGAGATGTCCGGCGTCATGCGCTTCCCGGCACTGCGCTTCGGGTCGACCTGGGTCGCCGCGGCCGCCTGCCAGCGCGGCTGGTCGAACAGGGCGGAGACCCCACCACCGGTGCCCTGGGAGAGGGGGACGTTGAACCAGGCCTGTTCGTCCACCCATTGGCCGTCGGCGTCGGTGGACAGGGTGCTGCCGCCGACGTTGGTCATCTCGGGCAGTGACGCCACCGAATCCAGGCCGACATCACCTGAGCCGGGCGGTGAATCCCAGTCATCGCCGCCTTTGCATTCCAGTCCGGCCAGGTCGCCGCTGGCGTCAAAGGCCGTGGTGCCGTGTGCTTCCGCGGTGGCCAACGCCGAGCGGACGGGCGCGAGGTCGGCGGCGGTGGTCAGCTTGTCGCAACCCCAGCCGATCGACAGGCTCCAGATGGCGCCGGGGAAGTCGCGGTCGGTCTGCTCGAACATCTCGCCGATCTTCAGATAGGCGCTTTCACCGGCGACGGTGGGACGGGCGTTGACGACGACCAGCTGGGCGTCGGGTGCGATGGCATGGATCACCTCGAGATCCATGGTGGTCTCGCCGTGGTCGTCGCCGGGCTTCCCGCCGACGAGTATCGGGGTGAATTTGGGTAGGCCGAAGGTGGTGGCGAACTGGTCCAGGTCGTCCTGGTCGTAGCCGTTGAAGGCGAAGACCACCACTGTGGTGCCCTTACCGGTGTAGCCGGCGGCGGCCAGCTTGTCGGCGCGGTAGGCGCTGAGCAGGTGGCTCGGGGTCAGGCCGCGTTCGGGCACCCCGAGCGGCCGGGGTGGCGGGGTGGATTCGTGATGCGGCGTGTAGCTGAGGATCCGGCCCAATTCGGTGACCGTGCCGTGCAATTCGGTGGGAAGCCGGGGCTGTTGCGGTGCGGCGTAGAACTCCTGCCCACGCCGGCCGCGGTAGTCGTGCACCTGGACGTCGAAGGCGGTGCCCATGTCGCCGGGATCGCCTTCGATGACGGCCCAGTTGTCACCCGGCCGCCATCGGACCGAAAGCCGTTGTAGATCAGCCCAATTGATCAGTGCATCGGGCCGATCATCGGCATCGAGCGTGGCGGTGAGCCGAACGCGTTGCGGATGCGCGAGTCCGAGATCGGTCGAGGAGGCCAGCAGCGACGCGAACGGACCGTCGATGGCGCCTGACGGTAGGTCTGACGCCGCACTCGGCCGGCCCGGGATGGGTAGGGCGAAGACCAGAGCCAAGGTGGCGACAAGGGGCAGGGCCAACAGCCATCGCTGTGACGGTGTCCGAGTCCGCGGTGGCATATAGCAACGGTAGCGCTTACCCGGATTCTGTTGAGCCCTTGGATTACCGGGGCCTGGGGTCAGTTGCGGTGGGTGCCCGGGGTGGCGGTGGGCGCCGGGTTGGCGGTGACCGACGGTGTGAACAGGTTGCCGCCGTTGGGGTTGATCGACTTCTCGGTCGGGGTGACCGCCGATGTCGTCGTCGTGGTCGTCGTGGTGGTGGACGACGGCGTCTCGGGAGCTTTCTTTTCTCCGCCACAGCCGGCGGTGAGGCCGATCATGGCGATGAGTGCGGTGCCGCCGGCGGCAGCGGTGACGCGGTGGACCAGACGATTCGAACGCACGGTGTATGCCTTCCACTAGCGCAACGGTCCACCAAGCCCGAGCGGGATTCCAGACCTATTCCAGTTACGAGCGTACAGGTCAGAGCGCTGGGACGGCGGCGATGTGAGTCGTCGGCAGCTTGACCGTGTCGGTGGGTGGGTGTTTACTCACGATATCGAACAGATATTCGAATTCGGGCAGTGTCTGGTGGTGTTGGAGGTGTTGTTGTGGCGGCTGTGACCAGTCTGGCGAATAGTCGGATTGACCGCGCTGACCAGCTGGAACAGCTCCGGCGCAAGATCGCCGAGATGTCTGGACCAGCAGGTTTGCGGAGCCGGGACCGGGGTCGGTCGGAGCCGGCCCCGAAGGCGGTTGGGAGTTTGCTGGAACCGCCGGATTCCCAGTCTGATCTGCTACCTGAGGTGTTGCCCCGTGGCACCGTCGCAGTGCTCTCGGGGGCCCGGTCGTTGCCATTGCGGATGGTGGCTGCGGTGACGGCGTCCGGTGGGTATGCGGCCATCGTCGGTCAGCCCAAGGTCGGGCTGTTGGCTGCGGTGGAGATGGGAGCCGATCTGGAACGCATCGCGCTCATCCCGGATCCGGGACCGGATCCCGTGGAGGTGGCCGCGGTGCTCATGGACGGACTCGACCTGGTGCTGCTCGGCCTGGGCGGCAAGTCCGTTCCGGCCGGGCGGGCACGGGTGGTGGCGTCCCGGGCCCGGCAGCGCGAGTGCACTCTGCTGGTCACCGATGGCGACTGGCCGGGGGCGACAGTACGGCTGGAGGCCCGGGTCCGCGGGTATGAGGTGGTCGGCGCGGGAACTGGAGACCCGGTGCCGGGGTGTGGGCGGATAGGCCGGGTACGGCTGGACACGCGAGCCCGAGGCCGCTCGGTGCGTCCGCTCCGAGCGGTGGGTGGGTGAGATGTCCCGGGTGCTGGCCATCTGGTGCATGGACTGGCCCGCGGTGGCGGCGGCAGTAGCCGCCGGACTGCCGGTGACCGAACCGGTGGCGGTCACTCTGGCGAACCGGGTGGCGGCCTGTTCGGCGTCGGCGCGGGCGTCGGGGGTGCGAAGGGGGTTACGGCGCAGGGAGGCTCAGGCCCGCTGCCCGCAATTGCACGTCGCCACAGCCGATCCGGCCCGGGACGCCCGTCATTTCGAGGGGGTGACGGCTGCGGTCGACGAGGTGGTGCCGCGCGCGGAGGTACTGCGGCCGGGACTGCTGGTGTTGCCGGTGCGTGGGGCGGCCCGGTATTTCGGGTCTGAGCAGACCGCGGCCGAGCGGTTGGTCGACGCGGTGGGCGCGGCCGGGGTCGAATGCCAGGTGGGTATCGCCGATCAGCTGCCCACCGCGGTGTTCGCCGCCCGGGCCGGACGGATCCTCGCGCCGGGGGAGGACGCGCAGTTTCTCGCCGGACTGTCCATCCGGCAACTGGCCACCGAACCGAGCCTGTCCGGTGACGGCCGGGAGGAGCTGGCGGACTTGTTGTGGCGCATGGGTATCCGAACTATCGGGCAGTTCGCCGCGCTGTCCCGGACCGACGTGGGGTCCCGGTTCGGTACCGACGCGGTGGTCGCACACCGGTTCGCCCGGGGCGAACCGGACCGTCGACCGGCAGGCCCGGAGACGCCGTCGGATCTCGATGCTGTGATGGACTGCGACCCGCCCGTCGACAGGGTGGACGCGGCGGCGTTCGCCGGACGCTCGTTGGCCGGCAGGCTACACCGCAGCCTGGAGTCTGCGGGGGTGGGCTGTACTCGGCTGGCGATCGATGCGGTGACCGCCAATGGCGAAGAATTGCAACGGGTTTGGCGTTGTGCCGAGCCGCTGACCGAGGACGCCACCGCGGACCGGGTGCGGTGGCAACTGGACGGCTGGTTGACCAGGCGGGGCCTGGGTGGCGCCGGTCCCACTGCGCCCATCACGGTGCTGCGACTGCATCCGGTCGAGGTGGTCTCGGCTGCGGCGCTGCAGCTGCCGTTGTGGGGATCCTCCGGCGATGACGACCGGATGCGGGCTCGACGAGCGCTGGTGCGGGTCCAGGGTCTGCTGGGGCCGGAGGCGGTGCAGGTGCCGGTGCTCAGCGGCGGGCGGGGGCCGGCCGAGCGCATCACGCTCACCCCGCTGGGAGATGAGGTGGTGCCGCTGAATGATCCGACGCAACCCTGGCCGGGGCGGCTACCGGAGCCGGCCCCGGTGGTCCTGTTGGATGATCCAGTGGAACTTGTTGATGCACGCGGTGATTCGGTCCGGGTCACGGACCGGGGCATGTTCTCCACGGATCCTGTGGGGCTGACGGGGTCGGGCTATCGCGGGGTGTTGCGCTGGTGGACGGGACCATGGCCGGTCGACGAACGCTGGTGGGATCCGGAGCGGGGGAAAGGACGCACGGCTCGAGCCCAGGTGTTGCTCGGGGGCGATGAGGAGAGCCGTGCGCTGCTGCTGTGTTACCGACAGCGGCGGTGGTACGTGGAGGGGGTCTATGAATGACCTAGCCATACGTTCGTGAGTGTCGGTGTCTCGCGGTCGGACCTGGCGTTCGAACCACTGGTTGTCCGATCGCTTCCTATGACGAATGTGCAGGTTCGGGTCGATATTTCGCAGATCCACCGGCCAAAGCTGCACATTCGTCGTAGCACCCGCTGGGAGACAGATAGACCGCCGGGCAACACCGGAAGCAATCTGAACTGACGGCATCTCCGGGGCTGCCGGGAAACGATGTAGAGATTTATATTGTGCACAATTGAATTGTGAGCTACAGTTCTGTATGTGGACGCACTCGCCTTGGACCGCCAGCTCTGCTTCGCCTTGTACTCGGCGTCGCGGGCCATGACGGCGGCCTACCGGCCGATCCTGTCCGACCTGAATCTCACCTACCCGCAGTACCTGGTGCTGCTGGTGTTGTGGGAAGACGGTCGGGTCACGGTCGGGCGGCTGGGTGAGCGGCTGCAGCTGGATTCGGGGACTCTCTCACCGCTACTGAAACGGTTGGAAGTCAATGGATTCATCCGTCGAGAACGGTCGCAGCACGACGAGCGTCAGGTCGAGGTAACCCTCACCCCGGCCGGCCGCAAACTCGAAGCCAAGGCCCAGTGCATTCCCGAAAAACTGGGTGCCCAGGCCGGCGTCACCGAACAGGAAGCAGCGGACCTGCGTGACGCGATCCGCCGATTGACCGATGCGCTGACCGCATCGCACTGATTTACCGACGCACCCCGCGTCACCAGCACCAACCAACTACAAGGAGATCGACATGAAGGCGCTCTACACCGCAGAAGCCCTGGCCACCGGCGAAGGTCGCGACGGCCACGGCCGCACCTCGGACGGCAAGCTCGACCTCGACCTGGCCATCCCGAAGGAGATGGGCGGCAGCGGTAACGGCACCAACCCCGAGCAGCTGTTCGCCATCGGTTACGCCGCCTGCTACCACTCGGCGCTGCGTCTGGTCGCTCGCGAGGCCAAGGCGGATGTCACCGATTCGTCTGTGGGGGCACGGGTTTCGCTCGGGCAGCTGGACAACGGCGGGTTTGGCCTGGCGGTCGAGCTGGAGATCACGCTGCCCAACCTGGACCACGACGCTGCCCAGGCGCTGGCGGACAAGGCCCACCAGGTGTGCCCCTACTCCAATGCCACCCGCGGCAACATCGACGTCACGATCACCGTCACCGACGACTGATCGCGGCAGTGCCGACTGGCCACTTGCGAAGCACCTTGTCGCAGGTGGTCATTCGGCGTCTAGGGGAGTCCCGCGGCGAACCTGCCGACGCGCTCGATGAACCGGTCGAAGAACGCCACCGGGTCGACCTCGACCCCGATGTGGGCATTGGGATGACGTCCCCAATGTCCGCGCCAGTCGGCCACCGTCATGCCGCGGGTCAGCGTGCCGAGTAGTTCCACGTCGACCGTCGCCTGCTGGTACCGGACGATATCCGGATCCAGGGCCACCGCCGCCGCGAGCGGGTCGTGCAGGTGCGCCAGGTAGCCCTCGCCCTGGTCGAAATGGAACTCGAAATAGAACCGCATGGCGTCTTCCAGCACCCGGATCAGCGCGTTGGACGACGTGGACCGCGTCCCGCGATCGTCCAACACGCTCATCGGCGATGACGGTCCGCCCGCTGCGGTCGCCAGCCGGCTCAGCAGCGACGGTGTCATCGCGATGTTCTCGGTCAGGTTGAGCCCCAGCACAATCGGCAGATGTGTCGGATCCTCCAGGCCCCACGCCGCGCTCCAGACCGAGAACACCTCGGCAGCGGCCTCCGGGTCGACACTGATGTTCCATTCGGACACCGGCGTGGTGTTGCCCCGGTAGTCGAAGGCGCCGCCCATGATCACGAGCCGACGCAGCAGCCGGGGGAGTGCTGGTTCCAGGCGCAGTGCCAGCGCGAAGTTGGTCAACGGACCGGTGACCAGGCCGACCAGCTCGCCGGGGTACTCGCGTGCGGCCTGGATCCACGCCTCGGCTGCGTCGTACTCGGTGAGCACGCCGCCGGTCGCCGATTCTGGATTCGGTTCGGGCAGTTCGGCGTAACCCAACCCTCGTGGGCCGTGGGTGTCCTCCGCCGTGCGCAACGGCGCGACCAGCGGAACACTCGAGCCCCGCGACACCGGGATGGGCCCGGCGCCGCACAGCTGCAGCAACCCCAGGTTGTTGACGCACACCTGGTCCACTGGGACGTTGCCCGCGGTGGACGCGATGCCGACCAATTCGGCGTCGGCGCTGGACAGAAGGTAGGCCAGCGCCATCGCATCGTCGACGCCGGTGTCGACGTCAGCAAAAACCGGCTGCACCCTGGCCCGGCCGGTGGGAAGTAAGCCCCCAGTCATGTCGCCAACCATAGGGGCCTACGAGGCAACGGGCATTTCGATTGACCGTTCGCTCAGATCGCGCCGTCGGGGAAGGCGATGACCGACACAAAGCGGATCGGCAACCGGATCAGGCGTGTCGGCCCGTGGACGCCTTCGCCGTCGAACTGCAGCGAGTCGCCGGGCTCGAGCCGATATTCGGAGTGGCCATGGCCGTAGTCCATGACGCCGTCCAGCATGTAGATGAATTCGGTCCCGGGATGCTGGAACAGCGGATAGACCTCGCTGTCCTCCGTGAGCGTCACCATCAGGCACTCCAGCCGCTTGTGTTCGCCGCGCAGTCCGCCCAGTAGTTGGTACTCATGACCGGCCTGAGAACCGCTGCGGATGATCGGGGTGCCTTTTCCGGCTTTGACGAACGACGCCGGCCGCTCGGTGTCGGCGCCACGAAACAGGTACGTCACCGGCACGTCGAAACCTTTGGACAGCAGCGCCAGGGTGCTCAGCGAGCACGACGTCTGGGCGTTCTCGATCTTGGACAGCATGGCCTTGGAGATGCCGATGCGGCTTGCCATGTCACCGACGGAGAGGCCTGAATTGTGGCGCAGCTGGCGAACATTGCGCGCGATGGCCACTTCGAGCTCGAGCTCCTCGACCTTGTCCTCCGGTCTGCGGTCACGAGTGGTGCCCGCATTGCGGAGTAGCGTTTCGTCGTTCCCCATCTGTTAACCGTAACGCATCAGCGTCCACTGTCAGTGGACAACTCGCGGTCGCGCCCGCTTGCTCGAATCGAGATTCGATGAGGTGCTGCACACCGTCGGCAAGGGCCAACGCGCCGGCTTCGGCATCGGTATCCTCCACGGCCTCCGCGGGTGCGTGTGAAACCCCAGTGGGGTTGCGTACGAACAACATCGCGGTACTGGTGAAGTTCTTCAGCACCCCTGCGTCGTGTCCGGCGCCGGTGCCCAGTATCGGCGCCTCATCGAGAACTGTGCTCAGGGTGTCGCGCAGCTGTGAGTCGAAATCAACTGTGGCGCTGAACGATTCCTCGATCATCGTGACGCCGCATCCTTCATGACGGGCGGCAGCATTGGCCGCCTCGGCGATCTGGTGCACCAAGAACTTGGTCACCGAGTCATCGGGGTGACGCACGTCGAGCCAGATATCCACACGGGAGGCGATGACGTTGGTGCCGCCCGGAATCGGGATGATCCGTCCGACGGTGGCTCTCGCGCCGCTGATGGCACTTGCTTGTTCCTGGACGGCGAGGACCAGCCGGGCGGCGGCGACCATGGGATCGGAGCGGTCCGACATCAGTGTGGTGCCGGCGTGGTTGCCTTCACCGGTGAAGGACAGGCGCCATCGTCCGTGACCGAGGATCGACGATGCGACGGCGACGGGTCGGCCGAGGTCCACCAAACCGCGGCCCTGTTCGACATGGAGCTCCACGAATGTTCCGATCCGCGAGAGCGTTTCCGGGTCCGGCCCCATCCGGGCCGGATCGAATCCGGCACGACGGCTTGCCTCGGCGAAGGTGGTGCCGCCGCTGTCGGTCAGCGAGAGGGCCCGGCCCGGATCGATCGCCCCGGTCAGCAGCCGCGAGCCCAAGCACGCGACGCCGAAGCGGGAGCCTTCCTCCTCGGGGAACACCGCGATGGCCCGGCGACCGCCGACGCCGCGGGCGGCCAGCAGATCGAACGCGACCAATGCGGAGGCGACCCCGAGTGGTCCGTCATACGCGCCGCCTCCAGGCACCGAATCAAGGTGGCTGCCGGTGACGACCGCGTTGTCGCCGACCCCGCCGTCCCACGCCCAGATGATCCCGTTGCGGTCCGTCTCGACATCGAGACCGCGCTTGGCCGCGTGCGCCATGAACCAGGCACGCAGGTCGAGCTCGGCAGTCGAATAGACCGGCCGGCTGTAGCCGCCGCGCTGGCTGTCGACGCCGGTGTCGGCAATCTCGGCCAGCAGAGAGGAGACGGTGTCAGGCATGAAAACCCTTCGCGGGAAGTGGATCAGGAATGGGGTGTGGTCAGCGCATCTCGCCCGCACCGACATACGGGTGCAGGCTGTTCAGTGGCTTACCTTCGGCGAACCGTTCCAGCCGGAAATCCGCGGCCGGGATGTCGGGGTGCGTGCTGTCGCCTTCGAAGACCAGGTCTGCAACCAGCTCTCCGACCGCGGGACTGATCTTGAAACCGTGGCCGGCGAAACCGGCCGCCAGGATCAACCCGTCGACCCCACCGACCGGCGCGATCACCGGGTTCCAGTCCGGCGGTACGTCGTACACGCCCGCATAGGTGTGGGTGACCGCCGGCTCGGGGAAGCCGGGAAAACGGTGCATCACCTTTTCGCCGTACGCGAGGACCGACGTCTCCGCCGCGACATTTGAGTAGTTGTCCGGGTCGACGAACTTCTTCTGGAAGTCGGCGTGATCGCTGTTGCCGACCAGGAACTGGCCGGAGCCTTCGACGCGGCAGTACTGCAGGCTGATGAGGTCGGAGATCACCGGTAGGTCGGGCAGCGGGGTCCCGGCGTCGACGATCAGTAGCTCCGATCGGTATGCCTCGATCGGAAAACTGATCCCCATGTCGGCCAACAACTTTGCCGACCACCAGCCGTTGGCCACGACCACCAGATCGGCGTCGATGGTGTCGCCGTTCTCCAACACGACGCCGGTGACCTTGTCGCCGGTCGTCAGGACCCGCGCGACCGGGGTGTTCTGCCGGACCTTGGCGCCGGCCGCCCGAGCCGCTTGCCCGAAGTGCAGTGCCAGCTGAGTGGCGTCGGCGAATCCGCCACGTGGCTCGTACGAGGCCAGGGCCACGTCCGAGGTCTCCAGCATCGGCCATAGCTTCTGCAAGGTGTCGGTGTCGATCAACTCGACCTCGACGCCCAGAGACTGGTGCATGACGGTATTCGCGGTCAGGGCATCGACGTTCTCCGCGCCGACGAGAACGGTGTAGCCGACCTGACGGAACCCGACGGCGTCTCCGAGTTGTTCGATCACCGGCAGGCTGCGCCATGCCATTGCGGCGATCGACGGCACGCCATAGTGAGCGCGCACGATTCCCGACGACTTTCCGGTGCCACCGCTTGCGAGCGAATGACGTTCCAGGACAACGACATCCGCTAGCCCGCGCCGTGTCAGCGACTGCGCGATCGACAGCCCGATCAGGCCGCCGCCGATAACGACTGCCGTCATCAGAACGTACCTGCCGCGCCCCGGCCCGGAATCCACGACGTGCCGGCCAGCGGCACTCGCGCCATGGCGGCTGCTTCGATGGACACTGCGACCAGGTCCTCGGGCTCCAGGTGTGCGACATGTGCCTTTCCGCACGCCCGGGCGATGGTCTGTGCCTCCATGGTCAGCACTCGTAGATAGTTGGCTACCCGGCGACCGCCGTCGACGGGGTCCAGTGCCTGCTGCAGCACGGGATCCTGGGTGGTGATGCCGGCCGGGTCCCGGCCATCCTGGAAGTCGTCGAAAAAGCCTGCCGCCGAGCCGAGTTGGGCATATGCGTCCTCGTACTTGGGGTGGTTGTCGCCGAGGGCGATCAATGCGGCGGTGCCGATGGCGACCGCATCCGCTCCCAGTGCCAGTGCTTTCGCCACGTCTGCGCCGGTGCGGATACCACCGGACACGATCAGTTGAACCCCGTCGGGCTTGCGATGTACGCCGAGTTCCTGCAGCGCCTGTACCGCTTGGGGCACGGCCGCCAGGGTGGGGATGCCGACGTGTTCGATGAAGACCTCCTGGGTGGCGGCGGTGCCGCCCTGCATGCCGTCGACCACCACCACGTCGGCACCGGCATGCACCGCGAGCTTGACGTCGTAGTAAGTGCGCGACGCCCCGACCTTGATGTAGATCGGCTTCTCCCAGTCGGTGATCTCCCGGAGTTCGTTGATCTTGATGGTCAGATCATCGGGGCCCGTCCAGTCCGGGTGGCGCGAGGCTGATCGCTGGTCGATACCTTGTGGCAGGTCGCGCATGCCGGCGACGCGTTCGGACACCTTCTGTCCCAACAGCATTCCGCCGCCACCAGGCTTGGCGCCCTGGCCGAGCACCACCTCGATGGCGTCGGCGCGGCGCAGGTCGTCCGGATTCATCCCGTATCGGTTCGGGAGGTATTGGTAGACAAGGTGTTTGGAGTGCCCGCGTTCCTCTGGGGTCATACCGCCGTCGCCGGTGGTGGTAGAGGTCCCCGCCTCGGAAGCGCCGCGGCCGAGCGCCTCCTTGGCGCGTCCGGACAACGCCCCGAAGGACATGCCCGCGATGGTGACCGGAATATCCAGGTGCAGCGGGTATTTCGCGTTCCGGGCCCCCAATACCACATCGGTTCCGCACTTTTCCCGATACCCCTCGAGCGGGTAGCGCGACATGGATGCGCCGAGGAACAGCAGGTCGTCGAAATGGGGGAGAGCGCGCTTGGCGCCCCAGCCGCGGATGTCGTAGATGCCGGTGTCTGCCGCTCGGTGGATGGCAGCGATGGTGGCACGGTCGAAGGTCGCGGACTCACGCAGACCGCGGTGAGCACGGTCGTCTGCCGAGAAGGTCATGGGCTGCTCCCGATCAGTAGGAGTTATGGGCTTGGAAGTGGTAGAGATTGCGTGCCGAGCCGTAACGCCGATACGCGGCCGGGTCGTCGTCGTAGCCGGCGGCCTTGAGCAGACCTGCGAGTTCCTCGAGGTGCTCGGCCTCCATGGGTTTCTCGATGCAATCCGCGCCAAGGGATTTCACGTCTCCGCGGACGTACAGTCGCGCCTCGTAGATCGAATCACCGAGGGCATCGCCGGCGTCGCCGCGGATGACGATCCGTCCGCGCTGAGCCATGAAAGCGCTCATGTGGCCGACCGAGCCACCGACCACGATGTCGAGGCCCTTCAACGAGATTCCGCACCGGGCCGCGGCATTGCCGTCGATCACGAGCAGTCCGCCGCGTCCGGTGGCGCCCGCCGACTGCGACGCGTCACCGGTGACGTGGACGACGCCGCTCATCATATTTTCCGCCAAGCCCTGTCCGGCGTTGCCGTTGACGGTGATCTCGGCTTTCTGGTTCATGCCGGCGGCGTAGTAGCCGACGTGGCCGTTGATGGTGATCTCCACCGGTGCGTTGACGCCGACGGCCACGTTGTGCGCGCCCTGAGGGTTGACGATGACGTACTGGCCGTCGATCGCGTCGGCATGCAGGGCGGTGTTGATGTCACGCAGCGGCGTGACCGACAGATCGAACGTTGTTGGCGCGCTGCTCATGCGGGCACCGCCTCTCGGCTCCAGGCATAGACCACTTCGGGCTCGGGCTCCCAGATTCGGGCAGCCGCAACCCCGGGTAGATGCGCGAGGGCGCGGAACTCCGATGCGACGGCAACCCAGTCGGAGGTCTCGGCGATGACGGCGGGCTTGCACGCGATGGCGTCGCGCACGATCGCGAAGCTGTCGCTGTTGGAGACCAGCAGTGTGTAGAAGCCGTCGAACGTCGTTGTCAGATCGGTCAATGCCTGTTCGACGTCGGATCCCGCGGCCAGCTCGTGGGCGACGAAGCGCGCGCCGACCTCGGTGTCGTTCTCGGAGTCGAATTCCACTCCGGCGGCCCGTAGGTCACGGCGGATGCTGGCGTGATTGGCAAAGGATCCGTTGTGTACCAGGCATTGATCCGCACCCACCGCGTACGGATGTGCGCCGCTGGGGGTGACCGCCGACTCGGTGGCCATCCGGGTATGACCGACGCCTTGCCAACCGTGTGCGCTGGCCAGTCCCCAACTTTCGGCGAGTGCGGTGGGCGTGCCGACGCCTTTGAGCACGGCCACGTCGGTGCCGAAGCCGCCGACGAGCACGTGCGGGTACCGCGCTTTGGCGGCGGTGAGCAACGCGTCGGGTGTGGTGTGTGCTGACACCAAGTAGGTCACGTCACGGACGATGACCGTGACGTCGGTATTGAGCTGGCCACCGAGTGCGTCGCTGACCTCCTGGGGCGACGCGCCGACCTCGATCAGGGAGATGGTGCTCTGCCCGACCGGTGACCACTGCGGGTTGCCGTACACGGCGATCCCTGCCGAGTCGGCGCCACGCGCCTCCATCGCGGTCAGCATGCCGGTCAGCAGTTCGCCCAGCTGGGGGTACAACTCGGGGTTGCGTAAATGCAACCCGACGATTCCGCACATGGTGGTACGAGTTCCTTTCTCGTCGCGGCCGGGTCCGGCCGACAGGGGTTGATCGCTGTGCTCAGAATGCGGTGAGGTAGCGCTCGTGCTCCCACGCGCCGACGGCCGAGTGCCAGTCCCAGAATTCGGTCTTCTTCAGGCGCGCGAAATACGCGGCAACACTGGGGATGTCGGAGCCCGGTGGGATCGCGGCATCCAGGGCGCCGGTCATCACCTCGTCGGTCTCCAACCGTTCGATCGCATGAAGCAACGTCGCCGGGAGCTGTTCCTGCTTTGGTCCCGTGCCCAGCGGGCCGGGATCGGCCGTGCGCTTGACGCCGTCGAGTCCGGCGGCGAGCGCAACGGCTGCCGCCAGGTACGGGTTGGCGGAGCCGTCGCCCCCGCGCAGCTCGACTCGGCTGCTGTCCGGGACCCGGACATAGTGAGTACGGTCGTTGCCTCCGTACGTCGGAAAGCGAGGCGCCCACGACGCCCCGGATGCCGTTGAGATGGCTCCGGTTCGCTTGTAGGAGTTGACCGTTGGTGCGATCACCGCTTGCATCGCGCAGGCGTGATCGAGGATGCCGGCGATGAACGAATAGGCGGTCGCGGACATCGCGAGGCCGCGGTCGTCCTCGGTCAGTTCGGCGGGGAACACCGGGGCGCCGCCGCTGGTGAGCGAGATATGCATGTGCAGTCCGGATCCGGTCTTGTCGGCGAACGGCTTTGGCATGAACGTCGCGATCATGCCCCGTTCGGCGGCCATCACGTTGAGCAGGTAACGCAGGGTGATGACGCGGTCGCAAGTCGTGAGCGCCTCGGCGTAATTGAAATTCTGCTCGAACTGGCCGGACCCGTCCTCGTGGTCGTTGGCATAGTTTCCCCAGCCGAGCCCGTTGATGGCGGTGCTGATCGACGAAAGGTGGTCGTACATCCGGGTGACGCTGCGGGCGTCGTAACACGGTTGGGCTGCGGTGTCCTGGTCGTCCGCGGGTACCAGCGCACCGCCGGCGTCGCGCTTCAGTAGGAAGTACTCGACCTCGGCACCGATCCAGGGTTCGAATCCGGCGTCGGCCGCCTGCTGCACCATGGCTTTGAGGATGTTGCGGGGAGCGAACGGCCACGGTGCGCCGTTCACGTGTGGGTCGCAATGGACAAGAGCCAGACCTTCTTTGACGAAGGGAATCGGGGTGAAAGACGTGGGGTCGGGTATGGCGATCAGATCCGGGTCTTTCGGCTCCTGGCCGATGGCGCCGACGGCATACCCGGCGAATCCGACCCCCGCGGTGGCGAGTTCATCGACCGCTTCGACTGGTACCAGCTTGGCGCACGGCTTGCCGTTGAGGTCGACGAAGAGCGCAAGGATGAATGTGGTTCCGGATTGCTCGGCCAGTTCCGCTAGCGCATTGGGCTTCGTCATGCCTACTCCCGACTACTGTTAGGAATCAATGTTTCTCAATAGTAGACACAGAGCACGGGTTCATCGCAACGGTGGCGACGTAACTTCGGCGTTACGGGACCGTTCATGAGGTTGTTACATCCAACGTAGTGTCTACGCAAAGAATACGATGTCTACTACTGGGAGACGGGCGCGGAAAGGGCCCACGAACCTGCGAGGAGGCGAAATGGATACCGGAACAACAGCATTCATGCTGTGCTGCATCATTGGGCTCACCATCATGATCCCTGGACTGGCGTTGTTCTACGGCGGCATGGTCAGTGTGAAGAGTTCGACCAACATGATGATGATGACGTACGGCGCCGTGGCCGTCGTCGGTGTGCTGTGGGTGTTGTTCGGCTTCTCGATGACATTCGGTACTTCCTACGGTGGATTCGTCGGGAGCTTCACCGAGTTCGCGGGGATGAAGAACCTCCTGGACCCGATGACCACCATCAACGGGCTGCCGGTCAGTTTGTTCGCGCTGTTCCAGGCGCTCTTCGCGGCGCTGACCGTGGCCATCGTCTCGGGCGCCGCGGCCGACCGGATGAAATTTGCGGCCTGGATGACCTTCGCGACGGGGTGGGCGATACTGGTCTACTTCCCGGTCGCCCATTGGGTTTTCGCGGTCGACGGGGTCGTTACGAGTGATGCGAAGGGCGGCTGGATCGCCAACAAGTTGCATGCCATCGACTTCGCTGGTGGTACGGCAGTCCACATCAACGCGGGCGCGGCCGCCCTCGCAGTCGCCCTGGTGCTCGGCAGGTCAGCAACCTGGTCGTCACGTAAGCCCCACAACGTGCCGCTCATCTTGCTCGGCGCCGGTCTGCTGTGGGCCGGTTGGTACGCGTTCAATGGTGGTTCTGCGCTGGCCGCCGGTAAGCCGGCCGCGATCGTCATGGTGACGTCATTTGTCGCGACGTGTGCGGCGACGTTGGGCTGGCTCCTGGTGGAGAAGTTCAAGGACGGTCATGTGACCGGTATCGGCGCGGCTTCGGGCGCGATCACGGGCCTGGTCGCCATCACACCGGCTTGCGGTGCGGTGACCCCGGTCGGGGCGATCTTCGTCGGCTTCATCCCGGCCGTGATCTGCCCGTTCGCCATCGGCCTCAAGCACAAGTTCGGCTACGACGACTCGACCGACGTCGTCGGTGTCCACCTTGTCGGCGGCATCGTCGGCACCCTGCTGATCGGCTTCTTCGCCAGCGCGGGAATGCCCAACGGCGTCAACGGACTCCTGTACGGCGGTGGCGCGGACCTGCTGCTCAAGCAGGCCGTCGCGGCAGGATCGGTCCTGGCCTACTCGTTCACAGTGGCCCTCGTGATCGCACTTGTCATCAAGAAGCTGATGGGGCTGCGCATCTCGGCGGAAGAGGAGGAAGAGGGTATCGACTCGTCCCTGCACCGGGATCCGGCATACGAATTGGTCTGACCTCGTTACTGCGACACCTGGTCCGAGCGCCATGGCTGGGACCAGGTGTCGTTGTGCGTGCGGACTACCAGTGCACGGTGTCTACCAATGCACGCCCGGAATGAGTCGCACCGCGGTCTTGACCGGCCGGGGCACCCGGACCTTGCTGACTGCGCTGGGCCGTTTGGGCCGGCGCGGGCTGCGTGGGCGGTCAGCCGGCGGCGGAGTTTCGGTGACACCGCGGGCCGCTGCCGAATCCGGGTAGCCCAGGTACAGCTGGTGAAGTATGCGGCGAGACAGCTTGGGGGTGAAGTAATTTCCGAGATCGCCCAGCGTTCCCATGGGAGTATCGATCCGGGCCGGCTTCTCCACCAGACCACGTACCACCATCGCCGCGGCATGCTCCGGGGTGATGGGCGGCACGGGGTTCAGTCGCTTGGACGGCGCGATCATCGGGGTTTCGACCAACGGCATATGGATGTTGGTGAACGTGATGTGGTCCGAAAGCGTCTCGGTACCAACAACTTCAGAAAAGGCGTCCAGTGCCGCCTTGCTCGGCAGATAGGCACTGTACTTCGGGCTGTTGGCCTGGACCCCGGCGCTCGACACGTTGACGACGTGACCGAAGCGGCGTTCCCGCCAGTGCGGCAGCAGCGCCAGCGTCATCCGGACCGCGCCGAAGTAGTTGACAGCCATTACGCGCTCGTAGTCGTGGAAGCGGTCGGTTGAGTTGACCACCGAACGACGGATCGAGCGGCCGGCGTTGTTCACGAGATAATCGACGTGATCGAACTGGCCCAGAATGTCCTTGACGGTGTGCTCCA
Organism: Mycobacterium sp. FW102-FHT13B02; assembly: GCF_058790275.1. NCBI lineage: Bacteria > Bacillati > Actinomycetota > Actinomycetes > Mycobacteriales > Mycobacteriaceae > Mycobacterium > Mycobacterium sp. FW102-FHT13B02. The sequence goes on from NZ_JBYTCM010000023.1 coordinate 64,402, forward strand.
CCGACCCGCCGTCGGCCACGTCGCACGTGAAAGCGTAGGCCTCGCCGCCAAATTGGCGAATCTCGTTGACGAGTTCATCGAGCGCGTCGGCGCTGCGGGCCAACGCGAACACCCTCCCACCGCGTTCGGCGACGGCGATGGCCGAGGCCCGTCCGATACCGCTGGAGGCGCCCGTGATGATCACGTTGCGACCCACGAGCGGACCGCGCGGGTCGTCCCGCCGGGCCCGGTCGGGGTCCAGGTGCTCGGCCCAGTAACGCCACAGTTTCGGTGCGTACGAAGCGAATTCGGGTAGGACGATGCCGGTGCCCTGCAGAGCCGCGACGGTGGTCTCCGACGCGAACGACGGTGCCAGGTCGACGACGTCGAGGACCTCGCCGGGGATGCCCAGCTGGGTTGCCGCCATGTTGCGCAGCACCTTGGCCCGGCCCGTGGCCTTGAGTACCGGGGCTGCGGTGGCTTTCGGCAGTGTGCCGCGCAGCGGCGGCAGACCGGCCTCGCGTGCGACGCCACGGTAGATGTCCTTGAGTCCGATGGGATTCGGTGACGTCAAGTGGAACGTCTGGCCGTCCCGGCCGTCGGCATGCATGAGATGGACGACCGCTTCAACGACATAGTCCACCGGCACGATGTTGGTGCGGCCGGTGTCGGGAACCATCATCGGCGTGAACTTCGGCAGCGCCGCCAGTCGCGACAGCACCCCGAAGAAGTAGTACGGTCCGTCGACCTTGTCCATCTCGCCGGTCCGGGAGTCGCCGACCACGACAGCCGGCCGGTAGATCCGGTGTCGCAGGCCAGGGGTGGCGCGCACCAGTTGCTCGGCTTCGAACTTGGTCTGGTGGTACGGCGTCGGCAGCTCCTGCGAGACGTCGAAGTCGTCCTCGGTGAAGATCCCGCGGTAGTTGCCCGCCACCGCGATGGACGACACGTGGTGCAGCGTGGCGCCGAGGCTGCGGGTCAACTCGATGACCGCGCGGGTGCCCTCGACGTTCGCGGCCTGCTGCGTGGCGGCGTCGACGGTCATGTCATAGATCGCGGCGCAGTGCACCACGTGATCAATCGGCCCCAGATCGGCCAGATCGGCCAAGCCCAGACCCGCGGACGTGAGGTCGCCGACCAGTGGTTTTGCCCGGTCACCCCATTCCGCGGCCAGTTCTTCGAATCGTGCCAGCGAGCCCCGACGAACAAGAACGAACACTTCGGCGGCGCCGAAATCGGACCGGGTGGCTTCATCGTGCAGAGCCAAAATCTGGCTGACGACGCGGCGACCAATAAACCCGGTACCGCCGGTAACGACATATCGCATGCGAGTCATGGTGAACCTGTCGCGGGCCAAGGTCAATACCGCGTAGGGTCCGAATTTGTCACACCGACTTCCAAGGGAGAACCGCCGTATGCCGATCAACCCCAACGCCATCGGAGCCAAGACCGCACCGCAGCCCTTCGAATGGACCGAACGCGACACCCTGCTCTATGCACTCGGAGTCGGTTGTGGCACCAAGGATTTGGCGTTCACCACCGAGAACAGCCACGGCATCGACCAGCAGGTACTGCCCACGTACGCGGTCATCGCATGCCCGGCGTGGGGTGCCGTCGGTGAGGTTGGCAGCTTCAACTTCGGCAAGTTACTGCACGGTAGTCAGCAGATTCGGCTGCATGCGCCGCTGCCGCCGGCGGGCCGGTTCAATGTCAGCTCCGAGGTTGTCGACATCCAGGACAAGGGTGAGGGCAAGAACGCCATCCTGACGTTCAAGGGCACCGCCACCGACGACAGCGGCAACGTGATCGCCGAATCCTGGTCGACGGCGGTGATCCGCGGCGAAGGTGGTTTCGGTGGGCAGCCAGGCGAGCGGGCGGCCGCGCCCGAGATTCCGGATCGCCCGGCCGATGCCATCGTTGCGCTGGCGACCACCGAGGACCAGCCGCTGATCTACCGGCTCTCGGGCGACCGCAACCCGCTGCACAGCGACCCGTGGTTCGCGCAGACCCTCGCCGGTTTCCCGAAGCCGATCCTGCACGGACTGTGCACCTACGGGGTTGCCGGCCGCGTACTGGTCGCCGAACTCGGTGGCGGCGACGCGTCCAAGATCAGGGCCGTCGGCGCCCGCTTCACCTCCCCGGTGTTCCCCGGCGAGACGTTGACGACCTCGGTATGGCGCACCGAGCCCGGACACGCGGTATTCCGCACCGAAGCCGCGGGGACCGACGGCAGCAACGCCCGGTTGGTGCTCGAGGACGGGACGGCGGAGTACAGCGAGTGACGAGTTCAGGCCTCCGCTGACACGGGCGTATCGGCGTCGGGGCCGCTGCGGAAGACGTTCTTTCCGCAGTCGACACACTCCCACCGACGACCACCGGTTGCGGCTGGCTTCGGATTGATGTTTGTCAGTGGATACATGCCCGTGCTGCTGCATCGGGGGCATTTCGGCGCCATCAACAGAGTCTACGGGTATCCGACGTGCCGGGTGGGCGATCTATTCACACGTACGGCGTAGCGTCAGTGGTGGAGTCGTGTGATTGTCGCTCGCCGTTCTGGCGCGGGGTGGTCGCGGCATCGACGTAAGGATTCTCCATGAGATGGCGCGCCAACCCGCTCCCCCAGTTGGGGATGACCTGATGGCGTATCTGACGCAGAAGCCACGCCCGGGAAGACCCGTCAGGCTCTGCCTGGCCTACGATCTTGGTCGCCGGATCGACGGTGCGTGGTGGCCGTACACGTCGGCACTCGCCGATGAACTAGCCGGGTTGGTCGCGGCATTGGACGGTCAATTGGGGAAAGTTGTTGAGGTTCGACTGAATTGGTCGCCGCTGAATAATCCGCCGAGCCTCAACTGGCGGGACTGGCGCACCAAACCTCAACACATCATCACCGTTGGCGGGTGTGATGCCACTGCGAATCTGCTTATCGTGCCCAGTGCGACGAACAGCCCGCTGGCAGGCATGGTGTTGCGACGTGCGGCCGGACTACCGGTTGAGCCGCGCCGCGGCGATGTCGCCATGTTGGAGACGGCCGACGAGATCCTGACCGCCGCTCGACGGCAGAGGATTATGGGAAAACCCTTGGCGTGAAACGGGATAACGCCGTTTCACGCCAAGGGTTTCCGTGATGCTTAAAGGGCGGTAACGCCTACGGCCTGCGGACCTTTGGCACCCTGGGTGACATCGAACTTCACCCGCTGGTTTTCCTCCAGCGAGCGGAAGCCGCCGCCCTGGATTTCACTGTGGTGAACGAAAACGTCCGGCGCGCCGCCGTCCGGGGCGATGAAGCCGAAGCCCTTTTCGTTGTTGAACCACTTCACGGTTCCTTCGCTCATGCGATAACTACTTTCTTTCATGATGACTGCGATTTGCTGCAGCCAAATCCATTGGGGTACAGAACAAATGTTGCGGGCGATCAGTCCGCGTGCTGGGCCGTCAGCAGGATGTTCACCGCTGTCGACCGGTCGTTGGGGCGCGCTGCATTCATGAGCGCGGAACGAGCTTCGGCCGGATACGTGTTGGCGGGTACCGCCAGCAGCACGATCCTGTCGCGGTCGAAGCCGATCACCTCGACAGTCTTGACCGGCTGGCGCCGGTAACCGTCGAGGTGGACCCGTCGTCCGCCGGTGGCGAGCTTGGACGGGGTCTGCGACCACTCATCGACGTTGTACAGGACTCGGTCGATCTGTCCGAGGCGTCCCGATAGCACGGCCAAGAGGTCGGGTAGTTCCGCACTGAGGTTGCTGGTGTGTGGCCACCACGCCCCATCCACGAATCCGTTGGAGGAAGCCTTGGGCTTCAACCGCAATCTCGGGGTCAGCTCGGGTGAGATGTGTTTTGTCTTGGTTGTGCGATGGTCTCGCGGCGTCATTGCGACGCTCCTGCCTTGACCGCGAATCGGTCAAACTTCTTCGAATCGGCGACGGCACGGCATTGTTCAGCCACGCGACGAAGTACCGCCGATGGGACAAGCATACCCGGGACACGCCCTGGCGCAAATCGTGCCGTGATTCTGGGCCCCTGGACCGGCAGCGTCGAGCTAGTAGGGCTGGACCGGTGGCGGGAACGGCGGTTGCATTGGCGACGATACCTTGGGGCGCTGTCGCCAAAGCATGGCGACGCCGGCGATGACAACAGCGACGCCCGCGGTGTACAGAATGAACCCGAAGTTCAAGGACACGCTGACCATGCTCGACAAGTCGGCACTAGAACCGCCGAGTTGATCCTTGATCTCCGAGGCACCGCTGAAATACCAGTAGATTCCCAACAGGACGCCGAGGATGAGCGCGCCGGCGCTCGCGGCGAGTCCGGTGAGTCGCCCAGTGGGTACCGCGGGGCCTGCCGAAAGCACCGTCCACGCCAGCCCTGCGGTGACGGCGATGACTGCCAGCAGGAAGATCATCAATACCGGCTGCTGGGATGGGCTGACGTTCGCCGAGACCTGAATGATCACGTTGGCGCTCACCGTCACCCAGGGCATGAAGACTCCGATGAAGGCTGCCAGACACCCGCCGTATATGAGCCAGCCCGGAGCCGACAGGTTCGCTGCGAAGTTCTTGGCCGCTGCCATACCTGGCGATGCCGTTTGTGAACCGGCACTTGCCATCTGGCCGCCGAGGCCCGGCTGCCCCGGTGGTGGAGGCGGTTGACCGTAGCCTGGCGGTGGAGGCGGTTGACCGTAGCCGGGCGGTGCCGGGGGCGTGCCGTAGCTGGGTGGCGTGCCGTAGCCGGGTGGCTGCCCGCCCGGGCTTGGTGGTGGGGGAGGGGGACCGTAGTTCGGCGGCGGGGGCGGCGCCGGAACCGCAGCCTTTCGCTGCTGCTGCGGTGTCCATTGCCGGCCGTCCCAGTAACGCAACGCGTTCCGGTCGTGCGGATCGTCGTACCAACCGGGTGCCATCGGTGCCGTCATGTGGACCGCCTTCCCGGTGGACTCCACCGGCGAATGGTTACTCACGGTTGGTGAGTTATCGGCACATTATCCACCGCGACCGGTTCGACTGATAGTGGATTGGCGGTGCCCAGGACGCCGCCTCAGCGGTGCTGGAGTGATCGGTCGGTCGTGCCCCGGCGGCGTCCGGGTCGGCTAGCCCGTGACGGCGCGGTCGAGGGCGGCCAGCGACTCCTCGATGAACCCGATCGGGAACGGCGGCATGCCGCCGATCTGATCGCGGAAGGACTGCGGTGTATCGGTCCAGTCGTACGTCAGGGTCACATCGGTGCCGTTACCGTTCGGGGCCAGGTCGTAGCGCCACCACCAACCGCCGGGTGTGTGCTCACCTGACTCATTCAAGCTGCCGGTCGACCAGCCGATGGTCTTGTCCTGCTCGAACGTGGTCACCAGGTTGTGCGTGACGTAGTCGCCGCCGGCCAGGTCGAGGTACATGTTCATGGCGAATACCTGCCCGGCACCGGTGATCGGAGCGGAGTCGACGGCGTCGCGGACCCAGTCGCCGGGCTCGGTGTCCTTGTGCCGTGCCGGGTTGGCCAGCACGGCGAACACCGCGGCGGGCGGCGCCGCGATGGTGCGGGTGGCGACGAAGCGTTCCTGGGTCGTCGAGTTGCTGGTCATCGGTTCTGTCCGTTCGGTCCGTAGAGGCGTGCGATGTCAGGGGAGCCGGCCCACTTGGAATACGTCGGCGACTGCGGCCAGCCTTCGGGCGAATCCTGCCACTGCTCCTGGCGGCCGTAGGGCAGAACGTCGATCAGTGCGAAACTGTGGCCCAGCTGTTCGCAGCCGCGGCCGTTGGTGTGCCAGGTGCGGTACACCGTATCGCCTTGCCGCAGAAACACATTGACGGCGAAACCCTCACCGGGCGCGGCGTCGACGTCGGACCCGAAACTGCTCTCGGACGACGAGTACCAGTCCATCGTGTTGCCGACCTTGTCCTTGTAGACCAGCGCTTCCTCGATGGGTCCGTTGGTGACGACGACGAACCGGGCGTCGTAGTTCTCCAGGAAGCCCAGCCGGGTGAACTGCGACGTGAAACCCGTGCAGCCTGGGCACTGCCACTCGGCGCCGTCGGTCCACATGTGGTTGTAGACGATCAATTGCGACCGTCCGTCGAAGATGTCGGCCAGGCGAATCGGACCGTCGGCGCCGATCAGCGTGTAGTCGGGCATCTCCACCATCGGCAGCCTGCGGCGCTGGGCCGCGATGGCGTCGAGTTCACGTGTCGCGGCTTTCTCCCGCTTACGCAGGTCGTCGAGGGCGGTACGCCAGGTGTCCTGGTCGACTACCGGTGGCAGGGCGGTCTGCTCGGTCATGGTGCCTCCTGGAGATTGCAGCTGTCGATGGATAGACCGGGGCTGAGCCGAATACTCATCGCGGATCGCCGAACCAAAGCGCGAGCGCCTCCCGCAGCCCTGCATCGGTGGCACCGGCCCACGCGATGTGCGCGTCCGGACGGATCAGCAGGGGCTCATCGGCGTAATCGAGGCCGCGGTCATTGAGGATGTCGACCCGATCGGCCCACGGCTCGGCCATTTCGCACAACGCGGATGGCCCGATGAAGACGGGGCGGGCCGCGCGCAGGGCTGTCACGGCGGCGTCGGGTAGGTCCGACGCAAAGGTGCCCGTCAGGGTGTGCTGACGGCCGGGCATCGGGTACCGGACGTCGGAGGCGGCGATCATCGCGCCGACGCGCGCGAGCGCCGGTGCATCAGAGACCAATTCGCTGAACACTTTTCGTAGTGCCTCATCGGCCGGGTCGTGTCCCCGGCGCAACGACACCTGGGCCTGAGAATGCAGCAGCAGGCGCTCGCCGGCGAGGTGGCGTTCCGAGTGATACGTGTCGAGCAGCCCCGGCGGTGCCCAGCCTCCGATCGTGGCGGCCAGCTTCCAGGCGAGGTTCACCCCGTCGAGCATCCCGGCCGAGACCGCCACGCCGCCGGTCGGAATCTGATGTGCGGCGTCGCCGGCCAACAGTACGCGGCCGGCCAGGTAGCGCTCGGTATGCCGGGCCGCATAGGTGAAGCGGGTCAACCGTTTTGGCGCGCCGAGCGGGAAATCGACGCCGAGCACGCGCCGGACGCTGTCCCGGAATTCATCCAGGGTCATCGGGTCGTCATCGTCGTAGTCGTGATCGGGCGCCTCGCTGGTGTACATCCCCAGGTGTCCGGGTTCGGACGAGGCGATGGCGAAGATACCGCCCTCGAACTGGCTGTAGCCCCAGGCCAGGCGGCCGTAGCCGGGAACTTCGAAGTCGCCGTCATCGCGGATGGTGATCCCGGGCGGCATGGTGGTGGTGGCCATGCGGTGGATCTCGGGATAGACCATGCCCGGGAAACCGATGCCGGCCAGTTCCCGGACCCGGCTGCGCACCCCGTCGCAGCCCACGACGTACTGCGCGCTGATGCGGTACGGGCCACCCGGGCCGCGGACGTCGAGGTACACCGCGTCGGCGTCCTGCTGCAGGCGCGTCACCTCGTGACCGCGCCGGACCTCGACGCCGAGGTTTTGTGCGTAGTTCTGCAGGAGTGCTTCCAGCTGCGGCTGGGGTAGCCGTTGTATCTGCATCGGCGAGTCGTCCAGCTGGGTGAGATCGACATGAATGCCGCCGAACGGAAGCTTGGCGGTGACGGGTTCCCCGGCCGCTCTGACGAGCAGGTCCCCGAGTTCTCGGTAGCGCAACAGGTTGAGGATCTGACCGCCGATGCCGCCGGCTTTGGCGACCTCACGGATGTCGGTGAGCCGTTCCAGTACAAGCGGTTTGATGCCGACCAAACAGAGTTCGGTGGCGAGCGTCAGGCCCGTCGGCCCCGCGCCCACGATGATCACGTCGGTATCCGTCATATGTCCCCCTCAAGACGATCCAGCTGCAGTTACGTTGCAGCCCAGCGATTCTGAAGCATGAGGGGGGTCTTGCCACAAGCCCCGGGGTGCGCTATATGTTGAAAGTGGGCCGTGTAGTTTGCAATTCTCCGTGTCGAATTGCCTTCCAGCTTGTCATATATTGCCGCTGTTGACGGGACGGAGTCTAGGGTCGGACCACTGACCAGCACTGTTGTGGCAGTTTGCAATTCGTGTACCACCCTACCGTTCTAGGATCAGCCATCGTAAATGCAAAGGTCTGCTAAGTAATCTGGCTGTTGCTGCTCCTGACCGCCGGCGGCTTTGCTTTTGTCTCGGTAGTCGGAGCCGCTAGCGAGAAGTTCGGTTGCCTCCTGGCTGGGCTACGTCTCCACGACCGAGCTACTTCGGCGCTGGCTGGCGTTCAACCTGCGCCTTCTAGACGGTTGGCGGCGAAGGGCGTTGACAGCTGGTGCAATCCACACGTTGAGTAACCGCCGGAGTTCGGTCCCCGGCGAATTCGGCGGGGACAGGATGAGCGATTGCATGGTTCGCAGAACGATGTGGATGATGTCGTCGACAGCGGCTGGCTCGAACACCGACCAGTCGACGTCGAGTCGTTCGAACATGGAGCGCGCCGTGAGAGCGGCGGTCGGATTCGCCAGCGAGACGATCTCGGCGAACGCCGAACTGCGGTGCTCCTTGAGTAGGAGACCCACGTACGGGTCGTTCGGCAGTCGTTCCACGGCGACGGCGACACCCTCCACGATTGCCTCGGCCGGGTCGCTGATACCCGCGACGGCGCCCAGCAACTCATCGATGAACGATGTCGACGCCTCTGCCGCGGTTGCCGAGATGAGCTCGTCATTGCTTGCGAAATAGTGGTAGATGGTCTGGCGGGTTACTCCGAGCCGGCGCGACACCGCCGTGATGTTGGTGGCCTCTCCGAGTTCATCGATGGTTTGGCGGGTCGCCAAAAGGATGCGCGCCACCGCCTCGTCGTCGGTGGCGGGCACATTTCCACCCCAGCCGCGGGTTCGCATTCGGCCTCCGTCCTGCGTTTGCCATCGGGTGGCTGAACGGTATCGAATCCTGCGCCAAACTGGTCATACAGTTGACAAGCGATTGTATGATCGCTGGAAAGTGCAAACGGGGAGGCCCACGGTGGCGAGTGCAGTGTGTCCGTTCGGATCCGGCTTCGACTTCACTGATCCCGAGGTGCTGTTGAAGGGGATTCCGATCAACGAGTTCGCGCATCTTCGGCAGACGGCTCCGGTCTGGTGGAATGAGCAGGCTGATTCGATTTTTGACGATGGCGGCTACTGGGTGGTGAGCCGGCATGAACACATCAAGGCGATCTCCCGCGACGGTGACCTGTGGTCAACCAACCGCAACGGAGCGGTGATGCGGTTGCCCGATGGTGTGACGGCCGATCAACTCGAACTCACCAAAGCGCTGTTGATCAATCACGATGCACCCGAGCACACGCGGCTGCGCAAGTTGGTCTCACGGCTGTTCACTCCGCGCGCCATCGTGACCCTGGAAAGCAAGCTCGCCGCCGCCGCGCACGACATAGTCGCCGAGGCCGCGGCGAAGGACACCGGTGATTTCGTCCACGACATCGCAATGAAGCTGCCGCTGTTGGCCATTGCGGATCTGATCGGGGTGCCCGAAGACGACCGCGAGAAGCTGTTCGACTGGACCAACGCGATCATGAACACCGACGACCCGGAATTCGCCGGCGATCCGACCGCGGCCAACGCCGAGATCATGGGTTACGCGTACAGCATGGCTGAGGACCGTCGTCGGTGCCCGGCCGACGACATTGTCACGCGCCTGATCGAAGCCGACGTCGACGGCGAGGCATTGGGCGAAGTTGAGTTCGCGTTCTTCGTCATCTTGCTTGCCGTGGCCGGCAACGAAACCACGAGAAATGCGATGACGCACGGCATCAATGCCTTCTTCGAGCATCCGGAGCAATGGGAGCTTTTCAAACAACAGCGCCCCGAAACGGCCGTTGACGAGATCATCCGGTGGGCGACGCCGGTGCACTGCTTCCAGCGCACGGCCAACGCTGACGTCGAACTCGGCGGCGCACACATCAAGGCCGGTCAGCGGGTGGGCTTGTTCTACAGCTCGGCCAACTTCGACGAGGACGTCTTCGACAAACCGTTCGAGTTCAACATTCTCCGTAACCCCAATCCGCACTTGGCATTTGGGGGAAACGGCGCGCATTACTGCATCGGTGCGAATCTTGCCCGGATGGAAATCAAGCTCATCTTCGACGAGATCGCCAACCAGATTCCCAACATCGCCAAGCTCGGCCAGCCCGAACGGTTGCGCTCGGGCTGGATCAACGGCGTCAAGCGACTCGACGTCGCGTACTCGTAGGCCTCGGCATCCTCGAGCGGTTTCGGTTAGATCGGCCGAGCCGCACGCACGTCCACCAGCGACGTGCGTGCGGCCTGGTTCGTCGAGCTCATTCGTGGGCCAGTGCGGCGGCGATCAGGTCGTGGCGCGACACCAGCTTCGAACGGGCGTCCGGCTGCTTGCCCCCGCTCGCACTCTGATTCGTCTATGGCCCGCCAGCCGTCCCAATCGAGTCGGACGACACCGCGCTCGGCCAGCAGATTGCCTAACACGCCCCCTTGCAAGACATCTCTACCCAGCTTGCCGGCGTCGAAGTCCTCCCACAGCGCCGCCACTGTCTCCGCTGCACATACGCGGTTGCTACCGATGACGCCGCGCGGACCGCGCTTGATCCATCCAGTGACATACACGCCGCGTATCGGTATGCCTGAATCGTCGAGAACCCGGCCCTGCTTGTTCGGCACCACGCCCTGCACTGAGTCGAAGGGCACACCGTCGATCGGGGTGCCGCGGTAGCCGATCGATCGCAGGAGCAGTGACGTCTCCAGGACCTCGCCATCGTCGAGGGTTAGCGCCGTAACATGCTGGGAGCCAACGATTTCAACCGGTCTGGCGCCGAACCTGAACACGATCCGTTTATGTCCCGGGGTGATGGGACGCGCTGCGTACTCACGTGCGATGGCAATCTTGTTGGCCGAATCGAAGTCGACTGCTGCGTCCTCGTCGATGGGGTCGCCTTGAATGACAACGTCCACATCCGGCAGGTGGCCCAGAGCCAGGAACTCACTGACCGAGAACGCGGCATCGGCGAGCCCGCGACGTGCCAGGATCACGACTTCGTCGATGTTGCTGGCGCGCAGGGCGTCGAGCGCATGCTCCGCGATATCGGTGCCGCCAAGCTCAATTGGAGACATAGTCAGTACGCGAGCGACATCCAAGGCGACGTTGCCGTTGCCGATCACCACTGCGCGCGGGCCCGCCAGATCGAAGTCATGGGACGCATGGTCGGGGTGGCCGTTGTACCAGCCGACGAAGTCTGCGGCCGGGTGGCTGCCGGCAAGGTCCTCGCCGGGGAGCCCGAGCGACCGGGCGTCCGATGCGCCCGCGGCGTAGATGACCGCGTGGTGCGCGGCCAAGAGCTCGTCGTGGCTGACATCCCACCCGACTTCAACATTGAAGTGACAGTTCACACGATCGTTGGCAAGCACCGAATCGAACAGGCGCACCACCGATTTGGTGCGCTGATGATCGGGCGCCACGCCGGCTCGGATCAGTCCGAATGGTGTGGGCAGCCGCTCGAACATGTCAACTTCCAAGCCGTCTGTGCCGATCAGCTCTGCTGCGGCATAGCAGGCCGCCGGACCGGCGCCGACGATCGCGACGCGTAACGCCCCCCGAGGAACCGGCGGGTGGCGCACCGCTTCGGGTGTGGGGTCGGCCTGTAGCGGGTGCAGGGCGAAATAGTCGGCACTGAGCTGCTTGAAGCGCTCCAGGTGTGCCGGCAGATCGTCGTCGTAGTAGATAGCGTCGACCGGGCATTCGTCAAAGCAGGCGCCGCAGTCGATGCAGCTGTCCGGGTCGATATAGAGCATCTCGGTGGCGTCAAATCCTGCGGCGCTGGGCGCCGGACGGATGCAGTCGACCGGGCACACCGGTATGCAGCTCGCGTCCTTGCAACAGTTCTGCGTGATGACGTATGCCACGTCGCACCTCTCCAGGCCAATTCAGTGAACGAGCTCGACAATACTGGACAAGTGTCTGGTTTGGATACTTCGCGTAGACGTCAAATTGGCGGCGGCGTCCGGTGCTGCTCACCGCGTAGGTGTGAAAAGCTCGCCTGAATAACCTTTTTCTCGTTGCGGTTGCTGTCTCCGGACCCGTCCGATATCCTGGACAAGTGTCCAGCGTATCGTGGCTGCCCGGCACCTTGCTGCGGGATCCAGACTGGCGGCGCGTCTCGACGCGCCGCCGCGTGTTGGGCGCCGCCACCGCGTTGGTCGATCAGGCTTCGCGGGCTGCGGACACCCCTACTGTGCCGGAACTGGCGACGCGCGCGCGGATCAGCCAGACAGCACTGCGCGCACACTTTCCGTCGATCGACGCGGTTTTCGCCAACCTCTACCTGGATCGCATGCGGCATCTTCCTTTGAACGTCGACCCGTCGACTCCGGCGGCCTGCCGCGTCAGTGAACAGCTGCGAATGATCACCGAGATTTTCGACGACGAGGCTCAGTTGGCAGTCGTGTGCACCCGGGCCCTGCTAGGGGAGGACGACAACGTCGTCGAAATCCGAACGCGTATCAGCGAGGAATTGCACCGCCGCGTCACGGCCGCACTGGGCGCGGGCGCCTGGCCGGAAGTTGTCACCACCCTGGAGACGGTGTTCTGGGGCGCTCTCCTGCAAATGAAAACCGGACCCTTGAGCCGGCGATCGATGGCCGCGCACCTCGAAACCATGGTCTCAGTCATCCTTGCCGACGACTGAGCTGTCCCAAAGCGCCACGTCACAAGCAATGCGCAGTGTGCTGGAAGCGATTCCCGCGACACGCCATTTCGCAGCAGTTGGTTGGTTTTACCCTGTTAGCGCCGACGGCCGGTGCGACTACGTCGCGAAGCGCCGTCATTTTTTTGCGCGGCGCGCAGATGATCGGACATCAGTTGAGCCATGGCTTGTCGTTGCGGTTCTGTGGGTAGGGGCACCTCGGTCACCATTTGGCCGACCATGAGGCCGACGGGCGCGGCCCACAGGAGGTCTGCGATCGCGGTGGCGTGCGGTGAGGGCGTGCCGATAAGTTGTGCGATGCGTTGGATTCCCGGTTGAAGCTTGGCGAGTTGTTCTATTCCCAGGGTTGATCGCAGTGATCTGGTGGCGATGAGTATTTCCATGGCCGTCATGCTGGCTGGGTTGAGGAAGGTGTTCCAGGCGGCGTCGGCGAGGGCTTTCATGCGTTCGTCGGTGTCGACGATCCCTTCGACTTCGTCTGCGAGATCGTTTACCGAGCTGACGAGCGAGGTAATTGCGTGGTCGACGACGGCGGTGAGCAGTCCGTCTCGATCGCCAAAGTGGTATTGGACGACCCCGGTGCTCACTCCGGCGCGTTCGATGATGTGTCGGGTGCTGGCTGCGGCAAATCCTTCTTCGCGGATGCAGCGGATGGTTTCTTCAATGACCAGCTCCCGGGTGCGTTCGGCACGTTCTTGGCTGCGCTGTCGGGATTGCCGTGGTGTGATGCGGTTTTGCGGTCCGGCTGTCATTGGCGTGCGATCCCGTCTGTCCAACTGTTGGGGGGAGCAGCGTCCCTGTGTGGCGGCTGTATGTGTCGATCCTATGCGGGTGCCGTAATGCGATGACTGCGCGTCGTGGCAGTGCATTCATGTTGGTTGTCGTGGTGCGCGCATGAGGTCGACCCAACTCTCGGTGGATGGGTGTTTGCTGTCGTCGACAACGAATACGCCGATGTCTCCGTTGTGGTCTTGGAAGAGTCCGTTAGCCGAGTCGTACGTGGCGAGTTGAGGCCGCATTGAAATGGGCGACGCGTCCTCCGCTGAGTTCGGGGCTCCGGCTGACCGCCAGCTTGCGGGGGCGTTGGTGTGCGGATCTTGTTGGGGCTGGGGTGGTTGTTGACCGTACGGCGGAACGCGTTGGTCTGCTGGAGGGTCATACGGCAGTGGCGGGGGCGGAGGACCGGGTGTGGCGGGGGGTACCGGCAAGGGGTAGGGGGCGTACTCGGCGGGCCCAGGCCCCGGGGCCGCCCCGGGTGGCAGGTGTGTGACGGGAGGACCCGGGTCGTAGTCGGCGCCGGGCGGAATGTACGGATATTTGTTGGCGGGCAGTATGTTCCGCGGATCGGTGATCGGTGTGTCTTCGGGTACGGCCGGTCCACGCCAGGCTTGATTGCCGATCGGAACGTAACCTTGGGGATCGCGGCAGAGCGCGACGGTGGGCGCGCGTTTGCCGGGGAATTCTTGACAAGGGTAGTTGCGGGCGCCGCGCACCACCGCCGACGAACTCTGCGGCACTTTGCAGTAAAGGTCTGTTGGTAGGTCGCGCAGAGTCTGATCTCCCGGGGATCGGATGAGCGTCGGCGGGATGAAGCCGACGTTGCACGGCGGCGGGTCACCGAGCCCAAGTTTGAAGTCGACTTTGACGCCCTCATCGGCGGGGAGCTGTTCGGCGGCGCTGATGAGCACAGCGGTCACGGCGGGGAGGACGACCAGTGTCTGCTCGATCGACTTGTGGTAGATGACCCCGATGCGGCCGAAGTTGGCGAGGTTGGCCGCCAGCATCGGGAACGACGGCCGGATGCCGTCGAATGTGCGTGTGGCCGCAGTTGCGGCTGCCGGCGCGATGTCGAGCAATGAGCGCAGTTGCGGGTCGGCCGTGTGCACATCGGTGGTGAAGCGGGCCAACCGGTCGGCTAGCGCGGTGATGTTCTCACCGCTGCGGATCTGAGCGTCAAGAAATGGGCCTATCCGGTCGATCAGGACCGTGGTGTCCTCGCCGTGGGCGCTGAGCTGATCGAGCAGAGCGCTGGCGGTATTGACGAGCCGGGCGAGGTCGGGGCCGGCGCCGTTGAACGCGGCCGCAGTTTCGCGCAGCAGGTCCTTGAGTTTGCTTTGGTCCAGGGAGTTGACCAGACCCTGGGCTTGCCGGAGCAGTCCTGCAATGTCGCCGCTCAGCGCGGTGTGGGAACGGTCAATGATCGATCCGTCGTGCAGCGCCGAGCCGAGCGGGCCGCCGGATGCGGGCATGAGATCGACGTATTGTTCGCCGATCGCCGACACGCTCTTGGCCGAAGCGGTGACGTTGGCCGGAATGGCCATACCGGAGTCCAGACGCATGTGCACGTCGACGCTGAGTTTGTCGGTCAGGTCTACCGAGGTGACGCGGCCGACGGTGGTTCCGCGGTAGGTGACGTTGGCGTTGGGATACAGTCCGCCGCTGGCGGCGAAGTCCGCGGTGACGTCGTAGCGTTCGATGCCCAGCGCCTCGGGCACGCGCAGGTAAAAGATGGCCACCGCCCCGACCGCGAAGATCGAAACGACGACGAAAATGGTCAATTGCCATCGAATGAGCCGGGTGAGCATCAGCGTGTGCCAACCGTGGCGGGATCAGGCGCAGCAGGTATGGCGAAAGGGTCAGCGGCCTGTCCGGACAGGTTGGCTTGTTCGCCCATCAAAAAGTCAGGGGCATTGAGGATTTCGTCCAGGTGCTTCATGTTCGGGTCCAGCGGCGAGGTCGTGAAGATGTTCTCGCCCAGACGCCGTTGGGTCAGGTCCAGCGTGGCGATCGCGTTGAGGTAGTCCCCGCGCACCGCTTGCTTGATGCCGGTCTGCGGGAAGGGGTAGGTCACGATGATGGGTAGCGCGTCAATGAGTTCTTGCGCATGGTCAGCTAGCGGTTTGATCACGGCGTAGGAGTTGGTGAGGTCGGCGGTGATGTCGGCTTTGGTTCGGGCCAGGATCTGTGACGCGGTCTCGCTGAAACGCCTCAGCGCGGCAAAGGTGTCGATGATCCGCCCAGCGTTGGCGTTGAGGGTTTGGGTTGCTTCGGGCAGTGCCGCCAATGCGGCGGTCACGGTAGGCGCGTTGGCGGCGAATTTCGCTGCCACCCTGTTGATCGATTCGATTGCGTCCACGATGTTGTTGCCTTGCCGGTCCACGGCGGCGGTCAGTGTGCCCAGTTGTGGGAGCAGGTTGGCGAATTGTCCAGCATGACCGGCGACGGCGGCGTAAGCCTCGTCGGTGATGTCTTGTAGTGCACCAAGATTGCCCTTGTTGACCACCACGCCCAAGGTGGATAGGACTTCCTCGGTGCTGGGGTAACGGCCGGCCCGCTGCGTCGGTATGGTGGCGCCGTTGCTGAGCACTCCCACCGGTGGCTCTCTCGATGGCGCGGCAAGTTCGACGTGCTGCGAACCGAGCAGCGAGGTCTGACCAAGAGTGACGGTGGCATTGGCCGGCAGGTGCACCGCCGAACTCAGCGATAGCTGCAGAGCGGCGTAGAACGTGCCGTCAGGGCGCTGCGCGACGCGTTGCCCGGAGACGCTGCCGATGGTGACGTCATCGACGAGGACGGGCGAATTCTGCGGGAGGGCGGACACATCGGGCAGTTCGACGGTGACGGTGAATGATCCGGCGTCGTGGCCGAGTGTGCCCGGCATATCAAGCGAGTTCAGCCCACCGAATTCGCATCCGCTGACCGCGAGGACGGTGGATCCGATCGTCGCGAGCAGACGCACCGGGCGGCGGCGGGCCGCGGCGGTGCTCATTGGTGCGGTCCCGGTACGGACGCTGTGGTTGAGGAAGGCTGATCGTGTGCCGCGGGCATGGCCGGGCCGCCGTGGGCATCTGTGCCGATGTCGCCACCTGGAGCTGGAGGTGCCGATGGGTCCGGCAGGAGCAGGCTGGCGAGGTCGGTCGCCGGGGACGTGGTCGGCCTGGTCTGTCCGGGCAGCGGCTGCCACTGCAGTTGCGATACGGGAGTTTGGGCCTTGGCTTCAGTAGCCGGGGTGTCGTAGGTGATTTGGCCCTTGTATGCGGTGATGGTGTTGATCGGATGGAACAGCACAGGTGGGAAGTTCATCATGATCCTCTTCAGGACGGGTGCCATGCGTTGTCGACAGATCTCGGTGCGCTTGTAGTAGTCGGGTGTCGCTGCGGCGTCGAAAACGCCGGCGCACAGGAACTGGACGGGATTGGCGAAGTTCGGCAGGGACAAGATGGCGCCGATGGAGCCTTGTGCGGGGTTGTAGATGTTGTAGAAGTTCGCCAGCCCGTTGGGTGCGACGTGTAGTACCTGTTCGATGTCTTGGCTGTGTTGCGTAAGTAGCGAGGTGAAGTCGGTCAGCTTGGTCACTTGGCCGCTGATGGATGGATTGTTCTTGGTCAGAAAGGTTTTGACCTGAGCGAGGGCGGCGTTGAGCGCGTCCAGCGACCGGGCGAGGTCGGTGGAGCTGTCGGCGAATACCTGTGACAGGGATGCGACGTGGTCGGTGAACTGGACGATCTGTTCGTTGCTGCCGGACAAGGCGTCGACTAGCGCTCGTAGGTTTTTGATGGTGCCGGCGAGATCGAAGCGCGAATCGCCGAGGCGCCCTGCGGTTTGGGACAGTTCACGCACCGCGTTGCGAAACGACAGGCCGTTGTTGTCGAAGGTGTCCGCGGCCTGGTCGATCGCTTCACGCAGTGGCCCTTGCAGGGTGCCGTTTTGCGGGCCCAGCTGCGTCGCCAGTTGGGTCAGTTGGTCTTTGACATCGTCCCATTCGACTGGAACAGCGGTGCGCGCGATAGGAATGGTGCTGCGGTCGGCCAGTTTCGGGCCGGTGGTATAGACGGGTGCCAATTCGAGAGTGCGTGCCGAAAGCAGATTCGGTGCCGTGATCACCGCGGCGACGTCGGCGGGCACGGGAACACGGGCACGGATGGTGAATGTCACCACGGCGTGTGCGGGCCCGGGTTCGATATGGGTGACCGATCCTACTGGTACGCCGAGGATTTCGACCTCGTCACCGGGATACAGGCCCACCGTTGACGCGAAGTAGCCGGTGATGGTCAGCGGTGCGGTCCTGGACCACTGCATCGCCAGCGCGCCGGCGGCAGAGCCGAGCAGTACGACGACCAGAGCGATCACCGCAGGGCGTCGGCGAAGGGCGGCGTTGAGTCTGCTCACGGCGATTTCGGCCTTACGATAGTGCGGTCGGTGATGAATCCACGCAAGAAGTCGGCCAGGCTGGCGGGGAGCTTGCCGGGTTGGAAATAGGAGTCCAACAAGACGCCACCGAGTGTTGGGGGCGGAACACCAAAGACGTTGGCTTGAAAGCCCGGACCGGATCCGACCACTTCCCCCAGCGCGGTGGCGTAAGCAGGCAGCCGCGTCAACGCTTGGGAGATGTGTTCGCGCCGCTCGTTGAGATTGTCCAGAACAAGGTTCAGCTTGACCAAGGCCGGCCCCAGGGATTGTTCGTTGTCCCTGACGAAGCCGGATAGTTGGTCAGCGAGGGCTTTAATGCCAGCGATGAGTTGGTCGATGGCGTCGCGCCGGCTGGCCAGTTCGGCGAATAGGGTGTTCCCATCGGTAATCAGCTGGTTGATTTGGTCCGCGCGTTCGGCTACCACTCGGGACAGGGACGCGGCATGGCGCAGCATCTGTTGTACCTTCTCGTCTCGCGCGTTGACGCTGCTGGCGAGGGCGGTGATGCCTTCGAGAGCGGCGTGGACCTGGGGTGTGGCGTCGCGCATGGCGGCGGTCAAGGTGCGTAGCGCGTCAACGAATTTGGGTTGGTCGAGCTCGCCGACGTTGTGCCCGAGGTCTTGTAAGGCGTTGTTGAGTGTGTAGGGCGTGCTGGTGCGCGCCAGCGGAATCAGCGTCATCAGCCCCGAGCCGCGCGGAGTCAGCTCGATCGAGCGTTGCCCGAGCACTGTGTCAGTCTTGATGGCAACCAAGGATTGATCGCCGACGCGGATTTTGCGGTCCACGGTGAAACCGACCTTGGCTGCCTGCCCGGCGATGTCGAGGTCAATGGCATCCACGTGTCCGACGGTGTATCCGTAGACCTGTACCGGATTGCCGTCCGAGATGCCGGCGGCATGGGCGAAGTAGGCGGTGTAGTGACGCCCTTGAGGCCAGAACGGCAGCCCGGTGTAACCGAAGGACACCAGCACCAAGCACGTGACGATAGCGATGCCGAAAACGCCAGTGCGCAACGGATCTCGGCTACCAGGATCATTTGGCAAAGTCGCACCTTCCGTGGTCCGATGCTGGTGGTTTGACCGCAGGGAGGAGAATGTCGCTGCCGGCTGGGCCGTTGATCTTGATCTTGACCGAGCAGAAGTAGATGTTGAAGAACGAGCCGTAGGCGCCGAGTGCACTGAGTCGCAGATAGTCTTCAGCCAGCGGTTCGATGGTGGCGTTGACGTCCTTCTGACGGTCATCAAGTGCCGTTGCCAGTGGACCGGAGGCGTCGATGATGGCCCGGAACGGGCGCCTGGCTGTGCTGAGCACGTCGGTGAGGTCGCGTTGGGTATTCGCCAACGGCTGCAAGGCGTTTGCGATGGGGTCGCGCCCGTGATTGAGGGTGGTGATCAGCTGCTGAAGCTGGTCGACGCTGGTGCTCAGTTCGGTGCTTTTCTGATCGGCGGCCGACAGGACAGAGGTGAGATTGTCGATGGTCTGCTCGATGAGCTGATCGTGGCTCGTGACGGTCTGGGTGAAGTCGGCGGTGTTGGCCAGCACGGTCGACAGCGTCGCCCCCTTGCCCTGGAGCAGTTCGATCAGTGCGTTACTGACTTGGTTGAGTTTGGCTCCGTCCAGGCCTTTGAGTACGGGCCGCAGACCACCGAGCAGCGCGTCGAGGTCCAGCGCCGGTTCGGTGTTGCTGCGCGGAATCGTTCCTCCCGAAGGGAGCTTGCGCAGGTCTCCCGGGCCCGCGAGGATTTCTAGGTATCGGTCACCGGTCAAGTTCTGGTAGCGGATCGCAGCGCGGGTGGAGCTGTAGAGCTGTTGCCGCTTGTCCACGGTGAATGTGACTGTGGCGTGGTCGCCGTCGATCGCGATGTCTTCGACCGTGCCCACGGCGATGCCAGCGATACGCACGTCTTGACCGGTTTTGAGGCGTGACACCGATACGAACTCGGCGTGAAATGTGTTGGCGGAGCCGAATCGAAATTGGCCGAAGGTGACGATCAGGCCCGCCATCACCATCAGCATGGCGGCGGTGAAGATGCCGACTTTCAGTGCGGTTCGTTGCGCGGTCATCAGTACCGGTCTCGTTCGGCGTAGGCGCCGTTGAACAGGAACTGCAGTGTCGAGGGGGCGTCAAACTGCAGCTCGGTGTTGGGCTGATACGGAACATAGGCGTTGTCCGTCACAAGGAACGGTGGTCGATACCAGGATCCGGCTCCCTGTTTGGTGGGAAGGTCGGGCAGCCCGCGGCAGTTGGGGCCTCCGGAGGCGTTGACCAGTGGCAGGCTTTCTGGATACGTGTAGGCCGGTGACCCGGGGATGAATCCGGCGTTGACGAACAGGGCTGGTTGAGTGCCGCCGATGTAAGGGCCGAATTTCTTGTATGCCTTGGCCAATGAGGTGATCAGGCAGCCGTATTCGGGTGAGTACTGGCTCATGACGTCCAACGGAGCGCGCAGTCGCTGGATGGCGGCGATCAGGTCGGCCGCGGCAGGGGTGAGGGTATCGGCGCCGGCGTCCGCCAGTCCGGTGGCCGCAAGCAACGTGGCGCTGAGTTGGTCGCGCTCGGCGGCGATGGTGTGGCTGATCGGCGTGATGTTGCCCAGGGTGGATACCAGATCGTTGGCGGCCGAGTTGTAGATGTCGCCGGCGGTGCTCACCTTCGGCACGTCGTCTTCGAGCGTCGGCAGGTGCGGATTGATCGTCCCTAGGTATTGGTCGAGGGTCGCCACGGCATCACCGATGCGCTTGCCGTTGCCGCGCAGGCCATTTCCGAGCGCAGTCAAGGTCGTGTTGAGTTGAACTGGATCGATCTTGTCGAGGGTGTCGACCAGTGTTTGAAACAGGGTGTTGACCTCGATGCTGACGTCGGCGGCCTGCAAATGCGCTTGCGGCGCGAGTCGGCTTCTTGCCGGCTGCGCCGGCGGAATCAGTTCGACCGACTTGGCACCGAAGATCGTGCTGCTGGCAATCCGAGCGGTGACGTTGGACGGCAGTTTGGACAACTCGTCCGAGCGGATGGCAAGGGTCAGCTGAGCCGACGCGCCGTCGTACGAGATCTGGGAGACCTTGCCGATCTGCACACCGAGGAACTTCACCTTGGCGTCGCGGTCCATCACCAGGCCGGCTCGCGGTGATGTCAAGATCACGGTGAAGGTGGGCGTGAAGGCCCCGCGGTACGACAGGTACGTGACGCCAATGGTCGCCACGAAAGCGGCCACCAAGACCACCGCAGACAATCGCACCTTCGCTCGCCGACCGAACGAAATCCGCACTTCGGGCCCCTTTCGAGGTAGGTCGGTCCACGACGCAGCCCACACGCCCCACGGCGATCAGTGATGCCGTGCAGCGGTGCCTATTCAAGGAGACAAACCCTAACACATGTTATAACATTACGGCTGCTATAAAACGATGATCGGTTGCCCCCTGCAAGTGTCACAAGGTTTCTCACACGAAGCCTGCGGCAGTCCACGGCGCCGGGTTCGCATTGTCTACCGTCCCCTCAACGTGGAGGCCCGTTCATGACAGACACAATCCGACACCATCGCACCCGATGCGCATCGCCTAGCCGCGGATTCTCGTCGCTGCAGAAATCGTTGTTCGGAGTATTAGCGTTTTTCTTCGCCATACACCCGGTGTTCTGGTACTTGGAATTTCACGCCGGTGTCCCACATGACGTTGCATCGACCGCGATGGTGCTTGTCGTCATCGGCTGTTTCGTGACCGCGCTGGTCCTGCCGTGGATCGCCTTCGCCGACCAGCGGACACGGACACGGTCTGAACGATTCGGTGCCATGGTGATCGTGTGGGTGTTCATCGCCCTGATCCCGCGCTTCATTTGGGAACTGCCGTGGCTGCTGCTCTTCGACCAGATCCGTGCAGGAGTCGAGAACGGATCAATCTGGACCTACATGTGGTCAGCCATCCTGCTCGGGGGTGACGCCCGCTACCTCAACGCCGATCCACTGATCGTCTGCCTGGAATGGATCGCGCTATTCGTCGGGCTGTTCGAAGCCTATGCGCTCGTTCAGTTTTTCCGAAATGGCAAGCGGTTCAGCAGTGTCCAGTTGTCGTTGATCATGGCAGGCATGATCGTCGAGGTCACGCTGCCGGCGGTCTACTTCGGCGTTGAGATCGCCAACGACCTCCGAAGCATGTCCTCGCCAGTGGAGATGTGGGTGAAGTTCGTCCTGATCAACGTTCTGTGGTGCACCATGCCCCTAGTGACCTACTTCTGGGGCGTGCGCAGACTAGTCTCCCAAGACCTAGCAGTGCGTTTCTAACACGATTGCCACTGACAGCACGATCACCGATCGTGTGCTTGCTGGGGAACCATGGACCATCCATCAACGTGGACCTAGACCTACGGGTCGACATTGCTACATCACATGTCGCTGGTCGCGGTACGTTGGCCGATATGATTAGGCCCGAAACAGTTTTGCCGCCGGACGCTGCCCGCCTGTTCGACTTGGCTGAGCGAGTCTCCGGCTTTATGCCGGCCGATGAAGGTCGGGTCTTGTACGACACGGCAATGCACTATCTCGGTGCCGGTGCCGGTGCCGGTGCCGGTACCGGTGTCGAGATCGGCACCCATTGCGGCAAGTCGACGGTCATGCTGGGCGTAGCAGCTCAGCATGACCGGCGGCGTGATCTACACGATCGACCACCATCATGGCTCCGAGGAGCATCAGGCGGGCTGGGAGTACCACGACAGCTCCATAGTTGACCCTGTCACCGGGCTGTTCGATACGCTCCCGGGCTTACGCCACACGCTGGATGCTGCTGGCCCATATGAAAATGACGGGTACTGGACGATCCGTTATTGGTTCGCGATCCCAGCGGTTTCCGGCTTTCGGCGCGGGCTGAAGAAATCTACGACCAGCTGAGCACGGTCGTTCCGCTCCTCGAACATCTGTTGTCGCCCAACGACTTCGACCCAAGTCAAGCCACGCAGCCGGTCAGTCTCGCCGGCACGGACTACGCCGCGCAACTTTTCGGCCCGAAGATCTGTCAGCAGGTGCGGGCCGAGTCGCCCAACACCTCCGTCCATTTCCGCAACTTGCGCCTTGACGGCATCCTTGAGCAAATTCGCAGTGGCGCAGTCGATATCGGGCTCTACGGCGGGAACTTACCCACCGACGTGCAATCCGAACTGATCTTCGTCGAACCATTCAGCTGCGTGATGGCGCGCGAACACCCCCTGTCCAGCGCAACCCGCATCAGTCTCGACGACTATTTGCGTTACCCGCATGTCGTCATCGATACCGGCGACTCCCTGCAAAGTGCGGTGGATCGTCCGCTGGCGCGAATAGACCGGCCCCGCGATGCTGCGGTGATAGTGCCGTACCACTGGGTGGCCCCCGGACTGTTGCCCGGGTCGGACCTGATCGCAACGCTCCCTTCGCGACTCAGCCCACAGTGGGTCGATGACCCGACGCTGAACGCACTGCCAGCCCCCACCGAAATCGCCGCCATGCCCTACCGAATGATCTGGAATCGAGCGCTCAATAACGACCATCGACACAAATGGTTGCGCGACATCGTCCGGACAGCTGCCGCTGTCACAGCATCGGCCGCGTGATCTTGCCTCGAGCCACGAGTTCCCCGACGACCGCAACGCCGCAGACCTGCGCGAGTAAGAGTGAGACGAGGACCAGGACTTGGACCGCCGCCGCCTGCGCGGCGGAGCCGGTGGCCAGCAGTACGCCGACGAATGCCCCGGGAAGGGTGACAAGCCCGGCGGTCCGGGTTTGGTCGAGGTTGGGCAGGAGGGCGTCAGAAAGGGGTCGC
Source organism: Mycobacterium sp. FW102-FHT13B02 (assembly GCF_058790275.1). NCBI lineage: Bacteria > Bacillati > Actinomycetota > Actinomycetes > Mycobacteriales > Mycobacteriaceae > Mycobacterium > Mycobacterium sp. FW102-FHT13B02. The sequence goes on from NZ_JBYTCM010000023.1 coordinate 88,014, forward strand.
TCGATGACCAGCATCCGCGAGAAGCGCTCCGAAAGGCCAAGTCCAAGAGCCGCCTCAACCTCACCGGCGCGCTGGCTCAGCGCATCGAGTGCACGGCGCGCCGCCACCGCCGAGGCGGTCATCGTTCCGCCGAGCACGATGCCGAACACGGGCACCACGGCGACACCGGTGAACGGCACGACACCGCTGAGCGTCAGTAGCGGGATCACCATGACCATGCCGGCGGCTAAGGCAACGGGCAGCCACCCGGCACCATGACGTGCCTGACTGCGACGGGCGGCAGTAATCGAGGCCACCATGAACATCACCAAAAGAACCAGCATCGACGACCACAGCCGCTGGAGGGCGACTGCGAGCACAGTCGACACCGCCGCGAGCTGAAGTGCCGCACGCACGGCGGCGCTCGGCGCCTCCCACATTGATCCGTTGAGCACGAAGCGGTTGACCGCGGCGGCTGCGAGGGCCATCACCGCACAAACGATGATGAGCATAGGAGTCAGCAGAGGTTCGGCGCCGCGCATGCTTCGAGTTTCCATGGCCGCAGCGCCCGGTGCCGTGCTGGCACCCGACATTGCACCGCGTCCAAGAAGTACAAGGCGAATCCCCACCCAGACGCAGTGAGTTCCGCTTCGAGGCAGCCGATTTCGCTGCGCGAGCTCGGTAGGTGGTGTGGATCACTGGACCGTCGGTGTTTCGACTGATTCGATTGGGGTAGACATGAGGTGGATGATTGCGGGGGCATCGTCGCTGCCGCTTTGTTGTCGAGTTGGGGGCGCGTCCAGATGATTCGTACTGATCGATTGATGATGATGGCTGTCGTCGCGGCGGTGTCGGTCACCGCAGGTGGCGTAGCCACGGCCGGGCACGCGGCGGCAGAGGCGTGTCCGGACGTGCAGGTGGTGTTTGCCCGAGGCACTTTCGAGCCCGCAGGTGTCGGGGGCGTCGGGCAGGCGTTCGTGGACTCGCTCCGCGCCAAGACGCCTGGAAAGTCGGTGGACGTCTACGCCGTCGATTACCCTGCGTCCCTTGATTTCGCGACCGCCGCCGACGGCGTGATCGACGCAAAAAACAAGGTCATGGCCACAGCGAACTCGTGCCCGAACACCAAGGTCGTACTCGGTGGCTACTCGCAAGGGGCAGCAGTGGCCGCGTACATCACCGAGGACCACGTGCCGCAGGGCTTCACTTTGCCGCCAGGGCTGACCGGCCCGATGCCGCCTTCGGCGGCCGACCACGTGGCTTCCGTCGTCCTGTTCGGGAAACCGTCCAGCGGATTCCTACAGATGATCTTCACGGGTGCGCCGCCCATTACCGTCGGCCCGCGCTACATCGGCAAGACCGACGACGTGTGTATCCCCGAGGACCCGGTGTGCTCGCCGACCGGCAGCGACCAGGGCGCCCACGGCGCGTACATCGCGAGCGGGCTCACTGACCGTGCCGCCGACTACGTGGTGAACCGGCTCGGCGGAACCGCGAAGCCGGCCCAGCCGGCCGTTCAGTCCTCTGGACTGAGCTAAGTCAACCGCCGTTCCCGGCGCGGGGCGGTTCGCCGCGCCGGATCGCATCACAGCGCAGCCTGGGGGCCACCACGCGACGTGTCCCTGTGGCTTCTGATTGGCGGTAACCGCTCGGCTACCAAGATAATTCGCGGTCAATCGGTAATCAGGCCCGTCAACGTCGGTCGTCTCGGGGTGGCGTAGGTGGCACCGATCGGGGGTACTCCCGGCGGTATGGCACACCCAGCGGTTCTGTTCGACGTTGACGGCACTTTGGTCGATACGAATTATCTCCACGTGCATGCGTGGCTGCGCGCGTTCGCCGACGAAGAGTTGTTGGTACAGGCATGGCGCGTCCACCGCTGCATCGGCATGGACGGCGCGTCATTGATCCGTGACCTGGGCGGCGATGTGCCCGACGAAACCGCAGAGCGACTCAAGGAACTGCACAGCCGCTACTACCGCCAGGCAGCTGGATTGATGCGGCCGTTACCGGGCGCGCGCGAACTCTTACACCGGGTGGCTGACCTGGGTCTGCAGGTGGTCCTGGCCACATCAGCGCCCGAGGACGAGCTTGCGCTGACGCGTCAGGTCCTGGACTGTGACGACGTGGTGTCGGCGGTGACCACGGCCGCCGACGTCGACACGGCCAAGCCCGAGCCCGGCATCATCGAGGTGGCACTCGACAAGGCCGGTGTCACTCCGGCGCACGCCGTATTCGTTGGGGATGCGGTCTGGGATGCAGAGGCATGCGCGCGGGCGGCGGTGCAGTGCGTCGGCGTCCGGAGTGGCGGCGTGGGCAGCGATGAATTGCGTGCTGCGGGAGTGGTTGACGTCTTCGAAGACCCTCGCGCGCTACTGGCTCATCTGCCGGAGAGCGCCATCGGGGCATTGCTCGGCTGAGTGCAACGGCGGCGCAAGGCTCACCACCCCAGCTGCTCGTCGAGCCTTTCTGTGTTGTGTGGCCCGCCGAGGTAAGCGACGAGGTTCTCTGGTGCGTAGGCCGGCCTGCGCTCATGAAGTTCGATGGCAGTGGAGGCGATGGATTCGCGGGCCGGGTCAGTGATGCCGATCGGACGGATGTACGGGGGGATCAGCCGGTAGAAGCGAGTGCGTGAGTTCTCTGGCGGCTGCAGCGGGTTCGGGTGCACCGAGGTGCGGACGGCTGTGGTGGCCGTCGGGTCCGGTGGCGGGACGTCGGCGGACTCCCGATAGCTGAAGGCTTCGGGGGCGAAGAAGAGGCCGTACTCCTGTGCGCGCCGCACCATCCACGGCAGCGTGATGTCGCTGAGGCCCGGCGGGTTGTAGCCGCCGCCGATATCGCAGTGCACGCCGGCGAACCACACCTGCTCGACACGTTGGGCTGACGGCGCGTCCGGCGCCTGCTGCCAGATGGCGGGCCGGAAGGGCCTGCGTTCTTCGTCGATCGCCAGCGCCTGGAACGCGGCGTCGACCTTGCTGCTCAGCGCGGTGTCGTGGAACTGCCAGCGTCGGTTGAACAGGTTGACCAGGCGCAGCCCGCTCAGCGGGATGCCGAGTGCGCCGACGGTATCCCAGACCCCGATGAAGCGGATGGATGGTTCGTGTGAGTAGGAGCTTCTGAAGAGGGTTGCCTCGACGCTGCGTGGATGGGTGGCGCTGCTGCGACTGCGGTAAAACCCATAGGCTTCGTCAATTTTGTCCTCGTACTCGCGCCGCAGGATCCCGCAGTTGCGCACGAACCCGGCAGTGCTGCGTGCGGTGAAAGCGCCGCGGCTGAAGCCGAAGAAGAACAGTTCGTCGCCAGGGTCGTAGTTCTCCACTAGGAAGCGGTAGGTGTCACGGACATTGCGGGCCAGTCCAAAGCCGAAAGCGCCTCCGCGGATGCGTTCGAACCGGCTCGTCCCGACTCCGCGATGGTAGAAGATGCGCTGTTCGCAGCCTGCCGGGTCGCTGGGAGCGATCGCCAGCGCGAGTTTGGTGACATTGGTTGGTGTAGATGTGCCGCCGCTGAGCTGGTCGGGGGTGTTCCACGTGCCGTCGCAGCACAACACAACTCGCTTGGACATCCTGCGCTCCTTCCTTGGGGACCAGACCGAGGTTCAGAGATTGACGAAGGCGGCCATCACGGACGCATTGTCGGACGTCTGTCCCATCGCGCTGGGTGTCCTGCGCATACACATCCCAGCCCCCTCGCTGCCGCTAAGAAACGATAACCATCCCGAACCCGGTTTCTGGTCGATCACGCAAAACGATCGACACTTGCGCAAGAGCGTGTTGACGACGGTCGAAAAGTAGGCCAGAAGCGACGGTGAAAAGTAGGCCACGTGGTCGTGGTTATTGTGCCGTGTT
>NZ_JBYTCM010000024.1:0-78908 GCF_058790275.1 Mycobacterium sp. FW102-FHT13B02
CGCAACCTACAACGAGACATTCGCAACGTCACTCGCAACCTAAGTCGAGACTTCGCAACCTTCACTGGGACCAGACACCAGCCACCCTCCTCGCACCCCCCGTTTACAGCCCACCGACAGACCACACACCTCTTGCACTCAGGAGAAGCCCCCGTCTAAGAGTTTTCTAAGAACCCCCGGTTTGGTGGTGGCTTCGCCGGGCGTGCTGTTCGTAGCGTGCGGCGCATGCGGACCCGTGCGTGCGCGTCATGGTGATGACGCTGCACAAGCTGACAGCCGGGGACGGATACCTGTACCTGGTGCGGCAGGTCGCTGCCGCCGACAGCACCGAGCGGGGCCGGTCCACGCTGGCCGACTACTACTCGGCCAAGGGCGAATCGCCGGGACGGTGGATGGGCCGCGGCCTGGCCGCGCTGTCGGACTCCGGGCGTTGCGAAGTGAGTCCGCAAGCGCGCGACGATCTTTGGACGGTCGATGAGGGGTCGGGCGTCAGTGAATCGCAGATGCGCAACCTCTACGGGGTGGGGTTGCACCCCAACGCCGATGCCATCTCGACCTACGTCAACGGGCGCGGTGCGGGCCCGGAACGGGCCGCGGGGCGCCTCGGACGGAAGTTTCGCGTGGTCGACGGGGAACCGGAGTTCGCGCGTCGATTGGCGGTCGCGTTCCGCGACCACAACGCCGAGACCGGGGTGCATTGGAACGCCACGATCGATCCCGAGATCCGCGCGCAGATCCGCACCCGTGTGGCGTTGGATCTGTTCTCCGAGGAGTACGGCCGCCCACCGGCCGACGACCGGGAGCTGTCGGGATTCATCGCCCGCAACACGCGCGCGGCCACCACCGCCGTCGCCGGCTACGACCTGACGTTCTCACCGGTGAAGTCGGTGTCGGCGTTGTGGGCCATCGCCCCCCTTGCCGTGGCCGATCGGATCGAGGCCGCCCATGACGCCGCGGTCGCCGACGTGCTGGAGTGGTTGCAGGATCAAGCCACGTTCACCCGTACCGGCGCCGGGGGTATCGCCCAGGTAGACACCGAGGGGCTGATCGCCGCGGCGTTCACCCATCGCGATTCGCGTGCCGGTGATCCCGATCTGCACACCCACGTCGCGATCTCCAACAAGGTCTCCTACGTGGACGCCAACGGCGTGCGCCGGTGGCTCGCGCTGGACGGTCAGCCGCTGCACCGGGTGACGGTGGCGGCCTCGGAGTTGTACAACACTCGGCTCGAAGCGCACATGATCGAGCGCCTGGGGGTGGGCTTCGTCGAGCGGTCCCGTGGGCGGGGAAAACGCCCGGTCCGCGAAGTCGATGGGATGTCGGCGGAGTTGATGGCGCGGTGGTCGAGTCGGCGCGTGGCGATCGAGGCGCGTACCGCCGAGTTGGCCAAGGCGTTTCAGGCCGCTCACGGCCGCGAACCCACCAACACCGAGATCATCGCGCTGGCCCAGCAGGCGACGTTGGAATCGCGCGAAGCCAAGCACGAACCGCGCTCGCTGGCCGAGCAGCGCCACGTGTGGCGCACGCAGGCCGTGGAGGCCTTGGGGCGCGATGGCGTGCATCGCATGTTGGCTGGTGTGTTGGCCGGTCCCGACCGCGCCCGCAGCGCCCCCGTCGTCGACCGGGAATGGCTCATGTCGCGTGCTGGCGAACTGATCGCCACCGTGTCCGAGTCGCGGTCCACTTGGCAGCCGCATCACGTGCGCGCCGAGGCGCTGCGCGTCGCGCGAACCCACGGGGTGGGGCACGATGTCGCATTGGTCGAACGTCTCACCGAAACCGCTCTTGGAGAGGGCTTCTCGGTGCCGCACGCGCGGGTGGCCGATGCTGAGCTGGACGAGCCTGTCGCATTGCGTCGCCGCGACGGTGCCAGTGTCTATTCCCGCCACGGCGTGCAGCTCTACACCAACCGCGAAACGCTCGCCGCTGAGCGCCGCATTCTAGACGCGGTGCACCGCTGCGACGGCCGCGCCGCCACGCCCGCCGATGTGGAGTTGGCGCTTGCGGATTCGGTGGCACGGGGACGCACGCTCAACCCCGGCCAGACCGCACTGGTGTCGGAGATGGCGACCTCGGGGCGCCGTGTCGCACTTGCGCTCGCGCCGGCCGGGACGGGCAAGACCACCGCCATGGCCGCACTGGCTCACGCGTGGCGCAGTTCGGGCGGCCACGTCATCGGTTTGGCACCCACCGCCGACGCGGCGATCGTGCTCGGGCAGGACCTCGGAGCCACCACCGACACCCTCGACAAGTACGTCTTCTCCGCTGACCCGGACAAGGCCGCAGCCTTCGGCGTTCCCGACTGGTTCGACGAGGTGGGTCCGGACACGCTCATCGTCGTCGACGAGGCCGGAAAGGCCGCTACCGCGGGCCTGGACGCGATGATCACCGACGCGTTGCGCAAGGGCGCGAGCGTGCGGCTGGTCGGTGACGACGGCCAGCTGTCCTCCATTTCGGCCGGCGGTGTCCTGCGTGACATCGCCGAAGCCACCGACGCGCTGACCCTCAGTGAAGTCGTGCGGTTCAAGTCGCCGGCAGAAGCCGCGGCCGGTCTCGCGCTGCACGACGCCGACCCCGCGGGCATCGGCTTCTACATCGACCACCACCGCGTGCACGTCGGCACCGACGAGACCGCCGCCGACATGGCGTACGAGGCGTGGCGGGCCGACCTCGCCGCCGGCGCAGACAGCATCCTGCTCGCCCCCACCAACGACGTCATCAACGCGCTCAACGCGCGCGCCCGCGACGACCGATTGGCCGCCGATCCCGAGGCCGCACGGGCGGCCACGGTCGTGCTGGCCGACCAGTTGCACGCCAGCGTCGGAGACACCATCCGCACCCGCAAGAACGCTCGCTGGATTCGCATCGGGCGCAACGACTTCGTGCGCAACGGCTACCGCTACACCATCACCGAGGTCCTCGGCGACGGCGGCGTGAAGGCCCGCCACCTGCGCAGCGGACGCATCGTGACGCTGCCCGCCGACTACATCGCCGAACACGTCACGCTCGGCTACGCCGCGACCATCGACTCCGCTCAGGGTCTGACCGCCGGTGGGCGCGACACCACGGGCACCTGCCACATCGTGGGCTCCGACGCGCTGACCCGCCAGCACCTCTACGTGGCCATGACCCGCGCGACCGACGAGAACCACCTGTACCTGTCCACCGCCGAAGGCGATCCGCACCGGTTGCTGTCCCCCAAGGCCACCCACCCCGACACCGCCGTCGATGTCCTGACCCGCACGCTGGCCCGCGACGGTGCCCAGGTGTCGGCCACCACCGAAGCCCGCCGCGCAGAAGATCCCGCGACGCGGCTGCAGGCCGCGGCCGACATGTTCTACGACGCCCTCGGCGTGGCCGCGGAAAGCCAGCTGGGCGCCGGTGCGCGCGACCGGTTGGACGCCATCGCCGACGAGGTGATCCCCCGCCTCAGCGAGCGTGAAGCCTGGCCGGTGCTGCGCCGCAACCTGTCCGTCCTGGCCCTCGGGGGTGCCGACCCCCGCGAGCTGCTGGTCGAAGCGCTGGCCAAGGGCAGCGTCGACGACGCCGCCGACCCGGCCGCGGTCCTCGATCACCGCATCGACCCCGCCGGCACGCACTCCGCGGGCATCGGCGTGCTGCGCTGGCTTCCCGCCATCCCGCCGGCCCTGGCCGACGACCCCCAATGGGGTGCCTACCTGGCTCGGCGTGAGCAACTGGTCGGTGGCCTGGCCGACCAGATCCGTGAGCGTGCGCGGGCCTGGACCAATGGCACCGCCCCCGCGTGGGCGCGGCCCCTGATCACCGTGAATCCCGCGCTGACCGCCGAAATCGCCGTGTTCCGCGCCGCGGTGGGCGTGGACGACGCCGACACGCGTCTCACCGGAGCGCGGCAGTACCCCGTGCGGACCCGCGACGTGCAAGCCACCCTGCAGCGCTACGCCGCGGCCGACATCGGGCGGCGCAGTGCCGACACGACGCGCTGGAACGAACTCCTCGACGCGATCGACCCGCGCGTGCGCTCGGATGCGTACTGGCCACAGCTGGCCGCCCAACTCGCCCAGGCCACTCGCACCGCTCCTGATCTGCGGCAGATCATCACCACCGCTGCGCGTCAGGGCCCGTTGCCAGACGAGCTGCCCGCTGCAGCACTGTGGTGGCGCATCGCGGGCGCACTGTCGCCGACCGCCACGTTGGCCACCACGCATTCGCGCCTACGGCCCGCCTGGATCGTCGATGTCGACGCGGTGTTCGGGGCGACGCTGACCGAGACCATCACCTCCGACCCGGCCTGGCCGGGGCTGGTTGCCGCCATCAGCGCCGCTGACCCGCGCAAGTGGACACCGCGGGATCTCCTCCACGTCGCCGCCGAGCATCTCGCCGACGCCGCCGACGCCGACCACCCCATTCCCCCCGGCGACTACGCGCGGCTGATCACCTACACCGTCGATGCCTTCACCCACCGGCTGCACGCGCGGTTCGGCATCGACGAGGCGGACCTTCCCACTCCCGAGGAGGCACCGCCGCACCCCGACGAGGAAGCGCTGTACCCGCCCGACCCGGAAAGTCCCTACCCCGACGTCGATGAACCGTCACCCTTCGACGACTACTTCGACACCACGGCCTCCGACGACTGGCTCGAATACGGGCCAGATGAATTCGACGGACTGCAATTCGAAGACTTCACAGCAAACCGCCCCACACCGGAATTGGGCATCACCATGGAATTGGTCAATGAATTGCAGCAGGAATACCGTGATGTCTGCGCAAATCTGAAATCCCTCAGCACGGACATTCGGGCCGGAAACGGTCCGGCCATGCGCGCACTGGCCGACGCGCTGCTCCAAATGCGCCAGCAGGTCGACGCCGATCGACCGTATGCCCTCGCCCTGGCCGCGGTCATGGAGCAGTGGGCCGACGCCGACGCCGCCTACAACGACATGCTCCGCATGGTCGAGCACGCCCGTCACCGGCTCGACCTTTTGCGGGCCGACCCCGACGTCGACGAACTCGACCTCGCCTCAGCCCGTCAAGACGTCACGTTCTACACCGAAATGCTGCCGGATCAGCCGCCGGCGATGCAGTTCCAGCAGGCCCTGGCCGATGCGCAGGCCGCGCGCACCGCGGCCGCGGGTGGTGCCAAGATCGTCACCGAGTACGACATTCAGGCCACGCGCGGCGAGGCCGAGCGCGAGGACTTGGCGGCCCGTGCGCAGCTGCGTGAGCGCCGCCAGGAACTGCGCCGTGAACTCGGACGCGCTGAGCGCGACGTCGCCACCGCCTTCGCCGCCGCCCAAACCGCGTCCTCCGAGACGCTGGAGCAGCTGCTGGACTCGGCGCGCGCGGAGGTGACGCTCCTGCAGGTGGCGGGCGGCGTCGACCTGACCGGCACGCCTCTGGACATTCCTGCGGCCGCCCTGGCCGCACACGATCCCTTCACCGCCGACCAGCTCAAAGCCTTGGCGGCACAGCCGTATCGGCTCAGCGTCACCCGCGCCGACGTCACCGACCACGACACCGCCGCGGCGCTCTACACCCTGCGCAGCACGGCCAACGCCGCCAACCGCAAGGTGCTCTGGCTCTCGGCCGCCGGCTCCGCGACGGCCTCGGCCCGCGACGCCGAGCTCGCCGACACCATCACCACGGTCAGCCATGCTCATCAGCAAGTCGCTAACCACCAGTGGGCATTGCCGCCGGGAGCCATAGTGATCATCGACGACCCCGCGGCCGCCGACCCCGGCCAACTCGTCGACATCGCACGCCACGCCGCGGCCGCGGAAGCCCGCGTGATCCTCTTGGACACCCACACCACCCGCGGACCCAGTGCGCCGGCGGTACGGCTTCTCTCTCGGTCCCTGCCCTGGCAGACCATCCTCACCGACGCCCCCACCGAGCCCACAGACCCACTGCTGGAGCCGGTGCCGGCAGTTGCCCTCGCAGACAGCCTCGGCCGCACGCATCTCAGCGAACCGTGGCGGCACGTCCTCACCCAGTACGACGGCGCCGCGCGCGCCGCGCGCGCAGCGCATCGCCGCCACCTCGCACTGGGATGGCGCACACCTGGCCCGGAACTCGACAGTCCCGAGCACACACTTGGCGCCGGAATTGACGACTAGATGTCGTGACCCGGCAGGTTGTTGACGGCGTGCCTGCTTGAAATGGGGAGGACCTCCTGACGGAGTGGATGTGTCTGGCATTCACCCGTAGGAGGTCCTCGTGTCTCACGCTAACGCCCGTACCAACCTGTTCGCTCGTCGACTGATCGTCGAGCGTGTCGCTGCTGGCTGGCCGCCCGCGCACGTCGCCGAACAGCTGGGGGTTTCACGGTCAACGGTGTACAAGTGGCTGCGCCGATATGACGAAGGCGGCGATGCGGCGTTGGCCGACCGCAGCTCGCGGCCGATCCGAATGCCACAGCGCACCAACACGCGGATTGAACTGAAAGTGCTAACCGCCCGGCGACGCCGCAAGCGGGGCGCGGTGGTGCTCGCCGCCGAACTGGGTTTGAACCCCTCCACCGTCGGACGGATCCTGGCCCGCCACCAGGTGCCGCACCTGTCGGCGATAGACCCGATCACCGGCGAGTCGGTGCGCTCATCGCGGCGCAGCGCCAACCGCTACGAACACCGCGCACCCGGGTCCATGGTTCATGTTGACGTCAAGAAGCTCGGCCGTATACCCACCGGTGGGGGGTGGCGGCTGCACGGCCGCGATACCGCGGTCTCAGTTGCCAACCGGCACAAGAAGATCAGGATCGGTTACGACTACGTCCACACCGCCATCGATGACCACACCCGGTTGGCCTACAGCGAAGTACTGCCCGACGAGAAGGACCTGACCTGCGCTGAATTCTTGCACCGAGCATTGGCCTGGTTCGCCGGCCACGGTGTGCGCGTGCGGCGTCTACTCACCGACAACGCGATGGTCTACCGGCGCGGCACGAACTGGGGTTGGGTGTGCACCGCCTGGCAGCTCAAACGCCGATTCATCAGACCCGGCTGCCCCTGGACCAACGGCAAAGCAGAACGCTTCAACCGGACCCTGCTCAACGAATGGGCCTACGCTCGGGCCTGGGCGTCCAACAGCCTGCGCACCCGAGGCCTTGACCGATTCCTCCGCCGGTACAACACTCAACGAGGCCACTCCGCCCTCGGTGGAAAACCACCCATCAGCCGGCTCGCCGCCTGACAACAACGTCTCAGGTCACAACAACTAGACGCGGTGGCTGGGTGAGATCAACGTGGTCGCGGCAGCCCCACGGCCTCGTCATCGCCGCTGGCCACCGCGCCGCAACCTAATGCGTGGCGGCAGAGATTAGCGCCACCGCATCGACGGTCTACGTGCCAATTCGTATGGTAATGATGGGTATTTTATGGTAGTCGATGGTAGAACGGGTTAATGAAGAACACTGTGGCGTTCGGACTGGCGGTGCGGCGGGAACGTGGGTCGCGCAACCAGGGCGAGATAGCCGATCTGGGCGGCCCGTACCGGCAAATGCAGACCAAGATCGAGCGTGGCACCGACCTCGACGTGAAGGATTCCGTTCTCGCCCAGTACGACACCGCATTCGGCTGGGCCTCCGGCACCGCCGCGAGCATCCTCGGATCGACCGACGCTGCCGCCCTGCCGTTTCGCCCCTACGAAGGCACCCTCGGACACGACGCCAGCACGGGCCGGCCCATCGACGTCCCGCAGCGTCTGAGAACGACCGTCGCCCCCGAGCAATTGATCCCCGTCATCACGGCCTGGCCCGGCATCGCCGTCATCGACACCGAGGTCTTCGACTTGCCAGCGCAACGGGCCGAAATGCATGCCACCCATGAGTGGCCGAAGTGGAGAAACTCATCGCACACATCCACGGGCCCAACGGTGGCTCAGTTGGTTTCGGAATGGAAGGCGGTATCGCCCGGCCGCACCGCGATTGCAGCCGGCGTCCTTCACAACGGCGCCGATCGGGTGGCAATAGACCCCCTCCCGTTTCTGACCAACAGCGACGAAGCGTCGGCCTTGGTACGCGCGGTCCACGGAATCCACGCAACCATCCCCGAAGGCACGCACAGCTACATGGTCGCCTGGACCCTGCTCTTCCTGGCATCTCAGCCGCGCAAACCGCCGGGTTGTCCCAGCGTGCGCACCGAACTCCTCACCGTCGACAAGTTTCTGGTCCCGCCGGAGGCGCCGGCATTCAGCCCGTCATGGCAGGAGTGGTTGCCCGATGGGCCCCCGAGGTTCGAGCCGACCTTCGACATCGCAGCACGCCTGTTGTCCGGACTCAGCGCCGCACGCACCGAATCCATCACCATCGAGCTGGACAGGTCCGTCACACCATCGCGGACGATCTACGAAGGACCGTCCATCGTTTTCCCCCAACAGCTTTCGGACGCAACGATGCTCCTGCACAACGCGGACATCAGTCCCGAACTACCCGCCGTCATCGCGTGGGCGACAAGAACACCCGTCCTGGTCGTGGGTCGTGACCCCGTTCGCACGGCCGTCAGCAAGGCGAACTACCACCTCATCGAGGTCATGGAACCCTCCCACCCGGATGGGCATCCCACGGTCGCCACAGAAGAGGGCACAGCTCTATTGACTCAAATCGCCGGAGCGCAGCTGCCGCTGCTGACTTTCGCCGCCGGTATCGGCGAGATGTCGTCCACAGTCGTTCTGCGCTCCCCTGCCGGCCGCGGTTAGAAAAGCCGCCGATACCGCGGTCGGTGGCAGGGGCGGCTGACTGGCAGCACGGTCCCGCCGGATTCCTAGACCACCGGGGGAAGCCGGGTGGCGCGCACGTCGACCTGCTCACGTAGGCCCTTCCAACTGGCGTGCCGGAGGCCCCGGCCCGGCGCCCACTCGCGGAACGCGACCTCCCCCACGTGCCGAGGCTCTACCCACCGCCAACCATGTTCACCCGCAGGCGGATTCACCACTGGGGGCACCTTGCGCACAAGGGGGTTGAGTACCTCGAACAGATGTCGGCGCATCATCGCGCTGAACCCCGTGCCGCCCTGGCCGGCCAGCTCCAATGCACCGTCGTCGCGGTGCCCGGCCAGCAGCAGCGCCGCCACCCGCCCCGGCGGACCTGCGAACGCCACCACTGCGAGTTCGGCACTCTGTCGCACTGGGCTCTTCACCCACCACGGCGAGCGGCCCTCCCGATACGGGGAGTCCACCCGCTTGGACACGATGCCCTCCATGTGGTGCTGAGCAGCTACCTCCAACACGTCCGCGGCGGGCACACCGAAGAACGCCTTGGGCACCGTCACCACCGCGGACTCCTCCACGATCAGCGACTCCAGGACCTCACGGCGCTTGACGTACGGCTCGTCCGTGAGATCCCGGCCGTCGACCGCGAGAACGTCAAATGCTAGGAGCTTGACGGGAACTGAGCGGAGTAGATCAGCCCGAGGCCGCCGGTTCTGTGGCCATCGTCGCTGCAGCCGCGTGAACGACGGCCGGCCCTGCGCATCGAGAGCCACGATTTCCCCATCGAGCACCACCGCCCTGCCGCCCACGGCCTGACTCACCAAAGCCATCTCCGGGAAGGTCAGCGACACGTTCTCTAGGGGTGCTCATGGTGCGGTCTTTCGTCGCATGCGACACGTCTCGGATGTGCTTGGAAACGGTCGGCACCATTGCGGGAGAACGTGACGACATCGCCGCGATCGACAATGAGGTTGGCGCGTTGCCCATCCATTTTCCACTCGACTGCCCAACGGTCACCACTGGGCGGCGGACCGAGGGTGGCCAGCATCGGCGCCGGCGTCCCCCGCCGGCGCACCACAGAACGCCCAGCGGCCACTCATCGACGGTACGCCCGCCACGTAGCTCACCTACATGGTCTCGTACCGGAATCGCACGTCCTGCTCAGGCCGACGCTGCGGCTGTCCATTGCCGACGTTGGCGGGTTTGGATCGCGCTGTCGTAGATCTCGATGAACTGGCTCCAGTCGGGAATCTGGACACGGCGCCCCGCCGTACCCCGGAGCAGCAACTGGGCCTCCTCGTAGCTTTGTGGAAGCAATTCCTGCCAGTCGATGATCGCGCCCAGTTGTGATGACTGCGAACGGCTTCCGCCGTTCGGCTCATAAGACTCGGTGCGCCGTGTCCCCAGGCCTTGCCAGTGCGACGCCTGTTCGAGCAAGTGGCGCTCATGCGCGCCGTACATCACGACGGTGCCGGGAAAGATGTCACGCAGCGCGTCGGCGTACTTCGGTCCGTACACGACGTCGAAGTGGCTGGACGCTTGGACGGTGGCCATGATGTTGACGCCCAGACCCGCCGACTCGCCCACGTAGTTGAGCAGCGCGGGCAGCGGGCAGGAGTTGCACACCTCATCGAGTTCGAGCAGCAGTCGATGTTCGAGCTGGTGCTGCGCGGTGCGCTTGCGGAAGTGGCGAATGATGGAGTCGATCAACGCCACCGCGGCGCCGGCTACGGTGCCGGTGTTGGGCGCGATGACGAACAGGCTGGCGTCGGGTTCGTCGAGCATGGAGACGTCGAAGGACTCGATGCTCAGCTCGTCGACCGCGCTGAGCCGGTCGAGATGCTCGGTGGCGCTGAGACCGAGACGCACCCACGGGGTGACCGCTTTGGAGACGGTGATGGCCACGCTGTCGCGCATGCGGCTGTTCATCGTGAGCACGCGCTGCATGGGGTCGGAGAGCATCGGGTGCGGACACAGAGCGGCCGCGGTCATCCAGGACGGTGTGGCTTCCAGCGACATCTGACCGCTGCCGGGACCGTCCTCTTCGTCCTCGACCCCGAGGTTCTCGACGGCTTCGAGAACCCAGGGCATCCCCTGACTGTTGCCTTGGGGGCTGGCTGCGTACAGCAGGCACGCGAGCGGGCGGCTTGCGGTCGACTCCCACAAACCGCCAGCGGCTACGGTCTGGCCGCTCGACGCTCCACCGAAGCCGACACCTGAGGTCGCGAGCATGGTCTCGGCGACCGTGAGAGCTTCGTCAGCCGACCCGATCGAGGCGGTGGGATCACTGACCATGGACCGCACCCCCTCCGGCCAGACGAGCGTCTTCTCCGGACGCAGGTCGATGACCCCGGTCGGCCCCGTGACCCCGCGGCGCATGAGCACCAGTTCGGCGAGGTCCTCCTTGCTGGACACGGCTACCAGGGGTCCGGGATGCAACACCGCCGCTGGGGCCAGCAGGCGTCGTGTCTTACCGGTGCGCGTTGGTGCGCTGATGGCCAAATGCGGTGCACCCTGGACCTTCTCGTACTGCTCGTTGGCGTTGACGACCAACCCGCAGTACGGGCTATAGGGCTCGGGCCGCTTGCTCATGGGCTACATCGTGGCGGGCGGCACGCGCAGCAGTCCACCACCAGAGCCGGATTCGCCAGCCGGGACGTTTCGTGGATGAACAGGCCCAGGGGGCAGAAGCACGAGAATCGGTGGCCACCGGCCGTTCAACTGGCGACTATGCGCAAGTCGAACACCCCGTGCGTTAGGAGTGCGACGACCACCACGTGTAGAGGCTTTCCAGAGTGGCGGCGGGTTGAGCGGTACGGACGACGCTGAGCAGCAGCTCGTCGTCGTTGGTCCACACCACGACGGGTTGGCCGTCCTGCAGTCCGCAGAAGACGGTCCCCCGTGCAACGTCCGGGCTGTCGTTGCGACGCCACGGCCCCGGTGTTCACTCGCCCATTCGACAGTTGTCCACCCAACCGATCTCTAGAAGCGAGACGGCCCAGTACTGGCGATCGCCCCCACCCCGGCCGTCGCGGCAACACTGTCGCTGAAACCGGATCACCGCGGCCAAAGAGATCAAAGCGGAGTTGCGCAAAGGTCAACTACGCCAACCACTTCAGGTCGAAGCGGCGATGGGTAAGCACGCCATGGCGCTACTGGCTGTGCTCGACAACGTCTGCGCCAACGTCGATGAACTTGGGGCCAAGCGTCGGCCGAGTTGTTCTACACGCACCCCGACTACCAGGTCATCACCAGTTTCCCGGAGCTGGCCGACTCCACCGGCGCACGCGTGCTGGCCGAGATCGGCGATGACCGGGCCCGCTTTGCCGATGCCAGGCCTATGCCGGATCCGCACCAGTCACCCGGTCGCTGAGTCCGGTGATGCGGGTCAGCGCGGTGAATCCGTCGTCGGTGCCCGGCCAGTGCGCCCGGACCGCGGGCAGGCCCGCGCGGCGCACCACGCCGCGCAGAACGACGATGACGTCATCTGCGTAGCCGACCACGGGGATGAAGTCGGGGATGAGGTCGATGGGGGAGGCCAGGTAAATCATCAACAGCGCCAAGCGATCCGCACTCCGCGCGGGAGGGATTTGTCGGCGGCGAGCCTGTGCACGAGGCGCAACACGTCGGGTAGCAGCCGCAAGGTTTCGTGCAGCAGCCCGCCGCGTGGTCGGACGGTGACCAGAGCGATCATCAGGATGACCCAGGCCAGCAGCATCGCGGCGAAGATGCCGATGAGCAGGTCTGCCCCCACCTGCCGGTCACGGGTGCGCGGCGGTGATGACGATCGGGCCGACCCTCGCGGACAGCGTAGAAGGCCCGGGGGCCGGCGACTGGATCGGCCACGACCCGCGCAGGTCAACGTCGGGCAGCGCACTCGCCAGCACCGCTACCGTCGGCAGCCTGTTGATGCCGTACCTGGTCACTTCGCCGCCGATATCGACTGGTGTGTCAGTTCCTTGGCGACGTCGCATGGGTCGGGGAAGGGTTTCTGGATGAAGTTGACGGACCATTCGATGAAGTCGTCGTCGAACTGGATGCCGATTTCGCAGAGATTGTTGCCGAGGGTGACGTCGGTTCCGATGGCGATCCAGCCGTCGTGGCCGTCGATGGTGATGTCCTCGACGCTTGCGCGGGAGAGTTCCTCGGTTTTGCGTTCCCTCCCGATGGGGCTGCCGCGGTACCAGCTGAACGAGAAGTGGGGGCCCAGGATGCTCCCGCCGGCCAGCCATTGGCAGCCGACCGAGTTGCGGGCGGTGACGATCAGACCGGGCACCCGGGTGAGCTGGGAGATCGTTTGGTCGCTGATGCCGCCGCATTCGGGGAAGAACGGTCCGTGGGTGGTGTTCGACGTCGCGGGCGACGGCGCGGTGGTTTGATTGTTGGGTCCCGAGTTCCCGGAGCAACCGGCGATCGTCAGCGTCGCCGCGATGGCCAACGCTCCCAGTGTGCATCTCGGCAAGCCGCAGCGCCCGCTGCGCACCGCCGCATGCCGACGAACCGGCGAAACTGTTGGGCTGGAACGTAACTCATGCGTTCGGTGTCGCGACCGGAACCTGCGGTCGTGACCTGTGCGCGGCTCATCGAGCGCGCCGCTGGGGGCGTGAGGCATGGTCTTGTCCGATTCGGTCGCGGCGGGTGGTGGCAGTGAGGAAGGCAACGGCCAGCACCTGGATGACGGCCACCGTGGTGATCAGGGTGGGGATGGAGTGTTCGTAGAGGTACCCGGTAAGGGCACCGCCGCCGGCGGTGGCTATCCCCAGGACGGCGGCGTAGAGGCCGTAGGCGGTGGCGCGGCGATCGGGTGCGACGAGGTCGGCGACGACGGCGCGAAGCGTGGATTCCTGGATGCCGACGGCGGCACCCCACAGCAGGGCGCCGGCGATCACCCACCAGGCGGTGGTGGTGAATGCCAGGACGGAGATCGCGATTGCCAGGATGGGCAGGACGATGAGCACGCGGGGGCCGGTGCGGTCGTAGGCCCAGCCAGTGGCCAGGGCGGCGACGGCGTCGGTGAGCATGGCTGCGGCGTAGATCAGGGGGACCGCCGCGGTCGGGATCAGTCCGCGGGCGACCATGTGGAAGGACAGCACGCCGAAGGTCGCGAACCCCACCATAGTGGCCCCGGTGAAGATGGAGTAGATCCAGAACTGGCGCGGCATCGCCGCCCACCAACGGGTGGTGGACCGTCGTGGCGCATCGGCCGCGGCATCGCTTGTCGCAGTGTCGGCGGTCTGGGTAACCGATTGTGTTGCTGCCGTGGCAGGTTCGTAGATAGCCGGCTCGGGAACGCGCAGCCGCAGCCACAGCAGCAGACCCAGGACGGCGACTCCCGGTGCGGCCAGCACACCCAACGCGGGCCCGTAGCGCCCGCCGGTCACCAGTAGCATGACGGCCACCACCAGTGGACCGATCAGGGCGCCGATCTGGTCGAGGGCCTCGTGCACGGCGAACCCGCGCCCGCGCCCGGTCGCGGCAGTGGCGAAGGACAGCAGGGTGTCCTTGGCGGGACTGCGGACGGCTTTGCCGACCCGTTCGGCGATCACGAGGGCGCACGCCACCCACAGGATCCCGGTAAGACCCAGCACCGGAACGGTGATGATGGTCAGGGCGTATCCGGCGATGGTCCACGCCCAGAAGTGCCGGGTCCGGTCGGTCAGCGGGCCTGAGACCAGCCGCAGCAGCAGGGCTGCGGCTTCCCCGATTCCGGTGACGACCCCGACCATCAGCGCCGAGGCTCCGAGGGAGGCCAGCAGCGGACCGGTGATGGAGCGGGCGCCTTCGTAGACGAAGTCGGCGAGCAGGCTGATCGTGCCGAACGCGACGACGAACCGCCACGGACTCATCAGCCCGGCGGCGCGGACGTCCGTGTCCACCGGTTCACCGGCTCGGCTCATCGGTGCAGGATCTCGATCAGCCGCCATCAGGCAGCACCGGTGCCGGGCGGGCGCTGTCCGACAGTCGGCGCGAGGGTGGTCAGGACCAGCACTGCGATCAGCGGCAGATACACCGTGTAGATCACCGGCCGTCGCCGCTTCCGGGTCGCCGGTCCAGCGCTGCCCGCAGCGCCGCCTCGTCGTCGGCGCCCAGGGCGTTGACGAATCCCAGCAGCACCGCGCGGCGGTCGACGTCACCGGTCAGCACCGCGGTCATCAGGCCGGCGGCGTGTTCGGCGCGGCCCTTCTTGGGCCAGTAGACGTAGGCGCGGCCGACCTTCTCCCGTTCCAGCTGGCCCTTGTCGTAGAGCCGGGACACCACGGTCAGCACGGTCTTGTACGCCAGATCCGGCGCGTGCAATGCCTCATGGACCTGGGCGGCGGTAACCGGTGCCCCGGCGGCCCACAGCGCCGAGAGCACCTCTGATTCCAACGCCCCCGACCCGCGCCGCGCATGAGACGGTTTGTGCTTCACATCCATCACCTCGATGACTTCGCTACTCGTATTGGGGTTGCTGCGCCACTCCACTTCTGCTTATTTGCGTAAGACTATTACATCGTGTAAGACTCCTACATGATGTAGGAAAAACGCTGAGCAGTCTGGTTGGGTTGACCGTTCGCGTCAGTTTCGGACTACACACCCCCTCTCAGTTGGAATCACACGCAAGGGACCTCGAAGGGAGAATGATGAGGAAGAACCGCGGCACTCTGCTCCACCTGCGTTGCGCCGTCCTGGGGATGGGTGGGGCCGTCGCTATCGGTCTATGGTCGTCTGGCGCGGCAGCCGCCGACGACTTCATTCCGTTGCCCGACGGTCAGAAGGTCGGCCCGGACGTCGTGCTGACGCGAACCGATGAACACGCCACCGTCTCCCCGTCACTGGCCGACAACGGTGCCGGGCGAACGGCGATGGTCTCGGGCCGGGTAACCGCCGACGTCAGCGCCACCCCCGAGGGGGTCAACGGGCCTAACAACGGGCCACTGAACCTCCCCGGAACGAACAATTCGTCGACCCACGGCTCGTCACAGGTCAACACCGGCTACATCATCGGCTGCCAGGTGAACATCGCACCCGACGCGATCTCAGGTGGCCTGTTGGGCGGGGTGAGCCTGCGTAACGGACTTTCCGGGGCCGGGCTGATAAACATCAACCTGACGCCGGGGCAGGTGGTGTTCGTTCAACTGCAGTACACGCCGATCCTCAAACCGGGCAAGTACTTCGTCGATTACCAGGACATGGAAATCCAAATCCAAGGGTGCGCCGGCTATGCGCAGGCACGTGCCTACTCGGTCGTGGAGATCATCGGCAACCACTACTCGAAAACCTCCCTCTACGGGCAGCCGTTCAGCCTCGGCTGACACCGTCCGAGTCCATCACCACTCTTGCTCGCCGATAGGAAACCCAACCCATGAGGGGAACCCCATGATCGTCACTCGTAGGAGACTGCCGCGGCTGGCCGCGGTCGCGACAACCGTTGTCCTCGGATTCGTCTCGGTCGCTGCTGCCAAGGCCGACACCGTTGTCCCGTTGCCGGACAACCAGGTGGTGAGGACCCTGGGTGACGGCACCGTCGCCACGCTGTCCCTAACCGAAGAATCGGCCATCATCAATCCCTCGCTCGGGGACACCCCGGTACACCGCAACGCCTGGGTGACGGGCAAGGCGACCCTTAACCTGTCCGCTCCCACGGATGGACGGGTCTACGCCGGGTACATCGTGGGTTGCCAGGTGGACATCGGCGGCGGCGGTCCGACCGGTGCGTTCGGAAGTTCCTCGGACTTTGCGGGAACGATGCCGGAGATCAATGCCAACGGAGTCGGCGGCAACTTGACCCTGGGCCCGGGACAGGCACAGTCCTTTTACATTCTGGATATCGAGCATCCCGACGATTACGGCAACGAGCGGCACTACAACTACACCGAGTTCCACAAGTCCGACAATCCGTCCCTGACCTGGACCGACTCCACCATCGGGCTGACCGGTTGCGCCGGATACGCCCAAGCCCGTTCGTTCGCGCAAGTCGAAATCTACAACGAGACCGACGCGGCGTACATCACCGTCTATGGTCAACCGTTCAGCATCGGCTAACGCCCAACCGCGCAACCGCTCGCCGATGCCGTGCAAGCGAACGCGCGCGTCGGCCACACCGCAAGTCGACACCGATCGTCAGGCCCCGCGGCGGGTGCGTGCATTGAGCGGTGAGGATATCGGGCATCGACACCGGCATCGTGTAAGACTCTTACAGGACGTAGGACAACACTTCGAGAGTAACGGGTAGGAGATGACGATGCTGGCGTGGGCGACACACACCGCACTGACACAGAGCGCACAACTGGTGGCCGAAGGCGATTACACCCCCTATGACCAGGGGGTGCGGCACATCGCGACGATCGCCGGGTACCTGTGCTACGGGATGATGGCGGTCACGGTGTGCTTTGGGATCCTGACCACCACCGGCTGGGCGCGGCGCCAGATCGCCCGTCCGGCCCTGACCAGCACGCACATGGTGCTGGCGGTGAGCACCCTGACGTTCGGGGTGCTGCACGCGGTGTCCTACGTCTTCCAGACCGGGGAACACTTCACGCCCGTCAACGCCGTGATCCCCTTCGTGGCCGGCGGCGAGTTGGAGGTCGGGCTGGGTATCGTCGGCCTGGAGTTGGCGGTGGCGATCGCAGTGTCGATTGTGCTGCAACGCCGGCTGGGCTACCGGCGCTGGCATCTGCTGCACTACCTGGCCTACGCCGCGTTCGCGCTGTCGCTGGCCCACACCATCACCACCTCCGCGGAAGTCCAATCACTGGGCCTGATCGGGGAAGCCGTCCTCGGGCTCGCCGCGGCCTGCGCCTTGCTGTGGGTGCTGCGCATCCTGCCCGCCACCACCGCTGGCGGCCTGCGCATCGCCCCCAAGGAGGCCTAGGGAGATGCCCGCCCCCCACAACCCCGCCCACCAGTTCCCCACCGTCGATCCGGCCGCGCGCCGGCCGGTGACGGTCAGTGTCGACAAATCCCACTGCCAGCTCTACGGCATCTGCGCGCAGGAAGCCGCGGCGGTGTTCGCCCTGGACGCCGACGGACGGCTGCGCTACACCACCCGACCTGCTGCCGGCGATATTCACCAGTTGCGCCAAGCAGCACGGTGCTGCCCCACCCAGGCCATCACCCTCACCGAACGCCGCCCATGAGCGCCCGACACCGGATCGTCATCGCCGGGGCCGGGCTGGCCGCGTTGTCGGCCGCTGAACGGCTCCGCGAGCTCGGCTACGCCGGTCAGCTGGTGATCATCGGCGACGAACCCCACCACCCCTACAACCGCACACCACTGTCCAAAGGCCTGCTCACCGGCGAGGTCGCCCGCCGTGATCTGCCGCTGCGCACCTACACCGACCTCGACGCCACCTGGCGTCTGGGGATTCGGAACCTGCGGCTCGACCTCGACGATCAACGTCTTGTGCTCCCCGGCGGGGAGCACATGGGCTTCGACGGGTTGGTCATCGCCACCGGCGTCGAAGCCCGCCACCTCCCGGGTGCGCCAGTGCATCTGCCGCACGTGCGGATGCTACGCACCCTCGACGACGCTTACGCCGTCGACCGCGCCCTCGCCAGAGCCAATCATGTCGCGATCGTCGGAGGCGGGTTCATCGGCTGCGAAATCGCGGTCACCGCCCGCGTCCGTGGGCTACACGCGACGATCATCGACCTCAACCCGACCCTGCTCGCCGGCTCCCTGGGACCAGCACTCGGAGCCATCGTCGGCGACATCCACCGCGACGCCGGTGTCCAGCTGTGTCTGGGTGTGGGCGTGCACGGCTGGACCGAAACACCCGCCGGCGTTCAGGTGCACCTCGACAACGGCGAGACCATCACCGCCGACGCCGCGGTCGTCGGCATCGGCACCCATCCCCGCACCGACTGGCTCTTCGGCTCCGGCCTCGACCTGAGCGACGGCATCGTGTGCACTCCCACCTGCCATGTCCAAGACTCGCAGGGCAATCCCCGAGATACCGTTGTCGCAGCCGGTGACATCGCCCGATGGCCGAACCTGCGGTTCGACACCACACCCCGGCGTGTCGAACACTGGATCAACGCCATCGAAATGGGTCAAGCCGCCGCCGCCGCTCTGCTCGCCGGCCCGAACGCCGCGGCGCCATTCACCCCGGTTCCGCGGTTCTGGTCCCACCAACACGGCGTGCGCATCCAATCCCTCGGAATGCCCGCACTGGGCACCGACATGACCATCCTGCACGGCTCACCCGACCGCAAACAGTTCGTCGCCGGATTCACCCGACCCGGACCAGGCGAGCCGATCCTCGTCGGCGCCGTCGCCTTCGACTCGCCCCGCACACTGATGGGCTACCAGGACCACATCGGGCAGTCATTGAGTTCACCCGGTCCCAAGGCTGGCACCTCACACCGCCGCTGAGGTCGGCCAGGTGACCGAGCGCCACGGTGAACCCCGGCCGGAGCTGACGCGGCTTCTTGATCACCGCGGAGAAGACGAAGCACCACCAACGTGGTGATCCGATCCTGCGTCGACACGGCCCCTACTACGCCTTGTCGTTCTGCTCCCCCAGGGCGGTGCCCGTCGGACGATTCCTGCGACTGGCCGATGTGCTCCCCCTGCCCAGCCTGCAGATTCAGCGCGTCACCGCAGCGCCGGTCATTCTCACCCAGAGCGGGATAGCGGTCACCGGCGCCATCGTGCGGGTCACCGCGTCGGGGCCGGGCTACCCGACTTGGCCCCGGTGCTTTCCCGGAAGTTTCCTTCGCGTCGCTTTCTCCGAGGTGCCCCAAATCCACCAGGCGGTGGCGTTCGGCAACCGGATGATCACCTTCGCGGTGGTGCTGACCGCCACGCTGGCGGTGCTGGCCGTCACCCGGGCCTGCCGTCGGCGCGAGGTCTTGGTGTACGCGTGGCTGATGCCGGCGTCGACGGTGCTGCAGGCGGTACTGGGCGGCGTCACGGTTCTCACCGGGCTGCTCTGGTGGACGGTCGCTATCCACCTGCTGGTGTCCATGACGATGGTCTGGCTCGCGGTGCTGCTGTACGTCAAGATCGGTGAACCCGATCATGTCGACCCGGCCAGTGTAGCGGCGCTTGTCGTCCCTAAACCCTTGCGAGCCTTGACTTTACTGAGCGCGGCTGCGCTGGCCGCGGTGCTGATCGCCGGCACCCTGGTGACTGGCGCGGGGCCGCACGCCGGCGACAGGAGCCCCAACGGACCGTGCCGCGGCTCGAAGTACAGATCACCACCCTGGTGCACGTGCACTCGTCGCTGCTGATCGCCTACCTGTCACTACCGGTCGGGCTCGGCGTCGCTCTGGTCGCCATGCGGGCTGCCCGACCGGTCGTAGTTCGGCTGGGCATGCTATTCGCCTTGGTATGCGCCCAAGGCCTGGTCGGCACCGTGCAGTTCTTCACCGCCGTACCCGCCGGCACTGGTGGCGATCCACGCCGCCGGGGCCGCCGCGTGAACCGCGGCAACCGCGGCGCTTTGGGCGTCGATGCGAACAACGCGCCGACGCCGGCCGATCCATAGCGACTCCACGCCTAGCATCGCCTCGCGCCGCTGACGGGTGCGCGACGTGGGTCGAGCCGGGCCAGCCCCGCGCGACGAGTTCGAGTTCCCGGACGAGCGCGGGTCGCCGGACCCGCCAATCTCGTCCCACCCGAGCGGCAAACAAGAAGCCGGTAGCGGTGATGCCCGGGCTCTTACCAACCCGGGATCGGTGTACGCGACGCGGCCCCCGTCACCGGCGCCGCTGGACGCGCTAGAACCCGGGAATGTCTATCAGGGTCGGCAGCGCCAGCGCCGAGTCCATTGCGAGCGCGCAAAAGACCGTGGCGAGGTAGTTGTTGGACTGCAGGAACAGCCGCAGCGGTTTGACCGCCTCACCTTGGCGCACGCCGGCATGGAGCTGATGTGCCATCACCAGGAACCAGGCGCCGGCCAGCACCGCCACCGCGGTATACAGCCAACTGGTGGCCAGGCCCAGCGCCAGCGTCGCGGCCACCGTGAGCCACGTGTAGATCAGGATCTGCTTGGTCACCTGGGCTTCGGTGGCGACCGCGGGCAGCATCGGCACCCCGGCGGCGCGATAGTCGTCCTTATAGCGCATCGCCAGCGCCCAGGTGTGCGGTGGTGTCCAGAAGAAGATCACCGCGAACATCGCCAGGGCCGGCCACGCAATTGTCCCGGTGACCGCCGACCAGCCGATCATCACCGGCATGCACCCGGCCGCACCACCCCACACCACGTTCTGCGACGTCCGGCGCTTGAGCAGCAACGTGTAGACGAAGACATAGAACAGGATCGTGGCGATGGCGAGCACACCCGAGAGCAGATTCGTCGTCCACCACAGCCAGAAGAACGATCCGATCGCCAGTACCAGCCCGAACACCAGGGCATTGCGGGTCGGGACCATCGCTCGCGCCAGCGGCCGCAGCGCGGTGCGCTTCATCAGCTTGTCGATATCCGCGTCGGCCACACAGTTGAGCGTGTTGGCGCCCCCCGCCGCCAGCATGCCCCCGACAAGTGTGTTGCCGATCAGCAGCGGATTTACCGTGCCGCGATCCGCCAGCAACATGGCGGGGATCGCGGTGACGAGCAGCAGTTCGATCACCCGCGGCTTCGTCAACGCGAGATAGGCCAGCAGCGTGGTGCGTATCCGGCCGGTCGCGACGCGCTCGCGAATACTCACGCAAATAAATTCTCGGGTTCGGCCCCGGAAACTAGGGGGACTATCGAGTCCCGCGAGAGGGTGTAGGCATTGGCCCGCACCGAAATTCAGATCCCGGTGAGCTGGGCGAGGATTCGGCCGAACGCAAGCGTCGCATCGCTGGCCGCTGCCGCGGAAAGGAGCCCAGCGACAGTCCATGCGACGGCGATCAGATGCACGGAGCGGCCCGGGGGTCGGCACAGTGCCCGGACTCGGGCGGTCACGGCGTGGCGGTGAAACCCGAGCAAGACGGTCGGTCGGCGCGGTCCCGCCAGGGCAATGCGGGCCAATGCGCGAGCGGTACGGTCCCGGCTGCCGACGGCGGCCGCGGCGACTTCGTCGGCCCACCGCTCGACCAGATATGCGACGGCCACACGGGTTGGTATCAGCAGCGGATTGAGCGCGGCGGCCAGGTCGGTGACCGCGCGGTAACGGTGATGATGATGGCAAAGATGGGCGCGTTCGTGGGCCAAGACGACGCGGCGGTCGCTGGCGTCGGCGGTGCGCAGCAGCCCCGTGCTGATCAGGATGCGGCCGGGGCGGCCGGGCACGGCGTAGGCGTGCGGGGTGTCATCGACGAGGACGGCGAGTTCACCGTGAGGTTGGCACAGTGCGCACACGGCGCGCAGCTCCCCTTCGATGCCGCGCCGTACCTGCACCGTACGCACCGCGCGGTGCAGACACCACGACATGGTGAGCGCGGCCGCGACGGCGACCAAAGTGGGGACCGGGTTGACGACGGTGCCCTGTTCCTGGGCGGGCGGGGTCTGGGCGATCAGGGTCGCCGCCAGCAGGGTCAGGCCCCAGGTGCTGGCGGCGGCCGACAGTACTGCGGTGACGGCCAGAGTGCGGGTCGCCAGGGGTGGGGCGAGGTAGCGGACGAGTAGGGGTGCGCCGATCGCGAACGCTAGCGATGCCAGTAGCGGCAGGTACACACTGATCCGCATACTCGCTCCTTAGAATCGTTGGTTACCGGGGCGAAGCCCCGATCAGACTGGGTCATGACCGGAGGGTGGGATGGCCGGCGTGTCGGAGACGAGGCGGCGTAGCGCGGCGTCGTCTGCAGGGTCGAGGCGGTCCAGGAAGCGTTGCAGCACCGCCTGGCGATCGACACCACGGTGCATAACGTTGTGCATCATCTCCGCTGCCAATTCGGCCTGCCCCTGGGTGGGCCGGTACAGGTGGGCGCGACCGGACTTCTCCCGCCACACCAGGCCTTTGTCGTGCAGACGGGTCAGGATGGTTTGCACCGTGTTGTAGGCCGGGCCGTGATCGAGGCATTGCTGCACCTCGGCCGCGGTCAGCGGCGACTCGGTCGCCCATAGCGCGGCGAGGATCTCGCTTTCCAGCTCCCCGCGACCCCGCCGGTCCCGTTCGTCGTCGCGTGTCATCTCAGTAGTTCCTCCCGCAATCCCGCTTGCACCTACGAATCGTAGGCGTTCTGGTCGATGCGGGCCAGGTGAGTGCCGCCGCGACGTACCAGCGCCCCGAGGCTGGGGGCGGATCGGCGTTACATCCAACATTGTCCTTTTGTCGGGCCGTTCGCGGGGTCGGTACGCGTCAGCACTGCACGTCGACGTAGACCATTTTGTCCACCACGGTGGGTATGGTTGGGGTCTGGTATCCGGGAAACCCATGATCCGTACGGGTGAACGTGTGGGCCCCTCGGACTCCCATGAGGGTGCACTGTGACAGCGGCGCGCTGCCCACCTTCGCCACGATCACGTCGTAGCCGTCGGACTTCAACTTGCTGATCGTGCTCTCCACGGTCTGCGGGTCGGCTGGCGCTGCCGATGCGGTGCCAGCTGCTGCTATAGCGGCGGCAGCCAGCACGCCTGCGGCAAAGGTGGTGGCGAAATACTTCATGTGCGTACTTTCCGAGGTAAGGAAGCAGCCCGCCGTTGGACTGTCGTCCGCAATCGTACACCTACAACATGTAGGAGTAGGCCTCTCACAATAAGTAGGTTTGATGTGCCGGGCTGTTCTCGATAGGGAAGCGCGGATGCATCGTCGAACGATCCCTGCGCCGGCGGGGGTTGGTGCAGACGATGAACAGCCGAGCCGACAAACCCGACCGCGCGAGCGCTCACACCAGCCCCCGTTCCGCCCGATCGTCGGTGAACAGCACGACCAGTCCATGCCCACCACAGCGCTCGCATCGCGCCCGGCCCGCGTCGCCGCCGCCGTCGCGACGCATTCAGTGACCGCTGCGGCGACATTCGTGACCGCGCTGCTGGCGTCTGAACACAGCAGGTTCTTCGACTTCGGCCCCCGCTACTACGGCCTGCCCGACGCGGCGTGCGGGCTACTTTCATAGCGCCGCCCACCAGCTGAACTGTTAGCAGTTAGCAGGCGTCGCTCCGACGGACTGCTCGCCCCGCAGCGCTTACGACCCGATCACCCACCCCGATCAGAAGCAGATCAGGCCACCCAGCCGTGGCGTTGGCCCCGCTCGCCGTGCGCCCTACTGTTCTGCGCCCGAGCTTTAGCCGGTTGCCCGACGTCGCTGCCAGGATTGGACTTGCTGAGAATTTCTGCCTGTCACGCATCTGAAAACTCGCACGCCTGAGGGAGCACCACCGACACCTTCGCGAGAGTCCCTACACCAATTAGCGGTTGCCAACAATCTCCTACACGCTGTAGGTGATTGTGGTAAGAAGGTTGGGAGAACTGCCTGATCCGACGAAACATCGAACGCCAAAGGCCACAACCATGATGCGCTTATGTGCAGCTGCCATCGCCGCCAGCCTCTTAGCCTTTCTGACCGGGTGCGGCGGAGCCCCTTCGGCTGATCGCGCGCCCACGGCGACCGGCGGCAACTCATCAAGTACGCCAACACCAGCCGTCCCCGGCAATAGTGCCGCCACCATCACGATCCAGAACTACACGGTCGTCTGACGATCAACACCGGCCAATCGATCACTTGGGTCAATCGGGACTCGGTGACCCATACAGTGACAGCCACCGCTGGTGCCAAGTTCGACGTGGAAGTACCAGCTGGAAAATCCTTTTCCTATCCCACCGACGAACCCGACACAATCCGGTACACCTGCACCATCCACCCCGAAATGACCGGCGATGTGACGGTCACCAAATAGCGTCGCGCGAAGGCACCGGAAAGATCACAAGGCCGCTGCCCAGCACGAGTTCGTCGATCCGCGCTTAAGTTAGCAGGATTTCCCTGAACTAGTGCTCGAACCGAAGCCGACCATATCTCTGCCCCAGCCCTGGCCAGTGGGCGGCCGGGCTACGGTGCTCAGGCCGAACAGGGCAACCAACCACAGCGATGACCCCAAGAATTGTCCAGGAGTTGGTATGACCGGAGCATCAGCGGATCGCGTGTTGCTGAGCCGGCGGCAGTTCACCGCCGCACTCGCCGGGGGGTACGCGCTGGCGGCCTGCGGCCGCCCGGGCGGCCCCGCCCGACCCAACGAAGCCACCGCCGTTGCCGCCGCTGAAGCGGCCCGCCCACGAACCGGCCGCGTGGTGAGCGCGACGTTGATAGCGCAGCCGGCCACTATCGACCTGAGCGGCCCGCTCGCACCCACCCTGGCCTACGGCAACACCGTTCCCGGCCCACTGATTCGGGCCGCGGTCGGCGACGAACTCGCCGTCACCGTCACCAACCGTCTCGACCATGCAACGTCCGTGCACTGACACGGCATCGCGTTGCGCAACGACATGGACGGCGCAGAGCCGGCAAGCCCCACCATCGACGCCGGCCGCGACTTCGTCTACCGGTTCTCACTGCCGCACCCGGGTACGTATTGGGCACATCCACACACCGGCTTGGACGCCGACACCGGTCTGTACCTGCCTGTCATCGTCGATGATCCGGCCGAGCCAGGCGCCTACGACGCTGAGTGGATCGTCGTTCTCGACGACTGGACCGACGGCGTCGGCAAAACCCCCCAACAAAAACTATGCCGACCTGCACGACCGACCCACGCCTGCCATGGACACCATGCCCGGAATGGGCATGCCGGCCATGGCACCGGAGTGGGCACCAGCGGGCTGCTCGGCGGGGACCCCGGCGACCTCAAATACCCGCATTACCTGATCAACGGGCGTATCCCAGCGGCACCAACGACCTTCACCGCCCGTGCCGGAGCTCGGATCCGGATCCGGATCATCAACGCAGGCTCCGACACCGCGTTCCGGGTGGCGTTGACCGGACATTCCATGACCGTTACCCACACCGACGGCTACCCCGTCATACCCATCGACGTCGACGCACTCTTGCTCGGAATGGGTGAACGCTACGACGTCACCGTCACCGCCGCAGACGGCGTGTTTCCCCTCGTAGCGCTGGCCGAGGGAAAGAACGGTGTAGCGCGAGCCGTCTTGTCTACCGGTGCCGGCACGCTACCGGCCCGGGACTTCGAGCCTGCAGAACTCACCGGGCGACTCGGCACCGTCGAAACCTTCACCGCCACACCCGCCGTCGACCTGGGATCAGCCAAGCCCGACGCGGAGCTGTCCGCCGAGCTGGCCGGCTCCATGAGCAACTACACCTGGACCATCAACGGGGTACCGTTCGCCCAGGCCCACCGCTTCCTGTGCGCCTGGGACAGCGGGCAACGTTGACGTTCACCAACCGGTCGATGATGTGGCATCCGATGCACCTGCACGGGCACACCTTCCAAGTCATGAAGGCCGACGGACGTCGGGGACCACGCAAAGACACGACCATCGTCTTGCCCATGCAGAAAGTCAGCGTCGACGTGATCGCCGACAATCCCGGCATCTGGATGCTGCACTGCCACAACACGTACCACCAAGAAGCTGGCATGATGACCAGCCTGAACTACACCACATGAGATATGACGACTTCGCACTCGCTTTCAACGCCGCGGCATTGTCCCGGATCGACATCGACGGGACGGAGACCGAGTAGTTCCGGCGCACGGGCTCTCGGCGAGATCCAAAACGACACCAATGCCCGGTCACGGTTCGACGACAAGTTTGCGAACAGTCCGTGGAAATACCGGTCGGGGGTGGACCGCTGATTTCGTCGCGGCTCCTTCGGGGAGTAGCGGCCCATTCCGATCGTGCGCCACTTGTCCATCGGTTTGTGATGTTCACTCGAGCGCCGTTGCCTTCGGCTGGGATCCAGTGGAATCAGCGGACTGCGGGACCTTGAGCTGACTCAAAGTGACGCTCCAATTCTCACCGTCCCGGGTGTTTGCGTGGCATCGGGACAACGACGTTGGCTCCGGAGGTTTCGTGGGTGAGTTCGGTGATCACCGCTGAGAGCGTTCTGATCTTGCTTCGCAGTTGAGCGTTTTCGTTGGCCAGTTCCTGGTTGTGATCACGGGCCTGTGCAAGTTGTCGTTGCGGAGCCTCGGCATTCGGGGTGACGGGTCCGCACCCGAGCGTCGCCTTGAACTCGTTGAGCAGGTCGCTGTGATGTTCGTAGAGTCTCTGCCGTGGTATTCCCGATTCGTCAGCCAAGGCCACCACGGTGCGCGCGCCGTCGCTCCGCTCGGCTTTGTTGTCTCGGAGGCGGCTCATGGCGGCTCGGACCCGCTGACGTTCCTCATCGTTGCCTGCGCCGGCATCGCCCATGAGGGTCATTCGCGTTCCTCGTTCTGTCGTGGGATTGTCATCGGCCGGCTGGATTCGTGCTCGGCGAGGGCCTTTCGGTGCTCGGTCAGGCGTACCTGAATTCGTTGCCGCAGCGGTTCGGGGAGTCCGAGAGTCGCCACGTCTTGTTGGAGTGCTTCGACATGCAGGTGAAGGTTGGCGGCGTCGCGGTCGGTGCGGGCGGCGTTGACGCAGCCCAGACGGCATCGACTCCAGAAGGGTTTGGCGGCGCTGTCGGCGGGTTCGAGGCAGGCTGCGGTGGCGCGCCGGAACACGCAGGTTACGACTGCGCCGTGGTGGATCTGCAAGTCGGGGTTCGATAGTGCGTTGTTGATCTGAGTCTTGGTAGTCACTGTCAGGCCCGCGAAGGTGCTTGCCCTGGCAATACGGGCCCGGTACTCATCGGCGGCCGGACCGGAGACGTGCTCGCCGCGCTCGAGTCGTTGGCAATCGTCGTGGATGATTTCGGCACGGTGGAGAAATTGTTCGAAGGTGATGTCGTCGAGGAATCCCGAATCAGCTCCGCCGGCATAGCCTTGGATCATTTGGGTGTGCAGGTGGCCGTATTGCGTTGCGCCGGCGATCGTTCCACCGGGCCGCCGGACGATGTGCCATGCCAGTGTGCGGCGCAGGCGCGGCACTTGGATTGTGCCGTGCGGGTCGGCGCCGATCAGCGGATGGCTGAGCGCAGGGCCGATATCGCGGTTGAACCATTCGATGAAGCTGGTGATGTCGGCGTTGATGGAGCCGGGTGTTCTGGTCCGGGTAGCGCCGACGAGGAATCGCTGTTGGGAGCAGAAATTGAAAGCCGGAAACAGCAGATCGCTCACCGTGATCTGCTCAAGAACGCTGACGGCATGGGCGGTTTCGTCGGTCACGACCCATGGGATCGTGGCGGGCGATCGGTGCCGGCGCTGCTCATCGGCCTTCAGCTGGTGGCCGGACATGAGTGTCAACGCCAGCTTCGAGTCCCGGCTGATGCAGCCGCGTCGTAGATTGAGTGCCTCGCCGGTCCGAACACCCGATAGGTAGGCGATTACGAGGAAACAGGCCGTCGTGACATGACGAACCAGTTCGACGAGTTCATCCGCACCGACGGGGTCGTTACGCCAGCAGTGGGTGCCGATGGCGCTGAAGGTGTTGGTGCGCAACATGTCCACGTCGATCGGCAACCCATACTTGGCTAGCAGGACCGGGGTCTCTTTCATGCGTTTCAGTTCGGTGTGGTGCAGCCATCCACCCACGGCCAACCCCATCAGATCGACACTGGTCGTGTCGCCGTTCCGGATACCAGGCAAGTGAGGCGTCGTTGCGGCCCAGTGCCGCAAGCAGGCATTCGAGTTGGGCCTTGGTGGTCTCGAACACCGACACGGTACGAGTGGGAGCCCGACGAATGTCCGGCGCGATCTGATGGGCGAGGTGCCGCATCGCGAGAAGGTTGCGCGCTGCGGGAAGGAGATCGGCGGCGACCGTGTGGGTGACCACCAACGCTGCCGAGAGCAGCGGCTCCATGACATCGGGGTGGATGCGAGGGGTCGTGTTCGGTTTGCCCCAGGATGACTCGTAGTGGGCGAGCCCTCGTGCACTCGCACCGCCCCACAACGGGCCGGCGGGGAGCCGGCAATGCGCGGGCAAGGCATCTCGGTAGAGGTGCAGACGCTTGATGGCCTGTAGCGCCGAGCGTTTGGATTGGGCGCTGACACCGCTGGTCTCGGTGACGTGGCGCAGGTAGTCGTCGAGGTGTTCGGCGCTGACCCGGTCAAACGATGTGACACCCCGCTCCGCCAGCCACGTCGTGAACCGGCGTAACGGCACCAGCTCGGCCAAGATCGTCTTGATGTGCGGATAGAGCGATCGGGCACTGTCAAGGCGGGGTGCGTCGTCGACGATGTTGAGCAGGGCGAACAGGTAGAGCTTGCAGGCGTGGCGAAAGGGCATCAGAAATCCCTCCCAATGCACGGCTTGTCTTGCGCTGTGTCGGTCCTCGATCGCCGCGGACAGATCCCACACCGGGTCGCCGAATCGGCATCGGATCCCGTCGATGTGAAGCGTGCGGTTGATCACGACCTCTGTTTCGGGACCGACGTCGATGCCTGCCACGACGTCGAATGCTTCAGCTGTGTGCGTCATGATGCTTCGAGGTTTCCCGTCAGCAGAAGGTTGGCCGTCTGGTGATCGCTGTCGGTGATCTCGGCTCGCGCGGCGCTCAGCTGGGCCTGCTCGTACTCGGCGAAGATGTCGTCGAGTTGCGCGAGAGGACCCGCGTGATAGGCGATCCACTGCCCGATGGGCATCTCTTGGCGTAGGCCGCGAAGCCGGTCGGCAACGACCAGTTGAACCGGTAGGTGGCGCGGGAAGGCGCGGGCGTTGCTGCAGTCAAGGCATGCCATGAACGACTGGTGGCACCGGTTACCGTCGATCGGCGAGTGCTCGAAATCGGCGCAATTGCCCAGCACGGCGTCCTGGCCGGATCCGTTGTCGTGGTTGTCCGGTTGCACCGTCATCGACCGTCGGGCCAGTGCTCGGGCGACCTGCTCATCGAGGGCCTCGGCGACGATCTGGAATCCCTCGTTCCTGACAGGCTCCATACGGCTCAGATAGCGAGCCAACGTGGCCGGGGTGTGGGATGTGGGTTTTCGGACCTGCTCCAGGTAGGTCTTGCGCAGCCGATCCATACTGATCCCGAGGAGCAGGCCGTCATGCTCGGCGTCACCGGTGAGCCACGGCGCCATCCACCGTCGTCGAGCATTCACCCCGGTGCCTGTGCTGCTGGTTCCGTATCCGAAGAGTTTCTGTTCGACATAGTCGGGCTGGGCGCTGTAGTAGATGAAAGCGTTCTGGGACCCGGTCAGCGCGCGGGCCGGTTCGGTCAGGTCCAGCAGCAACATAAAAACCCCGTACGCGGTAGTCAGCGACGTGTTGAGCACTGCAGCCCGCCGATTCTCGCCGCCAAGCGGCCGCAGTTCGGGGCGCAGCGCAGTCACCGGCACCGTCATGACCGACCGTTTCCCACGGCGGGGCTTGTCGGCGCTGACGAACACGATGCCGGGTTCATCGGGGCTGCTGGCGTGTCGGTGCGGGGCGGGCAGCGAGTCCAGCGTCGACAGGTTCAGGCCGGTCAGTCCCGCGAGGAGAACACCGAATGCCCATGCCTCGCCCGGACTCACATGCAGCAACGACATCAGTCGGCATCCACCGGTCGCGGTCACCGCCCGCCGCGTCACGTAAGCCCGTGCACCCGAGGCGGTGCGGGGGAAATCGCCCTCACGGGCGCAGTGATCGAGCACTTCGGCCAGACTGCGACTTGGGTCTGCGCGAGGGAGGTGATCGAACCGCCCCGCACGATAGTCGGCGACCATCG
This sequence comes from Mycobacterium sp. FW102-FHT13B02, assembly GCF_058790275.1. Lineage (NCBI taxonomy): Bacteria > Bacillati > Actinomycetota > Actinomycetes > Mycobacteriales > Mycobacteriaceae > Mycobacterium > Mycobacterium sp. FW102-FHT13B02. The sequence goes on from NZ_JBYTCM010000024.1 coordinate 30,284, forward strand.
TCCAATGAGTCCGCAATCGGGCCCGCGCCCGCCGTACCATTCCACGTGCCACGACAGTGATGGGGCGAATCTCATCGGAGGAATAGGGTTGGTTGTCGTGCAGTGATTGTCCTCTGGTGACGCACGCGTGCGAACGCCTGGCGTGCCTCGTCTGAGACGCCGGGACTGCAGCGCAGCAGCGTCTTGAGGCTCGGCGCCGGGCCAGGGCCGCTGGGTACCCGACACGACAAGGCGAGGAGCCGGGCATCCGCGGCGGACAACTCTGCCAGTCCCACTAGCCCTGGCCGGTTTTCGGCGAGCCAGCAGCAGGCATGCCGGGCCGACTGCCACAGCGCACCGGCGCCCCTCAATCGCTTGGAAACGCCGAGCACACCGGTGGCATCCTCGAACGCGATCGCGAAATCGTGCCGGATCCCGTCATTGCCCGGCAGAGAGCCGAAGTCGAAGTCCTTGGACTGAGTGCCGTCCTCGCTGATGAAGGTCACGATCAGCCCGCGTCGCCGCAATGCGGGCCGCCATGCCGAATCTGGTTGCGCCGCCCGGTGACCCGTCATGTTTTGACCGTCAACACACGCGACTCACCGACGCCAACCGTTGCGACGAGACGCTCCAGGGATTGCCGATCATCGGCATCCATCAGCGCGATGAGCTCCTCGACCTGCAGCACCTGAAACGGCTCGAGATAAACGCTGCGTGTCACCTCGGCACTACGATGTCCGAGAAGTGTCGCCAGGAGAAACCAGACATCACCAAGCTGATTGCGGAAGTCGCGCTGCTCCTGCTTGGTCAACATGTCGGTACGGCGCCACGCGACGAACGTGGCAATGCAATACCACCGCAGCGCGAAGGAATGCCTTAGCATGTGGGGACGGCACCACAACGGCGTACCGCTCGATGGCGCAAGCGCCTTCGCGACCCTGGTGTTCGCGCGGTCGAATGTCTTATACCAGGAGTGTTTGGGGCGAGGCGTCCCGTCGTGATTCAGCCACAGCCACATCGGTTCCAGGCCATCAGGTCCCATGTGGAACATCTTCATCCGCGTCGACGGCCCGAGCGCGTCCAGTCGGACCGTACGACGCGCTCCATTCTCATCGACGACCTCCAGTTGCCCATCTCGCCGAACCCGTTCAAGGATCCAACGATCCGCAATGTGTTCATACCGACCAGCACGTTGCGCGCGGGCGATGGCAGCAGTGCGACTACCTTCCTGCAGGTAGAAGTGAACTTGCTGAGCGACGCGGCGGCGCATCCAGAACGGTCGCCCGCTACCACCCTTTGCGCAATGGGACGCCACGCGCGAACGCACGAGCCCCTCGGAACCCGGCTTCGGCACTTCGATGGTCAACATGCTGGACCACTCACCGATTCGTAAACCCGTCCCGAACAACCCCTCCACGAACGCGATGTCGCGATCCTCAGTCGGTCCCCGCCAATCGTGGCGCGGCAAACCCTCCATCGTGAAGCCGCGCAACCCCAGGTTCCGCCACAACCGAAATGCCTGCGGGGTAAGCCACTTCACGTCGGCCCTTCGCATCCCCGACGGAGTGCTCTCCAACACGATCTGGCGCCCACCCACCCGAGACGTGGCAATCGCACGGGCTCGGACGGGGTTGTCGATTCCGTGCTGCTCGGCCGCCCACAGGTAAAAATTGCGGATCGCCGCGCGATCGACACAGAAACTATTGGCACTCACATGCTGAGGGTTCTTCTCAGCCGACAACCGCCACTCCTTGAATGCAGCCAGTTCCGATCGCGACGCCTGGTCCCATCGGACGCCTATCGCGTGCAGAAAATCCAGCCACACCTTCAGCGATAGGGCGTAACGACGCAACGTCCCCGTTGCTCGTCCCCTCACCAGCGGATCTCGCCAGTAGGCGTTCAACAGCGCATCGGCCCGGCCCGACGGATCAAGAAAGAACGGAGTGCCATCACGCGCGCCATTTCGCTTCGCCCACGTCTCGACATCACCCACCCCTGGAATCACGTCGTCCACCGATACGAACCGCTGCTGGAAGTCGTAGAAATGAAGAGTCCAACCATCAGCCGAATCACGAACCATCCCCGGTCCCCTCCTACCTCGCGACCATGGCTCCCATCATCACCGACGCACTTCCCCAAACGTTCTCGACACGCCTGTCGGGCAGAGAACCGGTGACTGAATGTTCGGCGGGCAGATTCGAGCGATGGAGCGATTCATGGCGTCGGTGAACGACGCGCGGAGTGCCGGCAGATCCCTGCTGAGCGTGTAGGTCGACGACGTAGGGCCGCCGGGGTCGACGTTGGGGCCGCACGCGACTGCGGCCGCCGCACCTCCGTCGGCCGGCGCGGGGTCGCAAGTCCCTACGGGGTAACCCGAGGGCAGTAGCCGGTCGAGCTGGAGAGCGGCGGGGCTCGTCACCGCCGTCGTGGATGTGGATGTGGATGTGGATGTGGATGCTGATGCGTCGGTCGGCGAATCCGACCATCCGGCAATGACTTTAAACCAGAGGACACCGGCGGTTAGCGCTACGACGGCGAAGACCGCCCAGAGGATGAGCACCGGTTTCGCCGGTGTGCGCCGCCGCAGCGTTGGCGCCACGCTGATCGGGTCATCGAAACTCTTGCGGAACCCTGGCGTGCGCGGCGGGGTTCCGGGCACCGGTGGGACTGTAGGCGCGCGGCGCGGCGCGAGCGTCGCCGCGGTTGAGGCCGCGGCGGCGAATTCACGCGCCGAGCCGTATCGGTCGGCCGGATTCTTGGCCAACGCTCGGGCCATCACCGCGTCCAGTTGCGGGCTCGCCGCAGGCAGGTGCTCGGAGATCGGCGGCGGCGGCTGACGCAGATGGGCTAACGCGAGAGCGGTGGTCCCCTCGGCGTCGGAGAACGGCTGCTTGCCGGTGAGCAATCGAAACAGCGTGCACGCCAGGGAGTAAATGTCGGCGCGGCCATCGACGGCGCCGCCGGCGATCACTTCCGGGGCGGCGTAGGCAAGGGTGACCGCCAGTGTCGCGTCGTCGGAGTCCTCTGCTGCGCCGGCTGCCCTGGCCACCCCGAAGTCGCTGAGCAGTACCTGCTCCTCATTGGGAGGTCCGGGCGCCAACAGGATGTTTGCGGGCTTGACGTCGTGGTGGACGACGTTGCGCTGGTGGGCGTAATCCAGGGCCTTGGCGACCTCGGCGACGATGCGCATTGCTCGTGGCGTGGTCATGGTGCCTGCCTGCAGTGCAGCCTCGGCGTCGGTGCCTTCGACGTACTGCATGGCGATCCAGAGTTGGCCGTTGTCGGCTTCGCCGCGGCTGTGGATGGAGACGATGTTCGGGTGGTTCAACAGTGAGGCGATGTCGGCTTCGCGTACGAACCGCTCTCGAAAAGGCGCGTCGCGGGAAAGGTCGGCGCTGAGCACTTTGAGGGCGTCGCGGCGGGGCAGGGTCGGGTTCTTGGCCACGTAGACGGTGCCGGTGGCGCCCGTGGCCACCAGCCGCTCGATTCGATATCCCCCCACCAGGGAGCCCACTTCGAACACACACACAGCATCGTCTACCGGCGGGGAGGTGGACCGTTCGGTGCGGCCGGGCGTGTCCGATGCTGTCTTGATATTCATGACTGGTTACCGGCAATTGCGGAGATGCAGTCGCCCTCGCAGCCGAGCCCACGGGCCCGGAGTCGACGAGTCACGCTCGAAAGTCACGTGCGCTGACTGGATCAGCTCGCCGTGCGCACCGGCGGTAGTCGTTTCCACGACGTGGTGCCCCTGGGCGGTCAGCGACTCGACCAGTTGTTCATGCAGGCGATCGGCCCCGAAGCCCCACCAGCCGTCGACTGCGGCCAACACTCTGGTGTGGGCATCCGAGGTGGGTCGGACCGGTGGCGGGGTACCCGGCTTTGGCGACCAGCGGCCGATCTCGTCCAACCAAGAGTGCCACCGGCGAGTCAAATCGGCCAGGCTTTGATCCAGGCCGGGCTGGGTGCCGGCGTGGTGGAGCGCCTGGATGAAGGCGGCTCCGGGCAGCCCGTCGACATCGGGTCCGGTGTCCGGGTGGCGGCGAAGGCGACCACCGATCGGGTGACGGCGAGCTGGGCGTCGAAATCGGCGCGCAGGGACTGCACCGGTGCTGCATCACGGGTCTGGACCTTTTCAAGCGCCCGTTGCAGCTGGTCGCTGGTGACCGTCCACCGTTGGTACGCGTCTTCGATGGCCCGCAGCGCGGCCACTTCCGGTTTGCGTGCCACGGTCACCCCTGCTCGCGGGTCTGAATCCCAGCGCTGGCGAGAATGGCGGCGATGGCATCGGCCATGTCGGAGGCGACCACGGTCCGCAGGACACTCAAGTCAGCGGTGGCCAGGTCGATCGACGCGTCGGAAACCACCCGCGCCTTCATCTTCTCGACTGCCTCGGACACGACGTTGCGCACATAGCGGCCGTTGCCGGCGATGTCGACAAGCGTCTCAGCGGGATCTTCGGGATTGTTGGTCGAGGTGGTGGTGAGCCAGCTGGTGTATCGGCCGAAGGTGTCGACCGCTTCGGGATGAACGAACACGCGGTAACTCTCGGCGAACTTGGCGGCAATCTGCCCAAGCTCGTCGGCGCTGTAGGAGCTGAACTCCAGCTGGGTGGGGAACCGCGACCTCAGGCCGGGGTTGGCCGACAGGAGCCGGTTCATCCCGCCGGCGTAGCCCGCCAGCGCGATCATGGTGTCGTCGCGGTGATCCTCGGCGAACTTCATGATGACGTCGAGAGCGATTCGTCCGAAGTCGCGGTCGTTGTCCGCCTTGTACAGTTCGGGCGCCTCGTCGACGAATAGGACGCGGCCTCGGGCGCGGTCGAGAATCGCGCCGGTCTTGGCCTCCGTCTCGCCGATCACTCCGCCGACGAGATCCTTGCGCGAGACCTCGATGAACTCCGGCGACGCAAGGATGTCCAGGCCGAAGTACATCTTGCCCATCACGCGAGCGATCGACGTCTTGGCCGTTCCCGGAGGACCGACGAGGGTCATGTGCAGAGCGTTGCGCTGCCCGACTCCCTCCCCGCGAGCGGCCATGGCCCGGTCGTAGATCTGCACGTTCTTGAGCTTGTTGATGTGGGCTTTCACTCCGCCCAACCCAATGAAGGATTGCAGGTCGCGCTCGGCCTCCTCGAGGACGGCGGCCGCGGCCTGCGCTTGTTCGGCTTGCCGCAGCTCCTCGGTGCTCGGCCCGGACTGTGGGTCCCAACGGCTGGTCCGGGCGGCTATGGCCTCCGCGGTTGTCGTCTTGGGGCCGAACGTGGTGTCCGACAGGGCCGCCGAGGCGTCGGGCAGCATGCGCCCACCGACAGTGGCCATGCCGAACTCGACGCGCGCGTCGTTCTCGCGGCCCAGCCAGCGCAGTGCGTACCCCCGGTACAGCGCTGCGAGAGCGCCGGCGTGGGGGCTCACCTGATCGGAGGGCACGCCTTTGAGCAGGACCAGCCCGGCCTCGAACTCACCGAGTCCAACGTGGGCTATTCCAGCCATCAGGTCGGTGGCGGCATCTACGACCCGCAAGGTCCCGCTGACGGGTCGGGCGGCCCAGTCCAGCACGTCGGTCCAGCGTTGGGTGACGTAGTGCAGGGTGGCGCCAAGGCAACGCCAAATGGGCGACTGCATGGGCTCGCGTGCGGTGTCGAAGGATTCCAGCAGCTTCTCGGCGGTGTCGTAGTCCTGCTGGCTCAGCAGCGCCGCGATGTAGGCCAGCGTGATCGACGCCGGGGTGTAGGGGAACACCTCGATGAAGCCAGGCGAGGGCACCGAGGCTTCCAAGGCGGTGTCTTGGAGCCCCAGGCGCCGTGTCTCGCGGTGAAGCGTGGCGCTGGTTTCGTGGGCGTGACGCAGCGTCTCGCTGGACTGATCACCGGTGGCGATCAGTCCCAGCCAGGCGTCGCACATGCCGGGGTCCATGCTGACCGCTCGCCGAAACCGCTCTTGCGCGGCGTTCGGGTCGGCCGGGTTGCCAAGCAGCCCCAAGGCGTCGAATCCGGCGTCGAGGTAGTCGCGCGCAGTGCTCATCGTCTATGACCCAATCTCTCGGGGTGGTCGTGGCGGTCGGGCGGCGCGAGGCGCCGCAATGTCGCCCTGGCGTGGCCCGTCGAGGTCAATTGTCCCCGCTGAGGTACTGCCGCCGCGCGCCGGTGCAGACCCAGCCGCTGGCTCTGGGCCGGAGGCCTGGCTCGCGCTGCGACTGGCCATCGTGGAGGCCTGCGCGGGCGCACGGGCGGGTGACGACGAGGTAGCTGCGGTGTCCGGGCGGGACTGGCGCAGCGGGGCCGGTGACGACGTGTCGGCGGGCCCCGAGGAAGCGGGTCGGGACGGCGGCGCGCCGTTGGCGTTCTTACCGGAGCGCAGCACGTGCCCGGCGCTGCCGGCGACGCCAGCCGCTTTGGCGGCGGCCTCGGCGGGCACAGCCACCTCGGGTGCGGCCACCTTCACCGCGCCTATGGCCGCGGTGGTTGCTGCGGACTTGGCTGCGGATTTCGCCGGTGTGGTGCTGGCGCCGGTGTCGGCTCCGCTACCCGTGACCACGGTGCGCGACGAACGCGCCGACCGCGGCTTGAACCACTCCATTCCCGGTGTGGGGCGGGCCTCTGAACCGCTGTCGGCGTCCTGTTCGTCGGATGCGGCATCGCGACGGGCCTTGCGGCGCGCGCCGATCCCCCGCGCGGCCGAGAGGGCCGTCTCCTCGCGCACGGCACCAGTGCCTGCGTGCCAGGCACTGCTGATCTGGCGGCCGATGGTGCCGGTGCTGTCGGCGTGGAACGAGCGGTCGACGAACCGGAAGCCCAGCCAGAGTGCGGCCGCGGCAACAGCCATGATGAGCACCCGTGGGATGGCCGTCGTCGTGGCCGCGCCGAACGCGTCGGTGGTCAGCACCCACGTGATGCCGATCGCCGAGACGGCCAGGTAGACCTCGAACACCATCAGCTGCACGACGTGCATGAAAAGCTCTGTGCCACAGTGCTTCGCGAACGCCAGCGCCCGCCCGAAGCCGAGCATCCCGATCAGGAAGGACGGACCCACCAGGATGCCGAAGTAGAGCGACTTGATCCCCACCATCATCGCCGACAGGCCGACGTAGAAGTAGAAGAAGGCCACCACGATCGCCACTAGGACCAGCAGCAGGCCGATCGTGGCGTCGGAGCCCCCAAGGCGCTGAGCGTAGGCCAGGGCTTGTGGCGCACCGCAGCTTGCCATGGCGTGGGCCGGGCCGGGGCCATCCACGCCGCCCGCACCGATGATGGCCGTATTCCAGGCTTGTCGGCACCCGCCGAGGTCGTCGACCACCATGCCAAAGTTGAGGACCTGCAACGGGTGGCGCACACCGGCTGTCACGACGTTGGCCATCAAGGCATCGAGTTTGGCGTCCAGCGAGCCGCCCGAGGCAAACGGCGCCCCGGTCGCGGCCTGGGCGATCTCCAATCCGGTACCACGACCCAGCGCCAGCAGGCCGTGGTCACTGTAGAGGTCGCCGATGGGATCGGAGAACACCGTGGCCAGGAGCACCGTCAGGACGCCGGCAGTCCCGAGCATTGCCCATCCGCGGCCCGGTTGGCCCCGCAGTATGTGATAGCCAGCGACGGTGACGCAGACTGTAATGGCGATGGGGCCCAACATCATCGAATGGACTAGGGCAGTTACGGCGTTGTAGAGCGGGGCGGCGAAGGTGGCCACGGCGGCCAGCCAGCCGGTGGACAGCGCGAAGCGCAGAAACCACAGCGCGGCGGCCATGATGAAGATGAAGGTTCCGGCGATCATGCCCAACCACCACGAGGCCGTCGCGTTGTCGACGGCACGTTCCATGGCCGCAGCCATCCAGGGCATCCACGTGCTCGGGTCGAGCATCGAGACGTCCTGCCCGTTGTTGGTCGCGGCTTCTCGGACCGACACCATCGACAGGAAGTAGAACGCGAGCGGGACACCATCGGTGTCGCGCAGCCCGGTCCAGCCCAGCGCGGCCGAACCGCCCGCGGCCACGGCGTTCGGCGCGCACAGCAGCGCCACGAAGGACAGCGTGTAGGTCACCGTCATCGTCACGACCGTGCGGCGTGCCCGTGGGTGGTCGGCCAGCCACAGCGTGAGAGCGCCCGAGGTCATGCGAATACCGCCTGGGGTGGGGTGCTGTCGACGTCGGCGGCGAGCTGGGTGGTCGGGGCACCCAGGAAGCGGCAGCGCGCCCGCCGGCCGCGCTCGTCGACGATGAATCCCTCCCCCATCCGCGAGGGGTGAACCTTGCCGAAGGCGTCGTCGTCGCTGTCCTCGTCGTCGGCTGACTCGGCCGGACTGGTGTCCTCGTAGTAGGACTGCACGACCTCGGGGTACAGCGCGGGGTCGACACCGGCCCACTCCAGCGTCTTGGTGGCCAACTCCTCGTTGCGGATTGCGAACAGCCATTTCTGGGTGATGAACTTGTCGCCCATCCGCTCGAAGTCGCGGTAGTCCTGGGAGATCAGCCAGATGCCGGTGGCGTGCTTGCGGCCCTGGCGGGTGATGCGGTGCGCGGTGCGCGCACCGGCGGGGTAGGCCATCAGCTCGGCTGCCTCTTCGAAGATCATCGTCGAGAACTGCTCGCGGCGCAGGAACTGATGGCGCTGCACAGTGTCGATGATCAGCCCGTAGATCGCCATCCCGGCCCGCGCGCTCTTGGGCAGCTTGTCGTAGAGGTGGGGATTGAGGATGTCGTCGGCGTCGGGTAGGCCGAGCCGGTTGGTCAGCCAAATCGTGGCCAGGGACTGCGATGTCGAGTACGGCGGCAACGTCTCGTCGAAGATGGCCCGCGCTGCTGGCTGTGTGGCCCAGGCTTCCAGACGGGCGAGCAGCATGTCGTTGCTGGCGTCGGGTTGGTCACGCAGATAGCCGATCAACGAGCGCATGGAGTGGATTCCATTGCTGTGACGCATGTCTGGGCTAACCAGAAGGGTGAAGCGGTTCTCCATGTCACTGTCGGCGGGGACACCGATCATCGGCAGGATGTGGTTGGCCGCGACGTCTCCGGCTTCCTCGAAGGGGAACATGCGCAGCGGATCGAGACTGAACCGGGAATCCCCGAGGTCGACGGTGGTGGTGTCGGTGACGTTGCGGAAGGCTTGGCCCCACTCGCCGTGAGTTCCGGGGTCGAACACGTCGACCTTGCCGCCGCGCAGCACAACCTCGATCCCGGAGAGCTTGGCGCGGTTGGATTTGCCGGCCCCTGGATCGCCGATGACGATGAGTCCGGTGTTCTTCTGCCGGCGGGCGCATCCCTCCGGATCGTGCAGGATCAGGCTGCGCCGCAACGTGTTCTGGTTCTCGGCCAGCGGTGTCCCGCGGGAGTCACCCACTCGGGTGGAGATCAGTGGAGTGAATCGTCCCCATAGGTGCGCCGAGGTCGGATCGCGGAACTCGTCGAGGTGAGCATGCTTTTCGCTGCCGGGCGTGAACGCCGCCCACAGCTTGGATTGCGCGCCACGCCAGCGGCTGACGGCGATCTCGGCCTGGTCCAGCTCGTGGCGGACCTGCTTCACAGCGTCCTCGCACATCTCCAAAGTGGGTGCGCCCACGGCGATCAGCGTCGCGACGTCCAACTCGCGCTCGCTGGGATTGGCCTTGATCTGCGCGTTGTACTCACGGGTGTTGGCCAGTTTGATGTCGAGTTCGTCGTCCTCTTCGATCATGCGGCCGCGCTGGCGCATCTGGTCCTTGATGTTCTTGGCCGCGCGCGCGTTGAGCGCCTCGGCGCGGTCGGGGCTGCGGACCGTGACGTGCTGCATCCAGTCGATGGCCGCGTCGGTCTCGACATTATCGAGTGCGTACAGGTAGGCGGCCTTGGTGAACCGTAGGCCGGTGTCCGGAAAGTGCGTCACCGGCAGAAGCGCTTGGTAACTCCACGGACCATCGGGGCGATCGGCGTCGTACAGGCGAACGATGGGGCGCATCGTCGGCCACCATGACGACCGCACGGCGTTGGCGCCCTCGTCGACGCCGGGGCGTACGAAGGCAGCAGAGGTCAGCCGGTCCGGGCCGACCGCGGACGGAGGCATCGGTTCGTGCAGTGCACCACGGAAGACCTGGTGGCGGTGCTGCCACAGGATCTGCAGCGGGCTGGCGGGACGGACGCTGAATTGTGCGGGCAGTGAGGCGACCACTTCAGCGGCCAGGCGCGCGTAGGCGGCTACCGAGGTGTCGGAGTCGACGTCGCGGCCCACGACCCAGTCCTTGGCCTTGGTGGCCGCTCCGGCTGCGTTGCGCCCGCCCCGGCCGCTGTCGACCGGGAACGTCAGCCACCCGCGCCGTCGCTGTTCGAGGAAGACCGGCGCGCCAGCCGGTGCGGCGGCGGGATTGAAGGTGGGCTCCCACAGTCGGCAGTGCTCCACCCAGCCCGGTTGGTGGCCGTGGTTACCAACCATGTTGCGCAGCAGGCGGTTCGGATCGGTGGTGTCCAAGAGTCCGGACAGCGACCATCCGGAGGGCAGCGCGCGAGCCAGGTTGCGGTAGTAGCGGCTTCCCCGCTCATGGGTGCGCAGCGGCCTGAGCACCAGGGGTAGCCCGTCGATGAGGTAGTCGGCGTACACCCCGCCGCGGGTGAAACGCAGGTTGCCGATCACCGCCAGCGGTGGATCGTAGAGATGATCGACGCGCGGTTCAGCGTTGCGGGCCATCAGCGCTCCTTGGCGTGGGTGCGTGCCGCGCACGAATGCTTGGGCAGGATCGTCGTCAAGGCGAAAGAGACGCGGGCAGAAAGGGATGGCCGCCGTTTGGGCAGCACCATTCGTAGGATCACTGTCACCAGGACCGCCGCGACGGCCGCGCCGCCGAGCACCCCGAACCCGGAGCCTTCGTGTGTTCGGAACCACCACAGTGCGGGCAGCACGATCATGCCGATGGCGATCAGCTCGGGAGCGCGGTAGGGCCCGCCGGGCAGTCGATTGCCCGTCGAAGACTCCCCCGCGTAGATCGGGACATCGCGGATTCCGGTGAAGACCTTGGCCGGCTCTCCGGTGGGAACCTCGTTTGGCATGGTCAGCTCTCTTCGTAATTGCTGATGAGGATGGGCTGGTCGTTCGTATCGTCGATTAGCTCAGTGGTTCCGTAGATCAGAGCGGCTACGACGAGGGCGCCCAGAAGGGACGCGCTCATCTCAGCCGGTCGATTCGTCAATGCCCGTAGACCGACACGATGCCGCGCTGCTGCAGCTCCTGATTTCCAGACTGCTGGAATCCCGCGACGTTGGCGATGATCAGCGACAGGATGATGCCACCCACCACGGCGGCGATGGCCGATCCGATGCCCTGCTTGAACCCGTTGCGGAGGCCGACCGCGATGCCCAGCGCCATCGCCGCCAAGCCGCCCACGACGACGACGATGGAGAAGATCTCCTGGGACATGCCCACGATCCCCTGCGCCGCCAGAACTGTTGTGCCCGAGTGGATGATCATTACGCTTCCCTTCGTGTGATGTTGGATGTTCTATGCCGATGGCGCGGTGCCGGTGCCGGCGCCGGGGACTGGAGGTGGCGGGGCCTCATGAACCGAGGCACCTCGCAGTGCTGGCGAAGACCAGGCACAGCGCCGTCCCGGCGACGAGTCCACCGATCGCCGCTTCGAGGCCGTGCTGCACGCCGGCGCGGCGTCCTACGGTGACTCCGAGTGTCACGCTGGCCAGGAGTCCGAGTGCGGTGCTGGCCAGGCAGCCGATGACGACGACTAGCCGTACGGTTTCCGGGGCCACGCCCGCGATGGCCTGCGTCGTGGAAAGTGTTGTGCCCGAGTGGATGATCATCGTGGTTCCTTCGGTGTGGGACTGGATGGACTGAGCCGATGAGATGGCGCCATCAGCGGCTAGCGGGGTCTCATCGCGGTGCCGCCGGCGACGGGGGTTGGCGGGGCGTCGGGGTCGATTGCGGGGACCACGTCGACTGCGGCGACCGACCATGCGCCGGCGCTCGCTCGCAGGGTTAGCGGGTACTGCAGCGGGGTCGTGGTGTAGTCGGCGGCGCGGGCACTTACCGTCACCCAGACGCGCAGCTCGGTGCCCTCGGCCGGGGCGTCGGGAACCTGATGCTGGGCGCGAATTGAGGTCACGGTGGCCGTGGCGTAGGCGCGCAGCGGGCCGAGCCCCGAGTCGACGGTGACGAACCGCTCGATGCCGTTGGCATCGGTGAGGTAGCACGTCACGAAGCCGGTGATGACCCCGGCCAGCACGGCGTCGTTGGTGATGGTGACCGGATAGTCCAGCGACACGTCGACCCCTGGGGGTGGGGGGTCGCGGCGTGCGGGCTTGGCCATCGCACGGGGCGCGCCGCCGTTGTACACGCTGACCGGCAGCTGGTAGTAGCTCCGAACCGGAGGGGCGTTGGTATAGGACTGCTCGGTGACGGCCACGATGACGCCGTAGGTGGCGACGCTGGGTGCTGTCTCCCCGACGAACGTCGCCGAGGCGGCCTGCGCCGAGACGATCAGCGGGGAGGTCGTGGGCAGCGACATGTCGCTGGTGTCGGGGAAGCAGCGTGCTACCTCTGCGGCCCGGCTGCTGCTGGCGGTCAAAAGCACCGTCACGCAGTCGATCGCGTAACTTTCCACCAAGGCGGTCTCGTTGCCGACCGAGCGCGCCGTCACCGCCACTGGTGTCTCGTCGGGTGGAAAGACCCACCGCCACAGCGTGGACGCTCCGCTGACCACCGAGCAGACCACCAGGATGGTCACGATGACCTTGGCGCCGCCCTGGCCGGTCGTGGTCAGGCGCCGCCGCCAGGTATTCGTCAGCTGCATGTCAAACCGCCTTGTGCCCAATGATTTTGATAGTCGATACCGCGAAGGTTCCGTCCGCCGGATCGCGCGAGGAGTCCCCACCCGGCAGCACGGGTGCCGGAGCTGCCGCACCGTGATCACCGCCGAGGATGTCGCCGAGGATCGACGGTCCTGCGCCGGGAGGGGGTGTGGGACCGGTGCTAGACGGTGCGATGGCGGGCGGGCGGTTGGTCTCCTGGATGATCACGGTGATCTTGGATGCCAGGACGCCGGGCCGAATCGACTCCACGGCTTCGCCACGGACGTTGCCGGTGTTCTGATTCTTCACCGTGCGGTCGGTGTCGTTGAACTGCCATTGCACCCGCGTGACCACGCGGTGCTGGAGCCACGGATCGGGTTGGTCGGGGCCGACGTCGGTCTTGTTCACCGCGCCCGGCACGATCGACACCGCCGTGATGACGAACGTGCGCCCCAGGTCGATCTGCAGGACCTGACCGTCGACCGATCGCACACAGATCCACGGGGTGGTCGAGGCGGGGTCGGCTACCGACTGCGCCGACGTGGAGCCCGGTGGGCAGTCCGAGGACGCCGTAAAGGGCAGCGGACCATCGGTATTCGGTGGCGTGGTCGGCGGCGCCACGTCGGCCGTCCGAGGTGCCACCGGCGCGGCAGTCGGTCGAGGAGGCTGCTCGCTGGGTGAGTTGGCCATGGTCACGACCAGCGTGATGACGGTGCCGATGACGGCCACGGCGCCGAACGCGGCGAGAACCCATGGAGTGAACCGGCGCGGCGGCCCATCCTGGGAACGGGCGTCGGCGGGGCCGTTGTCCAGTTCCACCGCCGGCCCGCGGACGTCGAGCGGCGAACCGGACAGCATGTCGTGCCCGGAGGGGTCGTAGTCATCGTCGTCGTAATCGAATTCGCCGTACTCCGATGTTGTTTCTTCCTCGGCGTCGTCGCCGGACTCCTCCGAGGGGGTCGCTTGCGGCAGGATGTCGGTCGATTCGAGGTCGGGGTTCCTCGTCGCCGTCGCGGTGCGCGGCGTCCGAACCGTGGCCGAGGTGGCGAGGTCGCCGCCCTGGTCCCGGCCGTCGTCGTGTTCGTCACCGTCGTGAACGCTGATCGCCCCGATGTGCTTGAGCCACTCGTCGTTGTCGATGTGGCCCGTCATGACAGCCTCGCATCGACCACGCCTCGCCAACGCGCCATAAGGCGACTGCCTTCGATCAGATCGACCCCCATCACGGCGGCGAGGGCGCATACCGTCGATGGACGCCACGACCGGGGTCGCAGGACAAGGTTTCGCACAGTCGGCCCCCAGATGACGGTGAACGACCATCGAGCGGCAACGCTGCGCCGCAACCGCTCCCTCAGGTTCCACGGCGCGTTCGTGAGGACGTCGCGCGCTGCGAACCACTCCTGAAGCTGTTGAGCGACACGGTCGTTCGTATAGACGCTTGGGCAAGAGTCCAGGAAGGTGAGCGCGTCGATCTGCCTCAGCCACTCCTCGGTGTCGGTTCGGCCGTGCTGCGCAGCGGTTCGCCCCGGTGCGGGCCTCGACTGCCCCGTCGCCGTGGAGATGGAGGCGTACAGATCCCGCGATGCCGTTGAAAAGTCTCGCCTGGCCCGATGCCAAGTCGTCAGCGCATGCGTCATGGCCGTCGACCCCGGTCGCTACCGGTCGGGCGGTTGCCCGCGCGGGTACGCCGGCCCGGCGGCACCGCGGCGCGTGGTGTGAACTCTGGAGCGGCGTCCAGGCCCTCCGTCTCGGACGCGCCCCATCGCAGGTACAGGTCCTCCACGGGGGCAGCAGCGGCCGCCGGCAGCGCGGCAGCGCGGGGAGCCGAGATGGGCGCCGGGGTCGCGGGCGCGACGTACGGGGGCGTCCACGGTGCAGCGGGAAGGACTTGGCCGTTCCGACGCGGCCGGCGGCTGCGCACCAGGTGCAGCACCAGGACCGCGGCCGCTGCCGCCAACAGGATTGGAGCGAGCTGCACGAGTATCTGGACGAGCACGGCGATGACGACGGTGAACCCGACCACCACCCCTGCCGCCACCATCAGCACGGTCTTCACGGCTAGCCTCCTCGGTTCGATCAATGACCAACTCTGTAGCCGCACCGTATCCACTAAGGAGTAAATGTGTCCACACTCATGGACGACTAAGGGCGAAATATGGTTCTGTTAGCTCATGGAGGCACCAGAACAGGGCATCGAGCGGTTGCACCACTTCGTGACCGAGCGTCGCCGCGCATTGGGAATCAGCCGCACGCAGATGTTCGCCCGTGGCGGGCCGTCGCCATCGACGATGAACAAGGCCCTCACCGGAGACCGTGGCCTGTCGCGATCGACCCTGGAGCGCATCGATCGCGCACTGGGATGGGCGCCGGGCTCAGCGGAGTCCGTGATGGACGGCGGTACCCCCACCTCACGCATCCCGGCATCCAGCGAGGCGGCCTGTCCGGCGCACGAACACGTCGTCACCGTCCTGGAAAGCACCCGAACACAGCTGCATACCGCCCTGGAGCTGGTGGAAGGTCTGCTCGGGTCCGGCCATGCCCGCTGAGATCTACGACGAGGAGCGCCGCGCCTGGATCGCCGCGCGTGCCGGAATCTGGATGTTCCAGAAGCGCCGCGCGGAACTGCTAGGCAAACGCATCCGGGCCCGTAGCCGTGCCAAGGTGGGTGCCCGCCCCGACCCGCACGACGACCAGGTGACACCGCCGCTGATCTTCCGTACGTCCTCCACCACCACCGGCGCCGTCGAAACCGGAGTCGCGGCAGCCCTTGCTGCAGCCGCCCCCATCGGGTGGCCGGCCGGCCGGATGCTCTACACCATGATCACCGGGCTGATCCCCGAGCGTCTGCAGGCCTATCCGATCGCGGCGCTGCTCGGCGCTGCGATCCTCTGCGGGGCTCCCCTACCGCTGCTCTACGACCCCAACCCGTCGCTGATGAGCACCCTGATCATCCCGTGGCTGCTGGCCCAGATTCCCGCCACCTTCGCCTCGGCCGCCGCCTACGGTGTTCTCGAAGGGTGGCTGGCCATCGACGGTTCCAGCGACTGGTGGCCGTTGGCACCCGCCCAGCGCGATGTCGACGACACCCTCATCCTTGGCCCGGCTCCCGTCTCCATGCCGACCCTGCTCGACCCCGACCCAGCCGCCGATAAGCCGTTGTCAGACGCTTTGCGTGTCCCACGCAGACGACCAGCACCCGTGAACTGGACCCGGCTGGCCATGCCCGCCGCCGTCGCTGCCCTGGGCAGCCTCTGGTACCTAGCCGCGGTTGCGACGACCCTCGCCCACTTTCCGGCCACCGCGCTCGCCGGCACGTAGCCGCGGCCATCAGCCCAGAACCGCAGCCTGCCATCTCGGGTGCGGGACAGGCGGGGCAGGCTGGAGGCATGACGAATCCTGGCGGCCCGCCGACCGATGAACGCGGCGCCCTACTGATCACGACCGATTCTTCGGGCCAGGCCGTGAGTTTCGAGCAGATATGTGTGTTGTCGAGTGACGAATACACGCGATTCAAAGACGCCTACAAGCAAATCGCCGGGCTTGTGTTTGGCTCGATTTACACGTACTTCAGCTCGTCGAAGAGCTTGCTGCGGTCGGCCGTGATGGCTGCAAACCAGGCTTCGGACGTCGGCCTGGTCCAGTTCAACTCGGCTCCCGATTCGTTCGCCACGTGGCTGACCAGCTTGCGCGCAACCGCGCTGTCGCTGTCGGTCGTCTATCACCAGGACCAAATGCTGCGGCGTATCGAGAAGGCCTACGGGGAGGAAAGCCCGGAATACAGCCAGGTCAAAGGTGATTTTCACGGACTGTACG
The DNA here is from genome assembly GCF_058790275.1 of Mycobacterium sp. FW102-FHT13B02. Lineage (NCBI taxonomy): Bacteria > Bacillati > Actinomycetota > Actinomycetes > Mycobacteriales > Mycobacteriaceae > Mycobacterium > Mycobacterium sp. FW102-FHT13B02. The sequence continues at coordinate 46,828 of NZ_JBYTCM010000024.1, forward strand.
ACGGATTCGCCGGTTATCGATTCTTGTACGACCTGCGCAACGTCATGGTGCACGAGTCGATGGAAGCGGTCACGGCGGCCGTCAAGCAGCTTCTAGTCGGCGGCAAGGTCCAATCCAACTGGAAAGTGACCGTCGACCGGACCTTCGTTGCTCAATCCGACATGAAGAAACCGGTCAAGACCGAAATCGTGGCCCTGAGTCATAACCCCAGCCTGCTCGACTTGGCCGATGAGATCACCGAGCCGCTGGCCACGGTGAACAAGGCCATCGAGACCAAGTTGTTGGACAGCATGTCGTCGGCATGTCAAGCCGTGGCGGAGTTCGACGACATGTTCGCAGGTAAGTCCGGCCTGCGTGCCATCGCCAACTCGCCTGGCGATGGGCCCGGACCTCACATCCCCGCGTACACACCATGGTCTCAGCGGGTGATCGACCTGGCCCGGAGTCGGCTCCAGACCCCTGGCGGTGAGTGAGGCAGGGCCATCGGCGGTTTGGCCCCTAGTTGAGGAAGACTTGCTCGCTGCGGAAGCTCACAGCATCGACGCGTGCGGTGAACCGCTCGGTTTCGATGCGAATCCGCCCGTTGCGCTGAGTGATTCGCACATCGGGCTCAGCCGACCGCGTGCCGGCGCCGACGCTGATGCTCACCGGCGCGCCGGGATAGGGATTGCTGGAGCCGTTGTGCACCACCACTGTTGGCGGTCGCGGTGGTTGAGCCCGCAGGTCGGCGGTGTTCCAGATCCTCGATGAGGGCGCGCCCATGGCCCAGCGGCGGCGCGGGTCGTACACCGCGACCATTTCACCGCTGGCCGACGCGCGGCGAATGATCTGCCGGACCGCGAGGTCGTCGTCGGCGTCGATGACGATGCGCGTGGGTCCGGCCGGATCGCGCAGCGGCATGAGAAGCAGCGCGTCGTCGACCTTGCCGAGCATGACCCCCGAGGAGCCGATGGCCACCGCGGCGTCGAGATCGTCGGTCAGCGGCCGTGCCGGCATTCCGGTGATCCGCTCCGAACCGGGCAGCAACGCCGACAGCGCCCACCACTGGCGGCCGGTGTAGCGGTTGAGGATGACCGCCGGCGGTGTGAGCAGCGGCTGTGCGGTGGTGAAGCGCACCGTGGCCGACACCGTGATCCCCTCGCTCGAGCGGCGCAAGTGCAGCGCGAGCAGCGTGTGATCGGAGGCGATCGCCCACATGTCGTCGATGCGTTCGGCGGTGAGGTCCTCGGCGCTGAGGTAGTAGCTGGTGACGTGCGTGCCGCGGTGGGTGAGGTCCTTCCATCCTTCGTGGAAGGTGCTTTGGATGTCCTCCTGGCTTCCGCCGTGCATGTCCACTACGGCTTGGCGCATGTCCTCGGCCGTCATTGGTTCGGCGCGACAACCACTTTGGCGCAGCGCGCGCGTGATGCGTCGGGTGACCGCGGCGACCGCGGCCGCGGCATCGGTGCGCCACATCAACCCGGCCGCGGTGTCCGCTGCGCGGGTGTCCATGCGGATGATGAGAATGGTGCTGCGCTGCCCGGCGGCGGGCCGGTCGGCGAGCAGCTGGGCGTAGAACTGGCCGTAGTTGTCGCTGGCGGTGCGGCGGCCCTGGGCGATGACATCGACGTCCACTCCGAGGCCGACGCGCTGCATCTGTTCGGCAACCACGGTCAGAGGTAGCGTGTTCGGGGTTTCGGCACCTTGCGGGCGCAGCAGGGTGGGGATGTAGGGCCGACCCCAGACGTTGATCATGGTGACCAGGGTGTGTCCGTCAGTGTGCAGTCCCAGCGGCTGGCCGTCGCTGTCGACGTCGACGAACCCGCCGGTTTTGGCGTGGCTTCGCTTGTCGGCGGACTCACCGGTTTTGCCGTGTGCGTCGTTGTCGGCGGACTCACCGGTTTTGCCGTGTGCGTCGTTGTCGGCGGGCTCACCGGTGTGGACTCGGTGCTCTTTGTGGCGCAGTCGGGCGATGGACCGCGTGAACCACTGCCAGGGGGTCAGCCGGGCCGCTTTGACCATGAACAGCAGGGCCCCCAGGACCGCCCCGCCAGCGGCCCCGGCCCACCACGGTGCGCCGAACGCGACGGCGATGCCGGTTCCCAACACGGCGAGGATCTCGGTGGGCAGTGCAGCGCGCAGATCGGCGCGTGCACTCCAGGTGCGTTCCTTCATCGTTGCTTCTTCTTTCGCCAGACAGTCGTTCCCCACAGCACCGCACCGACCAGCACCACACCGGCGCCGATTTGGGCGGCCAGCATGCGCGCTGGGCGCGGATCGGGCGGGGGTGGCGGCGGCGGAACGTGCAGCGGCATTTCGGTGGCCGTGGGAGCTTTGGCGGGCGCCGGGGGTACATCCCATGTCAGTGCCGCGAGCGGGTCGACCACTCCGTAGCCGATCACGTTGTCGCGCCCGCCGGCGGGCGCGTGCGCGGTGGCGGTGAGCCGGTGAATGACCTCGGCCGCGGAGAGCTGCGGGAACTTGGCCCGCACCAGTGCGGCCACACCGGAGACGTAGGCCGCCGAGAACGAGGAGCCGATGATGGGTTTGAACTTGTCCTCGTCGATCGAGGCGTTGATGACGTTGCCCGACGTCGACAGGCCGACGATGTCAGCCCCCGGCGCGGCAAGGTCGACCCACGGCCCGTGCAGCGAGGCGGCTTGCCCCATCAGCGGCGCACCGAAATTGTCCGTGGCCGACACCGCCACCACGTAATCGTCGAACCAGGCCGGTGAGGCGATTGTCGTCACCTCGTCCCACCCGGACGCCCCGCTCGGCGGCTGCGGATTCTGGGTGCACCCTTGGGTGCCCGCGTTGCCCGCTGCGGCGACGATCACCGCGTCGCGGTCGACGGCCGCGTAGCGAAGGGCGGCACCCAACACCGACTGGTCTGTGGGCTTGGTGACCGGGATACACGACACCAGCGAGATGTTGATGACACGCGCGCCGAGGTTGGCGGCGTGCACGATGGCGCGCGCCAGTGAGTTGATGTCGCCGGTTCTGCGGGTCTGCTCCGCGTCCTGATCCAGACGCGGGTCCTTCAAGCCGAAGTTCTGTGAGCTTTGGCGTATCGCGAGAATGACTGCGTCCGGGGCGATTCCGATCAAGCCGTCCGGTCCGCCGGTCGGAGGGGGCAGCTGCGGCGCGGGCAGCCGTGGTGCCTGGGCGACCGGGCCGCTGGGACCCCAGGCCGGGGGTGGCCCTGGCGGCAGATCTCCCGGCGGCGGCGGGAGCGGCGGGGGCGGCGGAGGCGGCGGCGCCTCGGTGGTCTTGGTGATGGTGATCGTCGGCGGCGGCGGGGGCGGCGGGGGCGGCGGAGGCGGCGGCGCCTCGGTGGTCTTGGTGATGGTGATCGTCGGCGGCGGTGGGGGCGGCGGGACTGGTTCGGGCGCGGGAGCTGCGGGGGGCGGCGGAGCGACCTGTGCGCCTTCCGGACGCACCGGCAGCGGCGCTCCGGAGGGTGCCGCCCCGATCAGGGACGCCACCAGGGTTCCGTGGGCATCGCAATCTGCCAGGCCGTCGCCGTACTGGCCCATCACGTAATCGCCGCCGGCCACTAGATGCGGAAGGCGTGGGGAGGGCGCAACTCCGGTGTCGATGACGGCGACGACCACTCCAGCACCGGTCGACTCCTGCCACACCGCGGGCATGTCGAGCAGCGGCAGTGCCGGGGGCATCTCGCGGAGATCGCTGCCCGGCATCACTCCGGTGAGCGTGCAGGCACGCGTCTGCTTCATCGGCCAGTCCGGGCCTGGCGCAGGATCAGCCGGCGGCGGGCCGGGAGGCACCACCGGCGGGGTGACCGCCCAGCTCGCCCCCACGCTTGTGGCCGCCAACAGGGCGACCGTACCCACCAACGCGGCACCGACCCGCGCGCGGGCCCGAAAAGGCCTGCGGCTCATATCCCGTGCCTGACCGCATTGCGGATCACCGGGTACAGGTTGAGCAACCACAGCGCCCAGGGCAACAGGGCCAGCAAGAGCACGTACTCGATCATCTCGACGAATCGCCTTATCGGCGCGGTGTATTCACGGAACGGCATCACAAGCGCCGTCACTAGGCCCATCGCGGCCAACCCGAGGGTGACAGCGACACATATCATCGCCACCTTCAAGCTGGTGGCGTCGTTGGCGGCGTAGCGGCCGATCGTGACCGCTGCGGCTCCCATCCCCGCGACCAGCAACGTGACGGACTGGTAGCGATCCACGAACGAGCGGGAACGAAGCACCAGGATCACCGAGACCGCACCGACGAATGCGGTGTAGCGCCAGCCGCCGGGCTGACCGGGCACCACGGCGTAGCGCGCAGCGACGACCGTCACCACGGCCAAGCCGATCATCAGCCCCGTCAAGGTGTTGTTGCCGCGCATCACCCAGTTGCGGACCTGCTCGGCGGTGGCCACCCCTGTCGGCCCGACAGGCGACACGGTGTCGGCGGGCTGGCCGGGCAGCCGCTCGAACACCCCGCGGTTGGTCACCGAGGGAAACAGCGGGGTGGGGACGCCCGAGGCGGCCACGGCCGTGCTGGTGGCCCAGGTGACTGCGACGATCACTGCGATAAGGGCAATCACTGCAACACGTTCGGGGCGGACCTCCCAGGTGGAGGCGCCGACCACCGAGGCGCCGAAGGCGAACACGCTCACCGTCAGGATGGCGGCGATGGCGACGATGTGGCGGCCCCAGATCGCGGCGAGAATGATGACGCCCGCGATCACCGCGACCAGCGGTGCGGCCACGTGCCAGAGCCCCGGTGTGCCGGGCAGCGACATGGCTGCCGCCGCGGCCGCGGGAAGCAGGGCGACCCAAGACAGCGCGTGCCCCGCCGCGCGGCGCTCGCGCCCCGCCGTGGTGGACGCATCGGCCCTCGACAACCCCCGTGCTGCGGCCACCAACGCCATCAGCATCGCCCAGGCCGTCGCCGCGCCGACCCAGCCGTAGGGCGAATCGGTGCCGCCGCTGCTCCACCACCAGTTCACCAGAATCAGGCAGGCCCAGCCCACCACTGCCGCGGTGAGCCAGCTGACCACCTTGCGACCCACATCGGGTGTCATGGTGGCCAGCAGCTGGTTGGCCGCGCGGGCGATGGCCGTCGACACCATCTCCGTGACCGGCTCGTAGGTCTCGGCCGAGGTCGCCGGCAGGAGCCACAACTGCTCCCCGTCGAGAACCCCGCACTCGTCGAGGGTCTTCTGGGGGTCCAGCGGCTGGGCGTCCGCGCGGCAGAGCCGGTAGCTCTGCTCGGCGTCGAGCAGCGGGCGCCCGCGTTCGCCGAGCACTTCGTTGACGCGGGCAACCAGGTCCTCGGTCACCGCGATCAGCGCCACCCCCGCGGGCAGCGAGTAGTCGATTTCGAAGTCCTCCCCCACCAGCAGCGCCACCCGGCACAGCGCGGGGGCCGACTCCGCGGGGCTCACTGTGCGCCCTCACTGCTGTTGAAGCCGGAGGCCAAACGCGCGGTGATCTCCAGGTATCGCCGGCGGGTCTCCGGGCGGAGCTCGTTGATGTCGATCACTCCAGCCGAGGCAATGTGAGGATCGAACGGGACGACGAATACGCGCTGCGGACTGACCCACCGTGAGAATTTCTCGACGAGGGAGTCGACTAGCTTGCGGTGGGCCTTACCGCTCTCGCCCCGCACGTCGTTGATGACGACCACGGTGCGCTGCAGCAGTCTGTGGTAGCCAGCCTCGTACGCCCAGTCCATCAGCTCGGCAGCGCCCTTGGCGCCGTCGGGTGCCGTCGAGGCGACCATGATCAGCGCGTCGGCACGGCCCATCAGGCCGGGAATCACCGGGTGGTCGACGTCGGTGCCCGAGTCGCTGATGAGCACGCTGTAGAAGCGCTGCAGCACGGCATGGGTGTCGGTGTAGACCGTGGCCGACAGGGGTGGGCGGTCGGGCTGGTAGCGGTTGCTCAAGACATCCAGGCCCGCCGCTTCGTTCATGCCGACGTGAGACCGAATATCGCTGTATCCGTTCAGGTTCCGGTCGGCAAGCACATCGGTGTACGAGTTCGTCGCCTTCGGGTCGATCCGGTCGGCGAGGTTGGAGGCGCGATCGGGGTTCGCGTCGATCGCGATCACCTTGTCCTTGCGCAGCGCGGCGAACGTCGACCCGATCGAGGCGGTTGTCGTGGTCTTGCCCACGCCGCCCTTACCGCCCAGGACCACGATCGAATAGGTGCCTCGCAGGTGGCCGGCCACCGTCGCGTTGAGGTTGCGCAGCAGTTGCTCGTCCGGCGACTCGCCAGTGTTGATGAGCTTGAACGTCCCGTAGTACAGCCACTTTCGCCATCCCCGTGACGACGGGATCTTGCGTGGCGCGTTGAGTTCGGACGCCGAGATCTGCTCACTGCGCAGTTCCGCGCCCCCGGTGCCCTGACTCCAGTTCCACTCCGGCGGTCGCGGCCCGGCCGGCGGCGGGGTGGATTCGGCGGGCCGCATGTCGGGGCCCCGAGTGGACATCGGGGGTTGGGTGGCGCGTTGCCACCCGCCGGGCTGCGGCACCCCGCCAGGTTGCGGCGGCCCACCGGGAGCTGGCCACCCTGGAGGTGGGGGCGGTGCGGCGTTGGGGCCCAGCGCACTTCGAAGCGACTCACGCGAGAGGAACTGCGTGCGTTCCTCAGGAGGAACCGGGCGGGGGGTGGGCCGCCCCGGCGGTTCGGTCTGCTGGCGCTGCTCGCTGGCTGGCGGCCTGCTCGGCTGCGGGCTACGCAGCGGCGTCCCCTCCGCCGCAGCGGGATGACCTGGACCCTCGGCCCCGGTTGTCGGCTCGCCGGTCGAAATCTGCTGGGAATGCGGCTCATTCGGCGGTTCGGAGAATCCCGGCGCAGACTGCAGCGGGCTCGCGTCGATACTCTGGAAGGGCCCGTCCAGCCTCTGCCCCCACGGTGGTGGGGAGGCGGGCATGTCAGGGCTCGACGCGGGTACGGAGGAACCCTGAGGTGGCGCGCTGTTGTGCCACGGCGGTGCAGCGGTGTCCCCTGCCGGCGGGAACGGTTGGCCCCACGCGCCGCCCGTGGGAGTGGGTGGGTCGACGTGGTGGCGACCGCCGGCAGGGTCGCCGCCCGGATCGTCTGCAGCAAATGGCCCCTGTGGACCGACCGGTTCAGCCGGTGCCGCGGGGTCTGCGGCGTCCGAGGTGTCTGGTGCACCCGTGTGCGCCTCGTCGTCGCCGCGGCCCGTGCTGCTCAGCCGCTCGAAGAACTGTTGGTCTCTGGACTCGGTCATCTAGCCCCGCCCTCCTGCGATCTTCACCGGGGAGCACCTTCAAGGCTCCTCGAATCGGTGAATATCACCGTCGCAGAAAGACTACCAACCACACATTTCAAGCGTCCACGACGTTAGCCACATCAGTGTGCGTGAAATGTTTGAATTCTTTGGTGGTGCTCCCAGGCCTCGCCACTGGGCAGCTGCTTCAACACGTCGCTGACGGCCCGAGCGACCCGCGCCGTGGTACCGGGGAACAGCATCGTCCAGCTCTGCTGATCATCAGTGGTGCTCGAGGAGATGACGACCCGGCCCATCAGCGAGTCGACGACCATCGCTCCCGTGGTGGCAAACTCAGGGCCGTCGATCGAGTATTGGGTTGCGCCGATTGCCGCACGCACCGCGCCGGTGTCGGACACCGCGACGATCACGCGGGCCTGACGGGCAGTGAGGCCCAACTTGAGCAACTCACCGATGACGTCGTAGGCCGGCGGATCGGCCTGCCAGCTGCTCAGTACCGATTCCAGCCGCTGCGACTCGATGTTGACGCCTTCGAATTCGGCGCCGGGCTCGTCGCCGAGCAGGTCGTTGACGGCTTGGAAGACCGTGGTGTCGCCCTCTAGGGGGCTGATGGTCACTTCGTCGAGCGGCTCCGCGCCGCTCTGCCACACGCGCGCTGCGACAACCCATTTGCCGTCGCGGCGGCACAGAACCGCTGCACGATCGGCAGATTGGTGCGCGCGCCATTCGCGTAGCGCGGCCGCGGCGGCGAGGGGTTCCTTGAGCGGATCCGCCGGCGGCGTGAAAAGTGCTGGGGGGCCGGTGAGTCGCTCGGCTCGTTCGTCCGGACGGGTCACCCTGATCGACACGTCGATGTCGCACCGGCCTAGGGTCAAGAGCCATTCCTGCACGTCGGCGTCGAGTGTGCGGCCCTGGCACACCCCCGCCTCTTCGAGGGCCTGCAGGCCCGGATGGGAGGCCAGGGTGGCCTCGGTGCCGCCTACAGGGCGTATCCGCAGCGCTGCGGGAAGCCGAGTGACGCCCGAGAGCGCAGCTGTCAACCACAAGCCTTCAGACGTGGTTGACAGCTGCGCTCCCATGGTCAGTCCGTGCTCAGATCCCGACGAACCGCGCGGCGCTGGACGCGTCGCCCTGATCGGTGTTGTGCACGGCCCCGCTCTGCGCACCGCCGTGGCGCGTGATCGTCTCGAACACTTGCTCGTAGGCCACGACGACCGAACGCTGCGCCTCGGCGTAGGCGTTCGCGCCCTTGTCGGACCAGAAGTCGGCCGTCTGTGCCAGCACGCCGAGCGCCTGCTGCTTCAGGTCGTTCATGTGATTGACCACGCCGCCCTGGGCCGCCACGTGGTCCATCATCGCCGCCTGGTCGTACCGCATACCTCCACCCATCATGGGGGGGCTCCTTTCGAAAGTAGTTGTCAGTACCTGGGGGTTACGTCTGGACGCTGGACAGGCTGGCCTGGTTCTCGTGCTCCACGCGGTCGTACTCGTCGGCGCCGGTCCTCAGGGCCTGGATGACCTGATCGAACCGCGCGGACACGTGGCGTCCGGTGGTGACGACGTCCTCGGTCGTCTTCATCGACGCCAGCGAGGCGATGCCCTGGAACGCCGCACCGCCGAGATCCTGGTTCATCGACATGTAGCGGCCCAACGAGTTGAGTGTCTCGGTCTTGATGTCATCCAAGCGCTGCGCCGCCTCGCGCATCTTGGTTGAGTCTGTCTGAAATGCCATGCTTCACTTCCTTTTTCGATAGTCCGTTACGTGCTGTCTGTTCTGTTTTGATGTCATGTGTTGGGCCGGTTGCCGCCGGGCGATCACCCTCCCCCGTCTGTGTAGACCACACCGTTGGCGGTGAGGATGGGGATGGCGTCCGCGTCGTCGAGCACCACCGACAGCGAGGTGTCGTCTTGGCCGCGGCTTGCGCCTTGATCGCGGCGCTGACCGGCCCGGGCCGCACCCATCGGCATCATGCCGCCCATGCCGGAGCCCATCGGGCTTCCCGTGCCCATGCCGGGCATGCCGGCCCGAGCGCCCGCGGTGGGCTTGTTCTGGCCCGCTGCGCCCGATCCGTCAACGGCAGCCGGCCCCCACCAGGCGGAGGGCGTCCCGATCGGGCCGCCGCCCATGCCGACGCCAGCGGGTTTGGTGAACGCTGCCGTCACCGGTCCGCCGCCGGAGCCGAAGCCTCCGCTGACACCGTTCATCGACGCGGCGAGGTTGGCGCCTGGAGCGCTGGCCGACAGACCGCCGAACGGCCCACCGCCCATCCCGCCCATCGACCCCATCAGGCCACTGAGCTGGCCGCCCATCTGCATCGGAGCCTGCGCAAGCTGCGAGAGCGGCTGCGTCATACCCTGGGCCATGGACGGCAGCGAGCTGGCCATGCCCATCATCGACTGGCTGGAGCCGAGTAGATCGCTTCCCCCCGGCTGAGCGAGCTGAGGCGCCCCGGTCGTGCCCACGTCACCATCGGCACCCGACTGGCCGGTGCCCGCGTTGGTGGCCGCCGACAAGGCGGCCGGCGCGGCCGAGGCCACCTGACCGGCTGCTTGCAGTGGGGCGCTGAGTCCCTGCATGGACGCCTGAACCCCAGCCTGCGCCCCTTGCGCGCCCATGCTGGCCAAGCCCGCGCCCAGCGCGGCGGGGTTGGCTCCGCTCACCATCGGTGGTGGCAATGGCGTGCTCAGTCCGGTGGCTATCTCCAACCCGGCAGTGGCATACCCGGTCATCGCCGTTGCGTTCTGCGCGTGGTACTCGCCGTACTCAGTGTCGGCTTGCAGGATGGCTCCGGTGTTGAACCCCATGAAGTTGGTGGCCTGAAGGGTCGCTTCCCGGACGCGGTTGGCAATGACCACCGGGTAGGGAATGGTCGCGGCTACTGCCGCCGTGTGCGCGGCAGCGGCGGCCCCGATAAGGCCCGTCGCCACCTGGGCGTGTGCGCCGGCCTGGATCTGCCACTCTGATTTGGGCACCGCGGCGGCCAGCATGGCCGTGCCGCCCTGGCCCCACCAGCTGCCGGCGGCCGTGGTGGCTGCGGTGGTCATCATCTGGGCACCCTGCTCGATGTGAGTAACGCCCGCGGCTTGGTAACCGGCGATGACCGAAGTCATGGCCGCTGCGCCGGGTCCGGTGGTCAACCGGATCGCGTTGATCTCGGGAGTGATGCCCCAGTAGTTGGCGACCATATGCTCAGAGCAGCAGTGAGGCCTGGTTGACGGCCTCGGTCGCCACCGACATCACCCCGGAGATGCCGACGTTGCTAGCGAACATTTCGCGATCGGCAACGTTGGCCGTCGTCTCAGCGAGGAACTGCGCGTTATGCGCTTGGATCGCGGTGGCTAGTGCCACCGAGACCTCCTCACATCCCATCGGAACGACGGCGGTCATGGCCGGCGCCGAGCCAGCGAGCACTCCCGCGGTGGTTGCCGTTCCGGTGGTCTCAGCTACGGACTGAGCAGCAACCTCAACCGGTTCTACAAAAAAAGCCACGATGAGCCTTCCCCTAAGACGCTAGGTACCTGATAAAGCGAGACTAGAGCGGTTCGGCTATGGCGGCCACCAGCAGAGCCACATTTCCCGTGTACAAATTCGTTATTCGCCGTTGGTCCGCTCAAGACCCGGACATTTCGTCACGTGCCATTATCTCAGCTACTGGTAGATGGTCCGCACACAAATTTGAGCGGGTACGCGCGGCCAGCTGAGCTGCGGATTCCGCAATGTCGCCGATGACCTGTAGGCGCTTGCTCAGGGTGTCTGCGACTGCGGACCCGGCCCTGGCCTCTTGCGCGATCTGCGTCAGGTGCTCCACCAGCACCTTGGTCGTCCCGGTCAGGGGATAGTCGGCCCCGGAGCGCAACGTCGGTTCCGCTCCGTCCAACACGCTGGCGAAGCTGCCCGAGGTCCAACCCAGCGCTGCTTCTATGCGGCCTCGGGTGACCTCGCGTCCGGGCACCTTGCCCCTGTTGATCAGATCGGTGATCGTGGATCGTCCGACCCTGGCGATCTTGGCCAAGTCCATCTTGGACAGGCCCAAGTCCAGCCGTGCGGCGTCAACGGCTGCGGCCAGCTGATGTCCGGGATCACTCAAGGGGCAACACCTTCGCGATCTGGGCGGGGGCAATCAGCCGGTCGGTGACGTAGTTTCCTCGACCCACGGGCTGCCTGGCGGCACGCACACCGCGGATCAGCTCGCCCTCCATGCGGGCGCCGTCCATGACGACGGTGGGGGCAGTCTGGGCGATGAGTTTCCCGGCCAGCGGGGACGACATCGCCGGTCCCCACGGGAAGCGCCGCCCGACGATCAGGTGCAGACCCACCTCGCGGGCGCGGTCGAGGTACTTGACCAATCCCTCGGTTGCTGGGCCCTCTGCCTTGAACATGTTGGCCCCCGAACTCCATCCGGCGACGATCTGCTCATCGTCGACGAGGACGAAGATCTCCGGTCCCGACCATGATCGGGTCGCTTGGGCGAGTTCCTCCTGGCCGGCGCGCCCGCGCGGCATGCGCGGCGCCAGGAGCATGTCGATGTGCCGGGTCATGGCCCGTACGTCGTCCTCGTAGTAGGTGTAGCCCTCGGACTCCACCCCGTCCTCGCCGACGTAGCGGCCCAGGTGCGCACCTTGGACGACCCGAACCAAGGAGTTTCCGGGGTCGATGACGTAGATCTGAGCTTCCTCGGGTCGGTAGCACCGCATGATCGCCTGGGCGACCGCGGCCAGGGAGTTGGAGACGCCGCACTCCGGATTGCCGATGAACAGCAGGTGCGGGTTGCGGGCGAAGTCCGCTTCGGCGGCCACCAGGCCGACCTCGGAGATACCGAACGGCACGAGTCCTGGGCGCGGCTCACGCTGAGCGGCGAACACCGCGGCCAGGTCGACCGTGCTCGGCAGCATGCGGACCTGGGCGACCTGATCGACTCCGGTGAGCTTGGTGATGACCTCTGCGGCCTCGCGCGGGCCGATGGTGCGGCCGTCCGGGGCGGTGAGGACGGGCAGGGCGGCCTGGAAGTGGTAACCCGCCATCGACGTGCCTCGGCCGCTCACGGTCTCGATGCGTGTCTCGGCGTTCGGGTCGTCGGCGTCGTCGGCGAGCAGCTCACGCGTCCCGAAGGGCACCTTCTTGGCGATATCCCGGTTGTTCTTCTGCGGATCGTCGTTGGTGTCCAGTTTCAGCTCGACGTTGAGGGTGAAGGAACTCGACATCCACGACGGGAAACCGCCGGAGATCCAGCCGTTCGCGGCAAGGATGGTGCGGACGCCCAGGCTGTTACCGCGCTGCATGATGAGGCCTAGGTCTTCCACGAGTTCGTCGCCGAAGGTCGTGCGGAACTGCTGCCATCCGTCGATGACCAGGAAGACCTCACCAAAGGCGTCCTCCGGTGTTGGGCCTGCTTCGCCGCCGAACTTGCGGGCACGGAAGCTCTCGATGCTCAGCCCGAGTCGGCTGAACGCTTCCTCACGCTCCTCGACCAGCAGCTTCATTTCTGCGATTGTGCGTTGGACGCGCTCGCGGTCGCCTGCGCGGGCGAAGGAAATCACGTGCGGTAGTGCCTCCACCTCGTTGAGGCCCGGACCGCCCATCGCGACGACGACGAACTGCACCCGCTTGGGGTGGTACATCAGGGCCGCCCCGGTGATGAGCGTCGTGAGCACTGTGGTCTTGCCGGCGTTCTGGCGGCCGATGACCGCGCAGTTGCCCGAGGAGAAGTCCAAGGCGTACACGCGCTGCGCGTGCTGGAACGGCCGGTCCTCGATCCCGACCGGGAACGACAGTCCGGCGGTGTGTCCGTAGTCCTGGTGCCACGGCTTGCGCCGCAGCCGGCGCACCAGCTCCTCCACCGGTACGGGTTCCAATGGGGGCAGCCACATTTGGTGGACCGGTACCCTAGTCTGCTCCTGCAGCGACTTGATGGAGGCTTCGATTTCGCGGATCGGTTGTCCGTCGTCGCCAAGCACCGTGTCGGTGGATTCCACCGGTGCCGCTGTGAGCTTCGGTGCCGTCTCGATCGCCGCCATCGGGGCGGCGGTGAAGACCTCGGGAGCCATGTATCCGGCTTGGGTGCGCACCGCTTCGGCTGCCACCCGCCGGGGGGGATGGTAGACCTTGCGCGCGAACGCCGATTGGAACCGGACCAGCCGGTCCCGGCCCTGAACACGCAGCAGGCCTGCACCGGCGGGGGTTACGGGCAGATGCTTGGCTTCGTCGGTGCCGATGATGGCCGTCGACTCACCGCCATCCAGGGTGCGCAGACCAACGCGGATCGGGATGTTGGCCATGATGCCCGACTGCATCTCATGGCCGAGACGCTGCGAGCCCAGGATCATCTTCACGTTCAACGCCCGGCCCTGGCGGCCGATCTCGTCGATGATCTTCTTCGACTCGGGCGCTTCGATGAACATCTGCGTGAACTCGTCGATGACGATGATGAGGGCGGGCAACGGCTCCAGCCGCATCCCTAGATGGATGCGGCGGTACTCGTACTCGGCGACCTCGCTGATCCCGGCTCGGTCGAGCAATGACTTGCGGCGCTCCAACTCCCCGTTGATGACATCGCCCATGCGCTCGATCCACAGCGAGTCGTCCTTCAAGTTACCCATTGCGGCAACGACATTCGGCAGCCCGGCGACCTGGTTGGCGGTGGTCTTGCCCTTGAAGTCAAAGAAGGCGAACACCAGCGTCTCTGGAGAGTGCGTCAGAGCCGCTGACAAGAGCAGGGTGGTGAGAAAGGACGATTTACCCGAGCCCGTCGTGCCGGCGATGACCATGTGGTGGCCCATACCGCCCTCGTGGGTTTCCTTGAAGTCGATGTAGACCGGCGCACCGGACGGATCGACGCCGATCGGGAACTGCAACCACTTCGCACCCCACGCATTGCTCTCGAAGGGGGGCCCGGTAAGCGTTGGCGCCCAGAGCTTCTCCACGTTCAGGTTGCCGGGGTCGTCGATACCGATGATCTTGTAGAGGTCGGCGTCCACCGAGGCGTCGTCGATGAGACTTCGGGAGCGGTCCCCCTCCACCCGGTAGCGGGCCATCTTGCGGGCAAGGACCCGTGCGCTGGCCAGGTCCATTGAGTCGGGACGGCAGAACCATTGATCGCGGTGCGTGACTTCGGTGTCGGAGACCCAGAAGGTGTTGGCGGGCTCGAACCCGAGGCCGCGGCCCGGCTCATCGGACAGGGCTAGGAAGGTCACTCCGGCCACACCGCCGGCGCGGGTCAAGGTCTCCCAGTGGCGGTCGTCTCCCCGCCGGCGCCGGTCGTCGATCACCAGCCAGTGGGGGGTGGTGCTGGAGTTGGCGCGGAAGGCGTCGCGGCCGTGCAGCTCCGTGCCCACCGCGGCGTCCATCAGCTCGCCGCTGGTCCACACCATCCGGGTGGGGCCGCCGCGGTCCCTCAGCGTGGGATGGGCGCAGTGCGGCAGCCACTTGCACCACTCCCAGCGGGCGATGTCGTCGGTCACGATCATGATTTTGAAGTCGCGCGGCGAATGCGCCACGGCGGTCTGACAGATCATCGCGCGCGCGAGCCCGTACACCGCGTCCATGCCGTCGCGACCGATCAGCGCCATACCGGGGATATTGCGCAGCAGAAGCGGTTTCGGGGCATTGTGGAGTTTGCTTTGCGTCTGTAGGAACGCCGAGGACGCGTCGTAGGTGACGGGCTCGTAGTCTTCGCGCCGCCCCAGCTCGTTGGTCTCCAGCTCCTTGACGACCTTCGAGGTGCCCAACCCGACCCGGACCTGGGTGTAGAACACCTTCAGTACCGGATCGTTGGGCGTACGGCACCACATGCGCGCCGACCCAACGAGCCCGGACAGCAGCGCGGGTTCGGGATGGAGGTACTCGAACTGCGCATGCTGGGCGCGGGCGGCGTCTTGGACCTTGTCGCGTGTCTCGTCGAGGTTCATCGCGTAATCGCGCAGCGCTTGTTCCATCTGCGGACCCGACATCTGCTTCTCACCGCCGCCGCGATTGGTGAAGAAGTAGCTGCCCATCGACACGATCATCATGATGGGGAAGAACAGCGACATCACCCCCATCGTCCCGCCGCGTAATCCAGGCTGCGACAACATCATCGCCATCATGCCGAGGAATGCGACGCCCATGACCACAGGCAGGATGATCGCGGTCTTGCTGCGGGGCACCGGCCGAGGCGCCTCCAGCGGCTCGGGGATTGCCTCGCGGCCACCCATCGTCGGTGGAACCTTTACCGCGCCCTCGCGGGGCTTCACAGTTGCCATTGCGGTCTACCGTCCTTGCTCTGTGATCGGGGCCGCCGAGCCGGCCAGCGTGTCATGCATCGTCATGGCCGCCTGCTTGGACAGCTCCGGGCCCGCGGGCCACACGCGTAGCAGCGGCCAGGGCGCCAGCCGCGGCGCAACGTTTTTGAGTCCCAGCCCCTGCAGCGCGTCATCGTCGAAGGGCACGCCGTACCGGGCGCCCGATTCACTGATCAGCCAGAGGGTTTCACGGCGTGACGAATCAGCGCTCGCACCCGTCGTCGACACCCACGTCGCGGCGTTGTCGGCTAACAGGACCTGATCGGCCTGCTTGCCCTGGTCCTCACTACCGACGACGAGTGGAACCAGGTGGCTCTCCTGCTCGGCCGTCACTGGCAGGGCGCGGCCAACGAGAAGGCGTTGACGGGCCTGCCGATCGGTAGCTCCGCGGTCCCAGGCCACGCACAGCACGGGGTCGGCGCGCCAGTTCACGACCTTCAGCGGGTCCGCTGGGTAACCGGTCACGTCCAGTGCACTTCGGACCGGGACATCACCGAGCACGTCCGGTGAGATGCGGGGCGGTTGAGCCACGCCGAATGAATCGCGTTGGCGCAGCATGGCTGCCACGACCGATGAGACGGGTTGCACGCCGTCAGCGAGTACGACGTAGAACTGGTCCTTGCCCGAGGCGACGTCCTGAGACACCACGACCGAGCCGTTCACCAGGGGCGCCCCGGTGCCGAGGTTGACGGTACTGGGCTGCCCGGCTGCCGGCACCGCGGGGACCACCAGCGGGCGGCCTGCCGGCAGGGCGTCGACCATGGCCTGGGACAGATCGGCCGGTGCGCCCGCTTCCTCGAGTCCGAGGGGTTCGACAACCGCTCGGTCAGTCAGGTCGATGGGCATGCGGACGCCGTTGGTGATGACGTAGGCCTGCGTGTTGAACGTGCCGAGAACAGCTGAATCGGTGCCAAGCTCGCGGGCCCGGTCCCCCAACGTCAGGTCGCCGTTGATGCCGGTGATGACGGGACGCCCGCTCATTGTGTCGGACGCCGTGTCGCACGCGGCCCACCGTGACACCTCCGGCGTGAGCACCTGGGGCGGTTCGGTGGGGGCGCCTTCGATGCCGACCAGTGGACCGCGGGGCCACTTGGCGAGGTCGTCAGGGCTGACGAACGTCGGCTCGGCAGGTTGCCCGGCGATGAGCCAGGCCGAGACCAAGTTCAGTGCCGGATGCAGTCGGCCGTCGACCGATACGAAGACCGTGCCGAGTTTGCGGTCGGCCACGATCTTGGAGTCGTTGACCAAGCCCGCAGGCCTGAGCCACCCCACGACGAGGGCGCCCACCATCACCAAGACGCTGATCAGCGCCGAGATCACGAGCATCAACCGCTGGGTGCGTATGCGGTCGGTCTGCATGCGCACCGACCGGCGCTGAAAGGCGAATCCCAGCCGCCGACGCAAGAAGTAGTGACCTCTTACCTGTGTCTTGGAAGCCAGATTCATCGGCACGTCAAAACCGTACCGTGCAAAACAACGAGTCAGCCACCACCGCAGCCAAATTGCTTGCGAACCAGTTTTCGGTAGGTTGCTGAACCGACAGCGAAGCGACGTCCAGACGCGGCGGGCACGGCGCGCCCAGCGTTACCCGGCGTGGACGAGATCCTCTTCGACGCCGGTGAGCGACTCGACGATCACATCGCGGACGTGGACGTTACCGGCAGCGGCCGCGGCGTAGCACATGTCAGGAAGAGGCAGCGGGCGCGTAGCCCACCCCCCGATCAGCTCTGCGGTGCGCGCGACCATCCAGTGTGCACGGTAGCGAGCGAGTTCCTCGATGGTGTCACTCGGATCAGCATGGCCAACGAATCCGGGCCGGAAGATCGAGGTGACGGTATTGAAGTCCTTGGCCGCGGCGTCGTACTCAGCCCATTGCTGCGGGCTCGGTTCTCTGTCCCCGCCGCGCGTCAGCCAGATTTGGCGCACGGCATTGGGGATTCCGCCGTCAACCGCCATAGCCTGAGTCGTGGCGGTGTTCATCAACAATGCGCTCGCGGCCGATACGATCCGGTCTTGGAGCAGCGGGTCGGTGTCGATCACTCGCAGTAATCTCGGGTACACGTCAGGCCACAGCACCGCCAGGCGGTGCTCGTGCATCCCATCCATGCCGGCAGGTGCGGTCTGCTGTCCGGGCTGCAGCAAGGGATTGGTCTGCCGCGAGCAGGACGGCGGATGCTCCACCCCCGCGTCACGCAGAGCCGTCAGCGGACCCGTGGTCGCAGCCGCCACCAGCCGCCAGCCCATTTCGGCGCGTAGCTGCGCGTACTCAATGAGAACCCGCGCCGGATCAGCCCACCCGAACCACAGCTGCCGAAAATGGTCGTCCACCAACGGGTCCGTGGCGAGAATCCGGACCGAGCGGGGCACGTACACACCGGCGGGGATGTAACTGGCCCCATCGTTGGACGTGGCCACGGTCTCCGTACCACTCGGTGACCGGAAAACCCCTACGGCCCACTCGATCGGGTAACCGACCGCCTGAGCGGCGTGCTGCAGCTTCCATGCGAGTTCCTTCGCAGCTGCCGCGTCGGCCGACTCACGCCGCTCACGTGCCGCGGCCGTCTGGCCCGCTGCCACCACACTCGCCGGGATCAGCGTCGCCCCCGCCCCAGCGCTCGACGAGGACGCCGGTGCCGCCGATTGTGCACTGCTGGCGGCGGCGAGTGTGCTCGCCGGGACCGTCGCCGCGGGCGGCGCAGCGGCCGGCGGGCCCATCGACCCCGGCGGCAACATCATTGGGGCACCCCCACTTCCGGCACCCATGCCAGCCCCGGTCGGAGTAGCAGCAGGAGCCGCCGGGGCGACCATCCCAGGCTGAGCCGCGGCCGGCGCGACTCCCCCGCCTGCAGCGGCCGATATCGGTGTGGTCGGAACCGCGTGGCCGCCGGTCAACGCCGGCGACGGACTGGGCGGCGCGGGCGGGGCCGCCGCCGGCATTCCGCCCCCAATGCCCGCGCCGGTAGACAAGCCCTGCGAGAACGCCGCCGCCGGAGATCCAGCCCCCGACGCCGGAACCCCTCCGGCACTTGGCAATCCGGTTCCCGGCATCTGGCCCAAACCGCTACTGAGCGGGTTGGATGAGCCCATCCCCGGCAATCCGCCGCTGCCGAGTCCGCCCGGCATCTTTGGCAATCCGCCGCCGCCCGAGCCGAGACCACCGCCGCCACCGCCCAATCCGCCCATCGACGGCATGCCGCCACCCCCAAGGGGTGAGGCGGATGGGCGTGGCGACGTCACACCAGGAGTCGCCTGCGTGAGCGGACTGGGCGCCACAGCCGTCCCAGCATCTCCGGGTGCCGATGTTGCACCTCGATCAATTCCCGGCTGGGTCGACGGGGCGCCCAACGCGTCCGTAGGGGGTTTTGCCGGCTTGTCGACCGTCTTCTCGCCTGTGTCATCGACGCGCTTGAGCGGATCGTCATTTTGCGCGATGCCAGGGGAGGTGTCGTTGTCGACTGGTTGGACGGCCGGGCTGGCGGGGAGGTCACCGTATCGGGTGAGAAGATCGAGAGCGCGTGTGTTTTCAGCGCTTGCCTTGAACGAAGTGTGAAGGGCGGTAGCTGCCTCGACTCCCCAGCCGGTCTGAGTGCGGGCCCGCAAGTGGTACGCGGTGACGATCCCCTCACGCTCACCCGGCAGTTTTGCTGCTTGTATTGCGGCATCCGCGTCACGAACAAGCTGATCCTGCCCAGATGCGGTCTCGCGCAACACTTGAGCGATGCCGTTGCACTTCTTCGCAACAGCGTCGTGCCACTCGCTAATCGTTTTGGCTTCTTCGGCCAACGTGGCGCCGGCTTGGTGCGCTGCATCGAAACCGGTTGAATCGGCAGCTTCACGAAAAGCGGCGTTGTCGGTGACGATCTGTTGGTGAATGCCGTCCCACGCGGAAGCCCCGGCTTTGTACGCTTTCTCTTGGGCGTCCCAGTGAGCCGGATCTGGCGGGACCATATCCGGTGTAACGATCAGCGGGCCATATGATCCCGCGGGCCCCCCCGTCGCAGGCATCAGCGCAGCCCGCACGCAGGCGCGATCACATCCACGAGGCCGTTGCCGCGCTGAAGCGCCGTACTCGCCGCCGGCCAGTCTCGCATGTTAACGAAGTGCAGCCTGTCGATCTCCGAAGCCATCCAGTCTCGGATTGGAGCGACGACGCTCTGCGGTGCTGCTGGCTTGATCTGAGTCCGCAGGTGGGCAATCTGCGACATGCTGACGCGCTTCTCGTTGCTCCGGGCGTCGAACCGAGCGTCGATCGCGGCCGGGTCTGCCGGAGCGTTCGCCCGCTCCTTGCTGGCGGCGGCAGTCGTTAACGCTGCTTGCTCCCACGCTGAGCACGCCGACTCTTTGGCTTCTTGAATCTGGGCGGTGCTGTATTCCGCCGGCGGGGGCGGGACGACGTTGATGGTGCGTTGCGCCGGTGCGATGGGGCTGGCCAGGGCGGCGGCCGTGGCGGCGGTCGCGCCCGCTGCGACAACGAAAGCCGTTGCCGCAGCGATCATCCCGGCGGGCCGGGGCCGCGGTGTCCGTCGAGTTGGTGGCCCGTCCGCGTTTCGAGGGGGTGGGGAGGGTGGACCACCTAGAGGGGGGGCCTGCTGGGGTGGTGTCGTGGCGTATGTCGTCATATCGTCACGGTCCCGCTACCGGGCAGGAGGGTGAGAGCCTGCCGGTTCTCGTTCTCGATCGTCTCCATCGTCGTGACGGATTCCTGCTTGCGCTGATAGATGCCGGCGATGCGCCGAGCGCCGCCTGTGTTAAGCGCCTGCGCCGTTGCTTCATCATCGGCAGCGATCGTCGACAACGGCGCCCACATCGGCCGGGCGACGCTCGCGGCTGCTGCACCCATGGCCGACGCAGCGGTCGCGGGTGCGTGTGCCGCGGATTCAGCCACCATGGCAGGAGCGGCCACGTTCGCGGCGTGAGCTTCTGCGGGCTTGAGGTTGAAGGGCTTGGTGGCGGTGGCAGGCATGGAGTCTCCCCTTTACTTCTGGCAGGCCGCGTGGACTTTGTCCATCGCGGTCTGGCCCTGTTGTGCGGGTAGGTTGCGGTCTTGACCACTGGTGTCGGCAGCCAGCACGGCATGGGTGGCGTCGATGTAGTCGCCCATCGGGTCGGCGATTTCGCGCGGGGTCGCCGGCGGCGTATGTAGGCGCAAGTACTCCATCTCAACGAGGACTACCGATTGCTCGTTGGCCAGCGCAGCTTTGTACTCGGGGCTGTCCCGGTTGGGCAGCGCCGCCACCAGGGGGACTGAGGCCTCGTACACCGCGGAGACCACCGACTTCGACGCAGCGCACGCCTCGTCGCGAGCGGCGCTGACCTCCTCGGCGCTGTAGACGGGAGCGGAGGGGGTCACCGTCGTTGTAATCGGAGCCGGATCTGGCCGAGTCCAGGCCAGCACGCCCATCACGACCGCCGCGACCGCGAGCACGACGGCGCTGCCTGAAATGACCAGCACCGACTTCGGCGTGCGGTTGCGCGGCGGTGCCGCGGGAGGAGGCGCGTACGGCGACGGTTGGGGAGGTTGAGGCGGGAGCACACCGGCGCGCGTACTGCCGGAGAAACCGCCCATAGGGGACTGTTCTGGCCCGCGCGGAGGAGCCCACGGCGAACCCGGACCCGCCGCAGCGGGTCCGACCTGCGGGGACGTTCCCTCACTCATGTATCAACGGTAACGCCGATGGACGACATGTGGCTACCAGCGCAGCCCGATCCCCGATGACCGGCGTGCGGAGGGCGGTGCATCACTGAAGGTCGTCGAGCAGCTTGGCGGCTTCAAGGGCAGCCTCTTCGGCGTGCTGCTCGATGACCTCACGCTCGGCGTAGGCGTCCGCGACAGCGGCCTGCAGGGTCGTGCTGATCACCTGTTCGAGTCCCTCGTTCGTGTAGCGCGTCGTGCAGCCGGGAGCCAGCGACAACGACATCAGCCGCCCATGGTGATTGACCGACAGCTGGACATCCCCATCAGCGCTTTCCATGTGCACGTCGATGCCGGCCCACTTCTTGCGGAGATCCCGCAGGGTCTGCTGCACGCGCTCGATGGTCGCGACATTGCGGGCGACGAGTGCGGCCTCGGCTGCGTAACGAGTCGACCGTGGGCCGTTCGCTACGGCCACCGGTTGGTCCGCCGCTTCCTGCGGTGCGGTCATTTCGCATCCCCTTCACTGTCGGGCGGCATCGTGACGCGGCGTCGGGGACGGCCCGGCGCAGCCTGGTCACCGGCCCCTGCTTTGCTTGCCGCAGCGTTGTCGGCGCTGACGGTTTGGCGCCGTTCGACCTCGCCTTTGACCGGCTCGCCGTTCGGGATGGAGGGAAGGACGACCTTCTTGTCGGGGGGCGGCTTGGCGCGATCGCCGCCACCGCCACCGCCACCGCCAGCGCCCATACCGCCCATCGGCGGCATCATTCCCATACCGCCCATTCCGGACCCGGCCGGTGCGGCAGCCCCTGCCGGGCTCACCGCTCCGCTGCTCGCCGGCAGCGCCGGTGCACCGCCGGCAGGCGCCGACGCCGCGCCAAGAGCACCGGCGCCTGGAGGTAGGGACGTGTCGAGTCCAGCTGGCTCCATGCCGCCACCCCCGCCGCCGCCGCCGCTGCCCAGACCGCCGCCGAAGTCGGACATCCCAGCGTCGTCGAGCGGGTTGTCGAGCCCAAGGTCCGGTTCCTCCTGCAGGCTCGACGCAGCGCCCTGCATGACCTGTTGAGCGGCTCCCAAGAGCTGCTGGGGAACGCTGGTCACCGCGCCCATGGCACCACCGAGGGCGCCGGCCAGCATCGAGGGGACCATCGCGGCCATCGGCAGCATCTGCTGCAGTGGGTCGCCGCCCATCGGGGACGCACCCTGGCCGGCGGCCAGCGGGTCCGTTGCAGGATCGGCCAGCGGATCGCCAGCCGCGCCTGCTCCGCCCGCCGTCGTGGAATCAGCCGACGTGCCCGAGGCGTCCTTGGCGTCGCTGTCACCGGGCTTGCGTTCCCCCGGCTGGTCCGATCCGCCACCGGGAGCAGCGGAGCCGTCCTGCACGATGTCGGTGACCGGCGGCGGGGGCGGCGGGGCCTGCGGTAGCTCACCCAGGTGGTAGGACGCACCGGTCGCGGTCGCCTTGGTGTCGAGTTGTTGAAGGTGGTTGCCGTACCGCACGAACTGGTCGGCGCCCACCAGGCCGCCGGTCTGCATCATCAGCATCTGCGCGCGGGTCATCGACTCTCGCGTTTGGGTGAACTGCTGAGTGCGTGGCGTTTCCTGCTGTGTCCGATCGAAGCGTCCACCGTGATCCTGCGCGGCTTGTGCGACCGTTTCCGAATGGGACGCCATCTGGTCGGCCCACGACGCGAACCTGTTCAGAGAGGCGGCGAGCTGCGGCCCAGTCCGCCCGGTGATCGCGTCCGCGACCGCGCCCTGTGCGTTTCGGCTGGCCGCGGCGCACGCTTCGAATGCTCCTTGATAGGCGCGGCAGGCCGTCTGAAAGGTTGCGCCGGTACTGCTACTGCCCGATTCGATGAGCCCGGCTGTCGCTTCGCCAGGCCGCGGAGCCATCGGCGCGATGGGCGTGTCCGCTGCCACGGCGTTGGTGGTGACCGCCGCAGGAGTCGCAGGTCCTCCTACCGCCGCCGCCGGCCCGGCACCCACTGCCATGGACGCGGCGTTAGCGGCGTCGGTCTCGCCGCTGTGGATGCTCACCGCGGCGACAGCTTGAGCGGCTGCGGCGAGGACCGCCGCGCCGTCGCTCGCCCGGCTGGACAGCACTAGCCCGTGCTCGGAGAGCCGGGCTGCAGCGCTGGTCGACACCTCGTCTGGCGCTAACGGGGCGTGTACGGGCGGCGTCGCCGCCAGCGCCGCCAAACTGCTGGCGGCCGAGCTCATCGTGGCGGCGAGAGAGGCCATCCCGCCGTAGGACACGTCAATGCGCGGGCCGCCCCCGGTGCTCGGCATGTCTCCCCCTAAAAATCGATGGTCATCGCGAAGGCGGCCACCTGGTCTTCGGTGGGCAGGAATGAGCCGACGTTCTCCACGCGATTGCCTTCCATCTCCAGCCGGAGCGCCAGCTGGGAACGCAGGTAGGCCAAGGTGTTGAGTCGAATGATCCGCGCCGCCAACTCCTCGTCGGCGAGGTCCATCGCCTCGGGCTCCAGCTGCACACCGATCGAGGCGCCCTGCCGGTCGACCGAGACGATGATGGACTCATCGTGGCTGGTCGCCTCGAAGACCTCCACCGTTGTCTGTTGCGCGGACACCAACACCAGCCCCTCAGGTATCAGACGGACTGATCGTCACGCGTGCTCGGTTCTCGGCTTCGCGCTGCTCGAACTCAGTAGCCGATTGAAGCAGCGCGTCACGCATCTGCTCGTGGCGGGCCTGCTCGCTGGCCAGGGCCGCATCACGCTTGGCCGCAACGTCGTCGACCGACGCCTTGACCTGGTGATACAGCGGACCGAGGGTTTGCGCCTCGGACGTCATCCGCTCATTGTCTGCGCGGGCGGCCTTGATCTGGTCGATCGCCTGGGCATGCACCTCTGCAAGACGGCGCAGCTCAGCGGGATCGGCCTGGAAAACCACACTCATAATTTAACCCCGTTCGCTTGTGTGTGCGGACACCTAATGAGCCCCCGCCAGCACGGTTGCCGGCGTAGCTGCGGGCGCGGTCTGGACCTGCGGCCGAGCCCAGCCCAGGAAATTCGGGCCGGTCGGCATCTCCTCAACAGGGGTGACCTGCCCATTCAGCCACACCTTGCCGTTACCCAGAGCCATCACGCGATGATCGGTGAACTGCGCGTAGTCCATCATCTTGAGCTGGCTGGGTGAGACGGGCTCATTGACCGGAGCCCCCGGTGGCAACACCGTGATCTGGGACTGCCCCGCCGCGTCGTCGAGGCTGGCACCTCCAAGGACCAGCCGTCCGGCGTGAGCAAGCTGCGGGTTGTCGGCTGTCACGGCCGATCCGTCAGGCAGCTTCACCGACACGTCGGGCGCCGGCGGCGCGGGAGGAACCTGCCCGGTCTCGGCCGCTATCGGCTGGGGCTGAGCACCCTCAGCCGGTTTGGCCGCCGCGGGGTCGGTTGCGGGGACGTCCTTCTTGCCCTCGTCCTTGCTGCCCTCGTCGGTCGCGGCTGTCTTGTCGTCCTTCTCGTCGCCGCTGTGCTCGGCGTTCTCGGGTTTGGTGCCCAGCGGGTCGTCCTTGAGTGCGTCGGCGGCAGGATCAGGGCGGGCGGACGCGGCTTCCTTGATGGCGCCGGTGATCGCGCCGCCCAAGTCGCCAAGGCCTCCTCCCCCACCGAGTCCGCCCATTCCGGGCATCATCGATCCCATCGCGCCGGGCAGCCCCGACAATGCCCCCATCGCGGGGCCGGCCAGCCCGCCCAGACCACCCATCAGCGGATCGGAGGCCAGCCCGTTGAGCAGGGGATCACTAGCCAGCGGATCGCCGCCGCCGCCCGCGCCCACATCGGCCGGTGGCGGTGCGCCCGCCGAACCGCCTGTGCCGCTTCCGGTTTGGTCACCTGCGCCCGCGCCGGGGGCGGGGTCGGTGGAGCCGGTGCCGGTGCCGGCGGAGTCCTTCACCGCGTCGTAGCGCTGGCTGAGCGCATCGAGGACCTCGGCCTTGGAGTTGGCGTCCATCCCTGATGACTTGACGATGCCCAGGATCTCCTGGGTCTTGCTCTGCAGGTAGTCGTTGAGTTGTTGCTGTCCGGCTGGCGTGTCCAACGTCGGGCCCAACTTGTGGATCTGGTCCACCAGTGACGACTGCAGCGCCTGCAGCTGCGCCTTGCCCTCGTCCGATCCGGTCTTCGCGCCGAGCACCGCGTCGACGAGTTCCTCGTCGGCTTCCGACAGCGCAGTCTTGTTCTTGGCCAACGCTTCATCGACGCGTTTGGCGGCGTCGGCGGCCCTCCCGGAGAGCCCGCCGTCGTCGGCCGGGGGCTGGCCTGCTGGCGTCCCTGGCGCGGTCCCCGCCGGTGGCTGACCGGGCGTCCCCGGAGCCGGGGCGTGCGGCTGCGTCGGCGGTGGGGCGCCCGGTGCCGGCGTGAGGGGCGCTCTGGTCGACGGGTCGAACAAATCGGGGTGCGCCTGCCGGATGCGATCGAGGTCGGCATCGGGCACCTGCGGGGAGCCCCCGGTGTTGTCGGGCCGGTTCTCGTAGTACACCCCGGTCTGAGGGTCCTTCCAGCCGCCGTAGTCGGTACCGCCGGTAATCGGGGTGGTCGTCACGGGCGCGCCCTGGCTGTTCAGCCAGCCGTTGACGTCGCGAATCTGCTGCTCCGACAGACCCTTCTGCCACGCGTTGGGATCGCCGGTGACCTGTTTGATGTGCTCCAGGGCGGCGCGCAGATCGTCGTAGGACGCCACCTAGATCACCTCTGAGGCGATGTCGTGGAGGGTCATCAGACACCCACCGCGGCTTGCGACTCGCCGCAGCACGACGTGGTGCGGTCGGCGACGGAGACGCGCGCATCGGGCGGGGTGCCCGACAGCTGATCCGTTGCGTCGGCGAGCATTGCGGCCAGCAGATGCGCCACCAATGTGTTCATGCGTCGGACGATAGGAGCGCAGGCGCTCAAGGGTCCACCACCACGGCCACATTCGTCGTCAATCTCGGGGCCGACACCTCAAGATCACAATTCGATCTCCAATGTTCGGCGTGTCGGTGGCTTTTCAGAAAGCCCGTGCGACATGATTCACGCCAGTCGGGCACTTTTCGGAAAAGGAGCGAGTCCATGACTGCACCTGCGCCGCAAGATCACCTCACCCGTCCTTGCACCGTCAAGGGCCGCCCCCACCTTGGGCCGCGCGAAATGGTGACCGCGGCGCTGTGGCCCAGTCTGGAAGCGCTCGTCGACGAGGAGCGCGGCGGCCTGGACCGCTCCCCTTTCCTGGCCGACCTGCTGGCCTGGCACGTCGGGCGGCCAGATTTGATCCGGCACCGGCAGTTGGCGATCGAATTCACCACCCGCGACGGCGAGCCTATTGACGCCGCAAAGCCATTGGGGGCCAAGACGCGCCACTGCACGGTGCGCGTGCACCCCGATGTGGCCCGCGAACTCGAGAAGGGCAGAAAGAAGTCCGGGTTGCCGCGCGGAGTCCACATCGCCGACGCGATCGCAGAGGCGCTTGGCGTCAGCCAGGCGCGCGTCAGCGCGAAGGAGGAGGGCTTGCCACTGGCGATGTGACCATTTAGTGCCCGGCGAAGCTCGGTTCCTGCAAGGACGGACTCCCCCGGCGCAATACAGCGGAACACATCTTCATAGGCGCTGACCAGCCGTAAAAACGACTGTGCCCCCCGGCGGGAACCGGAGGGCTGGTCGCGGCGAAAGCGCCACTTTCCCCGAAGGGACTGTCTTGGCGGACAGCTCTCACGGTAGCGCATGCATTGGCACTGGTCCAGATATGTGCACCGTGTTTCTCCAATTGTCTCCGCACACTGCGGACAAATCGCCGTGCCTACGAAGCGCGGACTGTGGCGGCGCTCGTCGCCGGACAGCGGTCGACATCGGTCGCGGCTACCCAACGCCGCCCAGTGGCCCCGCCGTGGCGGTCCGGTGACCGCGACACTCGTAGCTCCGGCTGACCCCGCATCGGTGTGGAAGTCGTTAGCGCGCAAACTGTCTCAGCCGGGACGCGACCGGATGAAGGTCTTCGACCCGGAGACCAAGGAGTACCGCAAGACCCGGCGCATCAGCGACAAGCCGCCCGCCCTGATGGCCGCGGTGTACCTGTACACCCACCGGCGAACCACGCTGGTCGCCCTGGACTTCGACAGCAAAACTCACGGCCACGGCCAGGTCGACGCCGACTTCAGTCGTGCCCTGGGCTGGTTGACCTCGTGCGGCGCCCGTGTCGTAACCGATCGGTCCACCAACGGCGGCCGCCACATCCTGGTCCCCCTGGCTATCGGCACGACCGCCAGTTTCGACGAGCTGCAGCCGCTCCTGCGCCAGCTGAAGGCCCGGCTGCCCAGTCTGGACCCCAAACCCATGCAGAACCCCAAGGAGGGCTGCATCAGCGTGCCGGGCACACCGTGCGCCGGTGGGGGCTACAGGCTCCTCGATGGCTCACTCGCCAGCGCCGTCGCCGCTCTCACCGAGCGCAGCGAACCTACCCTGTTGCCCCAGCTCTATGCCCTGCTGGGCACCCTGCCCGCCCCGCCGACATCGTCATCAACCCCTTCCCCAGCGGCAGGCGCACGGACTGACCTCGCCGGGGACGAACGGGTAGCCGAGCACGCCCGCTGGACCAAGCCGCTGCCCGCCGACGTCGCCGACTTCGCCGCCCGCGGCGACACCGCCCTCGGGCGCGCCGGTGACCCAGCTTCGCCACGCCGCTGGGACAGCCCCTCTGAGGCGCGCATGTCCGTCGTCCTCAACGCGGTACTGCGCGGATACAGCCTCACCGACATCATCGCCCAAACCGCCCCTGGCCGGCCCTGGTGCGGCCTGGCGGAGTCCTACCGCACCAAGCACGGAGTCCGCGCCGACGCCCAGCTCAGCCGCGATGTCCGCCGCGCCCTGGACTACGCGTCAACTCTGGCCGAGAAAGCGAATCCCGCCGCACACAGGACTAACTACTCACAGCCGGGGCGAGCAAGCACTGGCCCCCACGGGCGGTGGCTGGCCTACGCATTGGCTTGGGCAGACCGCGAGTTCGCCGGCAGTACCCTGCGTTGGACCGTGCGTGATGTGTTCCAAGCACTTGCCATCAAATCGGTAGTCGCCGGTGAACTGAGGTCCGGGACACCCATCGTGGGAGTCGGTGGCCGCGGACTGTCGCTGTCGGCTGGACTGTTGCCCGCCACCACCACGTTCGACGTGCTCAGGAGAACGCGCGAGATGGTCGGCTCCCCCGTCCTGTTGGTCCGCCGACGCGTCGGCCGAGATGCGGATTTCTACGCCCTGACCATCGAGAATCCCGACAACATCGAGCCGACGCCGCTGGACCGGGTACGCGTCGCCGATGTGCACCCGGCCTGGAGCATCGTCGGCCGACACCACCGCCTGGTGTACGAACTCATCACCACCTGCGGACTTACTCGGCCGGCCGACGTGTACGCGGCCGCACGCATCAGCCCACGTGCCGGTCAGCTGTCGATTGCGGCCTTGGCGACGGTGGGACTCATCGCGCGACAAGGGAGGACGGTGATCTCGGGGCCAACGACGTTGGACGACATCGCCGCCGCGCACCGCGTCGACGAGGTGCTGGTCGACCGGATCGCCCGCTACCGGCGGGAACGGGCCCAGTGGCACGCCTGGCTGGCGCTCCAGGATTCTCTGCGTGGATTACCTGTGGCGGCCGCCGAAACCCCGGAAAATGCCGCTGAAGGCCCCGTCATCGTCGATGACGACGGCTACCTGGCCGCGGTAATGGCCCACGGCCCGCCCACGGCCGATGACGAATACGACGAGTACACAGCCATCGAACTGCTCGCCGATCTCGTCGGCGCCCGAATCGTGCCGACATCGGCGCTGTGACGACGTGAAGAGAGGACTGCGGGCGC
Organism: Mycobacterium sp. FW102-FHT13B02; assembly: GCF_058790275.1. Classification (NCBI taxonomy): domain Bacteria; kingdom Bacillati; phylum Actinomycetota; class Actinomycetes; order Mycobacteriales; family Mycobacteriaceae; genus Mycobacterium; species Mycobacterium sp. FW102-FHT13B02. Next base: position 75,789 of record NZ_JBYTCM010000024.1, read on the forward strand.
TCCACCGCAGCACGGCCAGCATGCCTCCGGTAATGCGATGCCTGATGGCCCAGCGAGGCGAACCTCGCTGGGCCATCAGGCATTCTCGTTTAGGCCGTGACCGGTTGGTCGAGCACCGCCTTAGCGGCGTCTCGAATTCGGGCGACCGCATCGTGGCGGATTCCGAGCTGCTCGCCGATCTGGCGCAAGGGCAGCGGAGGCTGCTGGTCGTGCAGGAGACGGAGCACATCGACGATGGTTGCGGTCTCGTAGTTGGTCATCAAACCCCGCTCATGGATTGCCGCGGCGACCGCGTCCCACCGGTCGAGTCGCTCGGCGGCTAGAGCGAGCGCACGATCCTTGAGTTGTGTTCGCTCATCGGGCTTTTCGTACGGCGTGAACCGCCAGAGGATCGACAGGGCGTGCGTCGCGCCGACCAGTGCCAAAGGTGGGATGCAGGCGATGGCCGCGGCGAACCACGACCCGAGCGGCTGCGTGGGCAACTCCGGATTCGGAAGCATCGCGTGCACGGCATTGCCGCTGACACTGACCGCGGCCCCAATGGTCAAGAGCGCCCAGAAGTAGCGCCGAGCGCTCCGTTGTTCCGGGTAGGCGGAGAAGGCCACCAGGGCCATCGTGGCCAACACGATCGCGCCATCGACGATGACCGGCCACAGCCATGCCAGGTGGTCGGGCCAGACGGTCCGCGCGGCCAGATCGCACAGTGACGAAAACGACAGGACGAAGCTGGCCGACCCGACGAGGATGGTGATGGCCACCGCAGTTGTCCTGGTCAGACGGACCAGCGAGAGCCGAGCGGCGTGCTGCTGCATCCGGTCGCCGGCCGGCGCATCCTCGGGCTCGGCGGGACGAACGTCGTTGAGCTTGGCGGCCTGTGCAAGGCGCGCGTCGTCGGTGCGCGCCTGCTCCAGAGCAACCGGCTGTTCAATCACGGCAGTCATGGTGTTGTTACGTCTCCCGTCCAAGGAATCAAGGTTGTCGGCGTACAGGGTTCAGCTGCACCCCGAGGCGGGCCGTCGAGGTCTGCGCATTCGCCCTCCTGCAGATGAGCGGGGTGCGCCGAAGTGTCCGTCCGTTGTGCCCGATCGCGTGCTCGCCCGAAGAGTCCCCCACCGCAGGGCGGCCAGTCCACCAGCAGAGCCAACATCGCAACATATCTGCCCATATGGGAGCTAGGGTTAGTATGGGTGCTAGGGGTTGCAATAACCAATAATATTCTCTAATATGTCTGAATCAAAGCAGATACTAGCTAAGCTACGGGTACGGGACATACGGCTATATCAACGTACGTATGGGACGCTAATGGAATATCCCGGTATGTACCGTTTCGTTATCGGACATTCACTTAGCGCAGCCAAGCTTGGCTCATCTCACCAGATACAGTGTTCGTGCAGGTAACGGTAGGGAAGGGTGGCTATGCCTATAACTGTCTTCGCCAACCTGAAAGGCGGCGTCGGCAAGACGCTGGTCACACTTGGGTGCGCGCACGCGGCGGCCGCTGCCGGCCACCGCGTCCTGGTCGTCGACACCGACCCTCAGGGCAATATGACCTCACAGCTGACCACCTACACGGCCGATGCGCCCCCTGCGGTGACACTGGCCGATGTTCTCGACCGCCAGACCGCGGCACCCGTCGACACGGCAGTCATCGCCAGTCGCCGCCAGGGGATCGACCTGCTGCCCTCGGGCTTCGACGAACTGCAAGCGGTCCAGGACGCCCTGTTTGGTAAGCCCGGCGCCGAGAACTCGCTGAGCAGGGCCCTGCAACCCGACCAGCACAGGTGGGATCACGTGTTCATCGACACCCGACCCGCCACGGACTTGATCACAAGAAACGCCCTGATGGCGGCCGACAACGTGGTTCTCATCCTGGAGCCCGAACTGCCAGCGATTCGCGGCGCCGACCAGACCATGCGCGCGATCGGCGAACTCGAGGAATACCTGCAGAAATCACTGCCGGTCGCGGGCTGGGTGATCAACAGGCTGAACGTCAGCCGCCGCGATCACCAGGAATGGATCGAGAAGATCCGCGAGTTGGCCTATGACGACGAGGTGCCCATTCTCGGTGACCCCATCCCCCTGATGGCCGACCTAGCCCGCCTCAGCGTCGTGGGTATGGGACTCGACGAGCACCCCAGGCCCAACGCCCGTATTCGCAACTTGGCCGCCAACTTCGGGGACATCGTGGACGGCATCGAACACAGCGCAAGGACACCCGCATGAGCAACGCCATCCCCACGCCCGACTTTCAGTCTTCGCGCAGCAAGCGTCGCAGCTCCATCGGTCAGGGTGCCGCGCTGTCGGCCGCCCGCGGCGAGAGCACCACGCCGAACCCGGAGCCGCCGCCCGCTCCGTCAGTACCGCGGGCCCCGGCCTCGGTCACCTCAGAGCGCCCGGCTGCAGATGTGCCGCGCCCGCGGCCCGCCACGGCCCCCAGCGGCAAGGACACCAGGAAGGCGGCCGTGGGAGAGGCGCCGAGCAAGCGCCTCGTCGGCTCCAAAGACATCCTGCTCTCGCTGCCCGAAGACTTGAAGGCGCGGATGGTCAACACCATCACCTGGAGCCACCCCTACACCGGCATCGGGCAGCAGCAGAAGTTCATTCGCAGGGCCATCACCGAACTGTGTGAGCGGCTGGAAAATGACCACAACCAGGGCAAACCCTTTCCTGAGCCCGTCGTGAACGACGAGTAGGGAAGCCCCGCCGCCGCCATTAGCGCCCCTATGGGTACTGATAGTGGCTATCGAACGTATGATCGAACAGTGGCGTGGCGCCTAATCCGGACGCGAAAGGGTTACGCGGAGCCCGGCCCGTCGGAGCTGTGTCCGGCGGGCCATCCGTTGCGCGGACCGCGCCGGGTGCTCGTAGGAACGCAGCAGTGTGCGACATGCGCCGGCCTCGGGGTCGGCTCCCACCGCTCGTATACGTGTCGGACGTGCTGGCGCACCGTCTATGACCCCGCGCCCACCCCGGAGTGCAGTTTCATCGCCTTCGACGGCCGCGCCGTGCCCACCGACGAGCAGTAGGACGATTTCGGCTCTGGTGGTGGTCGGTGGTGTTGGTGGTGGGTGATACTGCCGGTCATGTCCTTGCAGGGCCTGGTTGACGCCACGGCGACGT
>NZ_JBYTCM010000024.1:79002-89628 GCF_058790275.1 Mycobacterium sp. FW102-FHT13B02
GTGGTGGTTACGGTGCCCGGCCGATGGGCGGCGGCATGCCGATGAGCGGCATGGGCGGCGGCATGGGCGGCGGCGGCTCGCCGATGAGCGCCTTCGGTGGCGGCGGCCTCGGCGGTCTGGGTGGCCTCTTCACCCCGGTCGTCAAAGCCGGGCTCAGCGGGAGGTCCCCGTCCGGTCAATCCGGTTCCGCCAAAGGCATTCCGGCGATGCCGGGCCTGGACCGGCCGGGACTGGCCAACGAAACCCGGCTCCAGAAGTACACCCGCCGTCTCAGCCGAGCCATCACCGCCGCCTTCCCCGAGATCACCGACATCGGTGGCTACCGGCCGGATTCGATGAAGTGGCACCCCAACGGCCTTGCCCTGGACGTGATGATTCCGCAATGGGACACCCCGGCCGGCAAGGCCCTCGGCGACCGGGTCGTGCAGTTCGTGCAGGCCCACGCGCAGGAACTGGGTTTCGCACACGCACTGTGGCGTAAGGCTCAACACAACCCGGACGGCAGCTCCTCACCGATGGAGGACCGCGGCGACGCCAATCAGAACCACTTCAACCACGTGCACATCGCCAGCATTGGCGGCGGGTACGACGGCTACTGACCCGTCATTCCTCGGCGAGCTCTATCCGAGCGACTCTGCGGCCTTCTGAATGGAAGTACGACTTTCGTGCACCTCGCGCATCACCGCAATGGCGTCGTCGAAGGATTCCGCGTCGGGCAAGCTGGCCGCGATCAGAGTTTCCATCTTGCGCATGTTCGCGTCGAGGGCATCGAGCGCGGCCGCGCGAGCGCCGGGATCGTTCAGTTCGCTGGTCAATACCTCTAGGCACACCGCGGTGATGGCCACGACGGCCGAGGCGATGGACAGCGCCTGGCCGTACTGCGTGGCGCTGCGCATGCCGCCGGCCGAGGCCAGGCGCTGCTGTAGGGCTTCGGTGCGATTGGTGCCGCTGGGATCGCGCGGCGGAAGCTTCGGCGGAGCATCTCCGTCACGAATGGCCTGAAACGTCCCGCGTGGCCACTGCAGCGCATCCTCCAGCTTGGGCACGGTGCTCACTCGGGGCGGTCCCGCGCCCCGTTCGAGCCTGGTTGCGGTACCGAGCGACACCCCGGCGAGGTCGGCGAGCGAACGTTGGGAAAGCCCCAGTTCCGCGCGTCGTCGCACAACGGCGTCCCGCAGTCGCGCCAGGGACGGATCGAGGACATCACCGCTGGCAGGCGTGGTTTCGCCTGCTTCCTCGTCGGTGTCGCCGTCCACACACAAAGTGAACCACATGCAGCCCGTACAGACACGTATCTGACTACGTGCGTGCTCGACAGCTACCCACCCGAGTACCCAAGCCAACTACACCACGGATGCACAACTAGAGCGCAACATATCCACCACGAGCGGCGAATCCCGAAGAATTTTTCGGCCGGCCACCGGCGGTAGCCACGCCGGCGATCCGCAGACAGCTAATCGACTCTAAGTGCACGTCAGTGAGCTTTTCGGGCCATCGTTCCTAGATGAATACATTCGCGAAATCGTCCCGCTGTCGGCACCGGCCGTGGACAGTTGACGATTTGGCCTGCACAGATGCCCGTTGATGGGGTTATGATCGCCGCATGCCCAACAAGGGCACAACTAAAGACCACTTAGAGCACAATTCGGAAGGTGGCGTCATGGCGCATCTAGTGGCCAATCCGGTCAAGATCGACGTGAACGGGCTATGCAACTACTCGGCTGACCCTGAGGACTGGTTCGACTACCGCAAGGCCCAGCAGTGCAAGCGGATCTGCGGCAACTGCCCGCTGCGGCAGGCCTGCGCCCGCACCGCGCTGGCGCTGGAGGCCACTGACGGCGTGTGGGCCGGCGTCGACCTCCCTGGCGAGCACGCCACCGTCGAGGAGCACGGGGTCGCGCGGCGGCAGCTGGCCATGGTGGTCGCCGCGATGGATCACCAGCCCGAGGCGCACCGACGCCGCTGCTTGGCGATCAGGGAAGCCATGCACAATGCCGCGTTCCCAGGGGCCAGGACGTACGTCGCGGAGTCGGCCAGTGCCTAGTTCGGGTCCACGAACCTGCACCAACCGACTCCTTCGGGACTACCTCGTCGCGGCGCTGCGCTGCTCGGCGCACCCACTGACCACGACGCAGCTGCGCCAGGGCGCACCGCCGGTCGCCGTGACAGGAAGCGCGCACCCGTTGCCGCCGACGCAGGAGACCATCTACCGGCTGCTGCGCTGCCTGCAGAACGAAGGGGCCGTCGCCGCGGCAGAGACCGGTGTCTTCCGACGAGCGTGGGTTGCGTCGGCCGACCCCGCCACCGACCGTGAAATCGCCACCTTGGATGCGCTGTTCACCGCACCCAGCGCCTCACCCGCGCACCGGCCTCAGAAGCTCGGCCCATGCCGGCGACGCCGCTGACCGCAGACGTGCTCGCCGCATTGGAGCGCATCGGATGTCCGGTCAGCACGACTGATGTCATGCGATGGCTCAACCGCGACCGCGCGACACACCTGGTCGTCGACCAGGTGTACCGCGCCCTGGATGCGCTGCGCGCCCGAGGCGCGGTGCAGCGCCTCACATCGGCGGGTAACAAGCGGGTCCGCTACTGGACGATCGCCGGCGAAGGATGCACCTGCGGCGCGGCTCAACGAGGCGCATCATGACCGGCACCGGCAGCACCGATGACGAGGAGTCCCTGTCGATCGGGCAGTGGTGGCGGATTCTGGTGTCGGGCCGCCCGCACCAGGTCATCGGCGACGACCCCGCCGACCCCTATCTGCTGCGGTGGTTCCTCATCCCGCGAAACCCCATCCTCAACCTCTACCGGCACCGGTTCTGTCAGTCCGATCCCAGTGTGCCGCACGACCATCCGTGGCATTTCGCCTCCATCGTCATCCGCGGGCGCTACCGGGAGGTCGGTCAGCACCGCACTGTGGTGCGCGGGCCCGGATCACTGGCGTTCCGACGCGCCAGCTCCCGGCACCGCGTGGAGCTGCTCGGGCACCCGGTGACGACGGTGATCCTCACCGGCCCGCGGTGCCGGTCCTGGGCTTCTGGTGTCCACGCCCGGTCGGGCCGCCCGCGTTCGTGCCGTGGAAGCAATTCGGCCCCGGCGGATGCGGCGAATACCTCACAAACCCCGCCCCGACGACCCGGAGCACCACCGCATGACCATCGAGATCAGCACCCCGCGGCGCACTCCATCGAGCGCACCGCCCCCGTCGCCGACCGCGACCCCTGCCGTGGTGCGAGTACTCGTCTCCCGCTTCCGTCGCCAGGCGCGATGCGGCTGCGGGTGGACGGGCCGGCGTCGGCTGATGCGTTCCCTCGCTGTCCTCGACGCCCTCACCCACGCAGCGCGCCAAGGATGCCGGCCAGCCGTTCCGCTGGTCGACGTCGACATCGGCGTGAGCGAACGGCCATGACGCCGGGGACGCCGATGGGCATCGACGACCGGCGACTACGGGCGTTCTTCGCCGTCCGGGGCTACCCAGACCCCGCCACTGTCAGTCAGGAGAGGACAATATGGCTCGCAACAGGAAGCCGGACCCGAACCAGCCGGATCTGTTCAGCATCCTCGACGACGCAGGCGGTGACGGTGATCGACCCGGAGATCCTCAAGGCGGTGGCGACGGTCTACTCGACCGATCTGAGCCTGCCCGAGGAGTGGACTCCGGAACGGCGCAACGAGTTCCTGACGGCCGAGGCGGACAAGATCAGTTCGATGGCGGCCAGCATGGCCGAGGAGCTGTGGGAGAAGGCGCTGGTGGCGTGGAGCCGCCAGCGCAACGGCCAGACACCCAATCACGCGACCAAGGTGGCGTTGTTGAAGGCGGCGCGGGAGCAGGCAGCGCGGACGGTGTTGAACAACGAACTCTACGAGATGGTGGAGATCGACGAGAGCGTCCCGGAGTCGGAGAGAGTGGACCCCGCACCGAACCCCGCGGGCCTCACCTGGGAGCAGCGCTGGACGAACCCGGCACTTCAGAGCGAGCCCAGCGAGGACCTCGAAGCACTGATCGACCACCTGTGGCCGGCCCCGGAATTCTCGGGTCCGTTTCGGATCAAGGCGGGATACCTGATGGCGGCGCGGGCCGAGGACGCTCTGGAGTTACCCGACCGCCCCGAGGCCCCCTTGACCGCCGATCTGGCGCAGATGATCTTGCGCGATCTACGCGCGGACGGCCTGCCCGAACGGTAGGCCCCCAGGTATCGCTCTTCGACGACCTCACCGACGACCTCGCTGAAGACACGGCCACCGCCACGGCTGCGGACCTGTCGGCTGAGGCCCTAACCACCGACCCCGGCGAGACCGTAGCGGCGACCCCCGCCGCCGCCGTGGGCATTGTCGAGCCGGCGGAACCAGTGGAGCCAGCCGCTGCCGAGGAATTTCGCAGCGCCGCAGACTTTCCCGCCAGCACCGACGTTCTGGTGCCTTCCGGGTCCAAAGCGCGCGCCCGCGCGAACATCGCGGCGGTCGAACTCGTGCACACACTGCGCGACGCCGGGCGTCCAGCGACCCTGCCCGAGCAGCGCACCCTTGCCGCCTGGTCGGGATGGGGGGCCATCCCCCAGGTGTTCGACCCGCGCGCCGACGACTTTGCCGCTGAACGCGCTCAGTTGGCTGGCCTGCTCACCCCCGAGCAATATCGGCGCGCCCACGCGTCGATCCTCAATGCCCACTACACCGACCCCGCCGTGGTGTCGGCGGTCTGGGATGCACTAGGCGCGGCGGGTTTCTCCGGTGGCCCGGTGCTCGAACCCGGCTGCGGCAGTGGCACGTTCATCGGCCACGCACCCGAGAGCGCTACGATCGTCGGCGTCGAAGCCGACGACATCACCGCCGCCATCGCCGCACTGCTGTACCCCTCAGCGCAGATCCGGCACGAAGGATTCGAGACCACCCGTATCCCGGAGGGCAGCTTCACCGCGGCGGTCGGCAACGTTCCGTTCGGCAAGTACGCCCTCACCGACCCCGTGCACAATCCGCGCCGTCACAGCATCCACAACCACTTCATCGTCAAGTCGCTGTCGCTGGTAGCCCCCGGCGGCTACGTCGCCGTGCTGACTAGCCGTTACACCATGGACTCGGTGAAAACCACTGCACGCCAGGACATCGCGCAACGCGCCGACCTCATCGGTGCGCTGCGGCTTCCGTCGCAGGCATTCAGCCGGGTCGCCGGCACCGACGTCGTCACCGACCTGCTGGTCTTTCGTCGCCGCGAGGACGGCGCCAGGGTCGATCTCGACACCCTGGACTGGATCGGCACCGAGGACGCCGAGCTGGTCGACCCGCGTACCGGCGACGAGGAACAGATCGCCGTCAACGCCTACTTCCTCAACAATCCACAGCGCGTCCTGGGGGCCACCGAGCTGGGCCACGGTGTGCACGGCTCGGCGCAGCTGGTCGTCACCGGGGCTACCGGACACGCCCTGGCCGACCAGATCCGCGATCAACTCCAGCCGATGATGACCGCGGCGGTCGCGCGCGGCATGGGCCTCACCGCCCGCAGCACCGACCTGTCAGAGCGCATCACCGAGAACTTCGCCCCCGGTCTGCGCACTCAGGACACCGAGGTCGACGACCCACCGCTCTACACGCTGCGCTACAACGCGGCCACCCGCAGCATCGACGTCTGGGCCGGTCACGGGTGGGAGCCCAACAAGACACCCAGGACGCTGGTCGAGGAGACCAAGGAACTCATCGCGCTGCGCGACGTCGCCACCGCACTCATCGCCGCCCAACGCGACGGCGAACCCGAGCACGACCGTGACCAACTGCGCGCGCACTTAAACACTCTGTACGACAAATACGTTCGCAAGCGGGGGCCGGTCAACCGGTTCGAGTGGGTGCAGCGCAATGCCACTCAGGCCCTGCACGACAAGCGTATCGCCAAGCTCGAAACGACCTGGCGCGAGCAGGAGGGGACCACCGGCCGGCCCTACGACGGTCCCGTGCCCACCGAACTCGTCGAGCAGTGGGAGACCGAAGCCTGGGAGCCGCCCGAGCCGTTCAAGAAGTTCCGTCACCTCGAAGGTGGCATGCGCTACGACCCCGGCTGGGCGGTCGTGTCCTCACTGGAGGACTTCGACGAGGAGACCGGAACTGCCACCAAGGCACCGGTCTTCACCCGCGACGTGCTCACCGCGGACGTCGAGCGGACCACCGCCGACACGCCCGAAGAAGCGCTCGCGATGAGCCTGGACCGGACCCGACGAGTCGATGTCGAGTTGATCGGCGAGCTGCTCGGCGTGGGAGAGGAGGACACCCGCGCTCTCATCGAGGGGCTGGTCTATCCGAGTCTCGACGACCCCGACGACCTGGTGCCGGCCACCACCGCACTCTCGGGCAACGTGCGCTCCAAGCTCGCCGCCGCGATCGAAGCCGCTGACGCCAACCCGGTGTACGAGCCCTACGTCGGCGCGCTGCGCGAGGTGCAGCCCGAGCAACGCGAAGCCGAGGACATCAAGGTTCGCCCAGGCGCGCCCTGGATTCCGGCGCCCGTCATCGCCGCCTTCGCCGAAAAGACATTCGGGGTCACCGGTGTCACCGCTGAGCACATCGGCGGCCGCTGGACGGTCGACGTCCCCGGTTACAAGCGCCACGGTCGCCTCATGACCGACGAGTGGGGTTTGGAGAAGCGCAATTTCGACGCGGTGAGTCTGCTCGAAGCGGTGTGCAACTCCAAGGCCGTGGTCATCACCACCGAAGAGGGCGAGGTCGACGCACAAGCGACGTTCGCCGCGCAGGCCAAGTGCGCCAAGATCACCGAAGAGTTCAGCCGCTGGCTGTGGTCTGATGACGAACGGCGCGACACCCTCGTCAGCGAGTACAACCGGCGGTTCAACTCCCTGCGCGCCCCGGTGTACGACGGCAGTCATCTGCGGCTGCCGGGGCTCTCCGATCACTTCAGTCCGCACTACTATCAGCGCAACGCCGTCGCCCGCATCATCAACGAGCCCTCCACCCTCCTCGATCATGTCGTCGGCGCCGGCAAGACCGGCACGATGTTGATGGCGGCGATGGAGCTTCGGCGCCTCGGCCTGGTCCGTCAACCCTGGATCGTGGTGCCCAACCACATCATTGAGCAGGTTGGACGTGAGGCCAAGCAGTGGTACCCCGCCGCCAACGTCCTGCTGGGGTCCTCGGCCACCACCGCCGAGGGCCGGCGGCGGTTCATCGCCCAGAGCGCGGCCAGCGAGTGGGACATGGTGATCGTGCCGCAGTCGGCGTTCACCGCCATCAACGTCTCCAACGACGTGCGCACCGCCTACGCCGAAAAGCAGCTCGACGAGCTGCGCGTACAGCTGCAGGACTCGACCGTCGAACGCAGCCAGAAGGCCATCATGCGGGCGATCAAAGCGGCCCAGGCGCGCCTGGAGAAGCTGATGGCCGCCGAAACCAAGGACATCGGACTGCGTTTCGAGGAATCGGGGTGCGACTACCTGCTGATCGACGAAGCGCACATGTACAAGAACAAGCAGCGCGTGTGCAACATCGAGGAGCTGTCGTGCGCGAGCGCCGCGCAGCGCGCCGAGGACCTCAGTCTCAAACTCGACGTGCTGCGTGAACGACGCCGCGACGAGGCGCGGGCCCGCGGTGTCCCCGAGCACGCCGTCGTCGAGCGGGTGGCCACCTTCGCGACCGGAACACCGATCGCCAACTCCCTCGGAGAGCTCTTCGTCATGCAGGCCTACCTCCGGCCCGACCTGCTGCGCGAGGCCGGTGTGGCCGACCTGGGGGACTGGGGGGCTGCGTTCACCGCCACTCACACCAGCGTCGAGGTCAACGCGACCGGCACCAAACTGCGGCCGGTGACGCGCGTGGCCAAGTTCACCAACCTGCCCGAGCTGCTGGCGTTGACCAACGCCTACACCGATGTCGTCACCCGCGACCAAGTACCGGTCAAACTGCCCGAACTGCGTACCGGGGCGCGTCAGATCGTCAGCCTCAAACCCGATGTCGAGGTCGTCGACTTCATCGGCGATCTGGGCTGGCGCGCGGAGCATCTCGACGCCCGAAAGCCCCAGCGCGACAACATCCTCAAGATCAGCAACGACGGCCGCAACGCCTCCCTGGACCCAAGGATGGCGCACCTGGGCGCCCCCGAGCACAGCAGAGCTGCCGAAGTCGCCGAACGCGCCATGGGGGTGCAGCGGCGGCTGGGCGATCGTCAGTACCGTGACCGCGACACCGGCGAACTGCTGCCCGCACGCGGACCGCTGCAACTGATGTTCTGTGACCGGGGCACCCCGTCGAAAGATCCGCGCCAGTTCACCGTCTATCAAGCCATCAAGGACGAACTCGTCGCTCGAGGCATGCCGCCGGAGGCCATCCGCTTCGTTCACGAGGCGCGCAATCCCGCGCAGCTCAAAGCGCTGTTCGCGCAATGCAATCGGGGCGAGGTGTCGGTGCTCATCGGCAGTACCGAGAAGATGGGCACCGGCACCAACGTGCAGTCTCGCCTGGCCGCCCTGCACCACGTGGACGTTCCGTGGCGTCCGGCTGACCTGGAGCAGCGCGAAGGCCGCATCGTGCGCCAGGGCAACCAGAACGACGAGATCGACATGTTCCTCTACGTCACCGAGTCCAGCTACGACACCGTGATGTGGCAGAAGGTGCAGGCGAAGGACCTGTTCATCCAACAGATGCGGCGAAAGGAAGTGCTCGATTCCGAGATCGAGGATCTTGGTGGGGGAGACATCGGCGCTGCCGCGGCCGAAGCGAAGGCCATCGCCACCGGTGACCCCCGCTACCTGCGCCAGGTCGAACTCGACGACACCGTGCGCCGCCTCACCGCGCTGGACCGGGCGCACCAGCAGTCCGTACGCAGCCGCGATTGGCAGGTCACGGTTCTGGAACGCGCCATTCCGAAGAAGCAGACCGACATCGACGCTCTCGCCCCTGTAGCGCAGGCCGCCGCCGAGCGCGGGGACGCACCGCACCGCATCGTCGTCGGCGGGAACACGTTCGCGGAGCGCACTGATGCCGCGGCCGCCCTCACGACGGCGTGCCGGCGCGCCTACATGGCCGGCAAGGACCGCGGCGCCTCGCGCTACGAACCGATCGGGGCCGCGATCAACGGTGTCGAGGTCCTGGGCGCCCGTGACCTCACCCACGACATGTTGCTGCTGCGGCTGAACGTCCCCTCGCGAAGCACCGAAATCGACGGTGCCGAGTTGTTGGCCGCCGGATCATCGCTCGGGCTCGACGTGTCTGGACCCAAACAGCTCGGTCTGCTGCGCCGCGTGGAGAACCTCTACACGGGACTGCCCGAGCACCACGTGCGCCTGCAGCGCGAACAAGAACGCCAGCGTGCCGAACTCGATGACCTGCTGGCTCATCCGCCAGCACCCTTCGAGCAGCGCAGCGAGCTGGAGGCCAAGCAGGCCGAGCTATCCGCGCTCACATTGGAGCTGCGGATGGCCGCCGAGACCCCCGAGGCGAAGGCCCGCGCCGAAGCGGCCAACCAACGGATGAAGATGCGCGGACGTGAACCCGGCTGGAGTCTCACCCTGAACCCCACCCCGGCGCTGGTCGAAGAACTCGGCTATCCCAACGCCGACGCGGTGCGCCGCGCCGTGCGCATCCGCGAACGCATGGCGCTCGAACACCACCAACGCGAGATCACGCCCCGCAATCAGGATCGCAGCCGCGACGAGGACGACCGCGGCCTCGGGCACTAGGGTCTCATATCGGTACTAATCACCCATATGGGCACTATGGAAGATCGAACACCCACCCGCCACGTCTGGCCTGCTCCTCCAGGCGAAGGGACCCGACAGAGAGGATTCCGCGTGACCTCACCGCTCGACGAATGGGTGAACCGGTCGGCGATCGTCATCGACGCCATGGCGCACTTCGATCTGCCCGCACACCTCGAACTGGACTACTCGCTGCCCTCCCTACGCCAACTGGTCGCCGCAGCCCGCGAGCACTTCGGCGACCCCGCCGACGCGCTCGTCGAGGACGAACAGCCCTTCGTCGAGGGACTGGTGGCCTACCTGGGGGAGTGTCTGATTCGCGTCGGCCGCGGCCGGTGGCGCTGGGACGATGACCCCCGCCGGTTCGCCGAGCGTGGTCACCCGCTGCTCACCAACGCAGCTTTGCTCGGCCTGGTGTCGGATCACCGATGGGTGTTCGACGGCGTTCAAGTCACCGGAGTTCCCGTGGTCGACGCCGATCCGGAACTCGGCCTTTCGCCGGCGTCTCCTCTGCACCTGCTCCTGGCCGAACTCGGCGGAGATCCGGAACCCATTGAGGCGGAACACGAACGCTGGGAACACGCGGCCGACACGCACGCCGCCGGCCACCCGTCATGGACCGAGCCGTCCGCACCTATCCTGACCGCCGGGTTTCCCCGGCTTCCCCGCTCACCCGAACTCGACGCATGGCTCGCCCAGCGCCGCCACGCGTTCCCCCGATGGGCCCAGGCATACGGCGGCGGAAGGTGGGATTTCAATGCCGACACCATCGATGCCCTTGCCGAGCTGGTGTTCCGCGTGACGCCGACCGTGGAAGCCCTGCTGGACCCGGCCAACGCCGACTTCGCCGAAGGCGCCGGCTAAGTCCCCTGGGGTGGTGGGAATTCGGGGACGGGGCTGAGGTGGGCGGAGATGTTCAGGCCGTGTCGGTGCC